>NZ_CP019342.1:2205553-2520632 GCF_002117085.1 Nonlabens tegetincola | reverse complement strand
AGCATGGTTTTATTAACGGATCTACCTTTTACTGCTGTTGTATCCCAAGTTATTATAGGTCGATAAGTGCGTTGTTCTAACTGTTCAGTATGTAGCATTTTACTGCGATCTGCCCCAGTATTTAAATAACTGTATACGCTTCCTATCGCTAGGATTACACAGGCTATAAGTCCTAGGTAAAGTAAAACCAGTCCAGATCGTAATATATTTACGCTAAAGTTATTCAACAGCTACGTTTTTAAGATGTTTCACGATTCCACCAGCTGTAATTTTAATATCATAGTCTCCTTTTTCAAACACGTTTGGGTCTAGATAAAATGTAACATCACCGTTTAAGGTTCCTTTATTTAAGTTATGGTCGCTATCATTTCCAACTATAATTGCCTCGACTGTAAATCCGTCTGGAATGATTTGGCCTAGGAAACTAGTAAGTGATGTGACCTTTATACTTCTACCCGTAATCTGAATATCAAAATCTTTGATAGCTGGTAAAAATTCAATTTTCACATAATTGCTTACAGCCATATTAGGGATTAGGGCACGTACTTCCCATGACTCGGCTTTTTCTGGATGAAGTAGGTTTGCTGTTGCTACTCCGTTAATAGTTGTTGCAGTGGTTTGTCTAGTTGTTCCATTTTCCGTTTGAACGTATAAAGTAACAAGCGTACCATCAGAAACTGTATTTCCATAACGGTCGGTAATTGATGAGGTAATGAGTTGTAGTGTTTGATTACCATCTGCATATGGGTGATTACGCTTTCGCGAAAGCGTAAAATCCACAGCTCTACCAGCCATTATATCAATCGTGTGTTCCTTACTGGATACATTTCCCGATGTGACCGACGTAATTAATTTACCAGTAGATGTAGGAGCATTGAGATTATCAAACGTAAAAAGGTCATTAATCATAAGATCTTTTTCCTCTTTTTTGAAGTCTATAAAGTTTTTAAGAGTAACAGTAGTACTGTCCAACTGAGGATTATCAAATTCATCAACCGGAAGAATAGTAATCATAGTAAAATCATCCTTACTAGCTTCTAAAGTAGGTGGACCAACATAACTCTCAATGTGATGTATGTTTTTAGGTAAAATTTTAAGTTTACCTTCCAAATTAGTTTGAAGTAATTTCCAATAAAACACACCAGCTTCATTTGAGATAAATTGAGATATTGGATATTTTAAATAGGCGTCGTTTTTTATAGGCTTAATTAGAATAATGCCTTGATTACCCATTATTTTAAGTAAAGGAATGTCATCAGTGGTGGTACTTATTTCTAGGACAATGTTATCTCCTGCAAGGTATTCAGTAGTTGTGTTTATCAATCGATATGTAGGATCCACATACGGATGTTCTTTGCTTGACATAAGCAAAGTCACTATCATAATCAGGATATGTGAGTTTCTTAAAATCATTAATTAGGATTACCTATATAACTGTTCAACTCTATTTTAATATATGGGATTTCGCTATTACTTGTAGGTGTTAATTCATGTTCAACTTTGTCATCATAACTAGTATGGTAATTAGGATTGGGTAATCCATTTACATAGCAATTTGACATGTTTGAATTAATGATTTTTAATTCTTTGAGATCAGTAAGTTTAATTTCGAAATTTGACTTGCGCTGCGGTCTTATCGCATCAGTAATAAAATGATGTTCTACCCAAACTAGATTTGAATGTTGATCATAATAGGATATTAGTAGTTGAGGTACTGTTACTTGTTGATTGCCCGCATTGAATAAGGAGCCTGACAATTTATCTCCCTTTAAATGAAGCTCATTGATAGTTAGTGCTTTATACAAATCAGTTATAGCTACATTACCAGCAGCTTGAAGATTAAAAACCTGCGGTTCACTTTCAAAATTAATAGGTGTATAATGGTCTGGATCAAATCCTGACGGAATACTGTCTTTGGTATTTTGCCAGGCGATACCTTCAAACTTGATTTTGAAACTGCTGATCTCTTTAGGTAACAGTTTGTGTTTTAAATCGTATTGAGCATTATAACTAGCTAGCTCTTTATTGCTGTTATCGTAAATAGTGCCATTTATAACAACATCTGCAGGAACATTATCTATATTTTGTACCTCACCAAGTAAATAATACTGTCCATCATTTTTAACAAGTTTGCTATTGAGTAGTTGAAGTTCTGGTTGTTTAAGTACGTCCTCGTGAAACGTTTTTTCTACCGTTGCCTTGCGTCTTCCTTGATTATAAAAATCTGTTTGATTAACACTTATGAATTGATCTGGAGGAAGATCTGGATCTTTTTCCTGTAATTGAATGTACCAATTGCCATCACGTTTTACTGTAGAAATATTCGTGGTTTTTTCTAATTTCTTCAATGGAGTAATCCATTTTGTTAAGACTTGAACGATAGCTGTGCTATCAGTAGATGATACAATTTGAGTGTTTATTTCGTCTAGCTTACCATAAGAACTTAATAATCCGTCAGATACTGAAACCTCTAGCATATATTGATCAAGGGAAAGTTTACTTTTTACGTCAATATAGCTATGTGCCTTTTTAAATTCCTTGAAATCAAGAGCGTCATAATAAGCTATACTTACATTCTCTGGACTATGGTGGGCATCATTTTTAATGTATAATAAATAAAGACCAATAATTGAGATGATTACTAAAATTATTGACCATATATGTAGTAGTACAATTAAACTCCAAGGTATGTTTTTGATTGTAAAAGGTACTTTTAAATAATCCGGTAATCTAACCTCTTTATATTTCAACAATCTTAATAAAAGCAAGTGAAAATTGAGCACAAATGCTATAATCACTGTCAATGTAGGTATGATTCCCCAAAGCAATTTTTGCCATTGTGCGACATCTTGAAAAGGTAAAATTTTTGGTAATGGAGCAACATTAAGTTTTTCCCAAACCATAATTCCGTTTTCCAGTTGTTGTAATCTTTGCCATCCACTGAAATATAGCATTGGATCATAAAATTTATCATTAGAAAAAATGTATTTCAAATGATACTTTTCTGGAGCGGTTAAAAATTGTTGTAAAGAGCCTAAACCTTCTACACCTTTAAACTTTGAATTTTCTAATCGTTCTATCGGTCTTGTTGTCAACTCTGGTAATCTGCGAGCAGAATGATAATTACCATCAACCGTTAGTGCATTCGTTTGAGCAGATAGCCATGCCATTTGATCTCCAAATCCTAATGTTAAATACCTCCATTCATGGTGTTGATCTTGATCAAGAAAGTTGACTATGGGTAGCATTTTAATTTTAGGCGGTTGCGACGGCCTAAAGTTTCCTAGAGTTATTGTAAAAATGCTGAAAAAAATGATTAAACCAGCTAATACACCACCGCTTAATCTATGATAAACGGCACCTAGTTTACTTTGGATCAACTCTTTTATATCACCATTTATAAATCTATAGGCAAACTCACCCAACATAGGCAACGACATTATGGAAGCCCATAACGTAAATCTATCTAAGGTAAGAATATTAAAGGCGTTTTCTCCTAATACCGTTCTTGGTATAGGAGTAGTTCCTCCTGTTCCCAATATAGTAAGTAAAGTAATAGACAAACCAAAAAACAAATAACGCTTACTATAATACCTATAGAATATATAAGGTAGAATTAACAGAAGAATACCCCATGGAATTAAAAAGAAAACAAGTCCTGAAGAAGTGATTTCTATAAAATTATCTCGTGATCCATGTGGTATAGGAACCTGTGTTATTGGATTATTTTTAGTGTTAATCCAATATGGTAAAATACAACCTATTATAATTACTAAAGAACAAGCTCCAAATACTACTATCCTTTTAAACAATTTAAAAAAACTAACTAGGAATACCTTAAAAGTGATTTGTTTGTACGTAGAAACACGATCTCTTGAATGGTCCATAATGACCATTCCGATTAATGGAAAAATAAAAAATACCATCCCAAAAATCGGTGTGACATGATGTGAGGTAACGGTAACCGAGATTAAGGATAAGCTCGTTATTAAATATTTGATTTTACCATTTTTCAACCATAAATAAATTTCTGGTAGGGCATGCATAAGTACCGATATTCCAACTATACTAGGCAATTGACCGAATATGTGTAGTGTTTCAACAAATGAAGAAGAAAACACAGCTAGAAGCGCAGCGTAACCTGCACAATTTCTGTTTGAAGTAAGTAATAGAGTAAATCGATAAACACCGGTAATAAATAAGATAACTCCTACTATAGCAATAGTGAACATACCAAACTTCAATCCACCTATATTACTTAACAAGGCTATAGATTGATGTACCAATGGTGGATAACTCATTACTGTAAAACCAGTATACCACTTAAAGTTCCAAGGTTCAAACCAATTACTAGCATAGTGTTCTGCAAAAAACAAATGAATAAGAGCATCATAGGTCGTTTCCAGAGTATAAAATATCGTAGCACCATGAAACAACAGCCCTACGAATAAAGCTGCTATCAATATTTTATTGGTCTTTTTAGATGATTTCAATGGTTGCATTTTATACATGCTAAAGATATAACAAGGAATTTATCCAACCATCGGCATTTATCCTCGCTCGACTACCACTCGTCTATAGTTAAATGACAACCAGCGAATTTCAACGAAATTAGGTGTCTTACACCGATAATTTTGGGTCGTAATTAAAGCTCAAATATTATGAAAACTGGAATTATCATACCGTGTTACAATGAAGAAAAAAGACTAGATGTTCAAGCCTTTATTGAATTTATTCAAGCTCATGAAAACTATCATTTATGCTTTGTAAATGATGGAAGTAAAGATAACACTCTAGAGGTTTTGAATAGTATTCGTAAAAACAGCCCTCAACGAGTAAGTGTTGTTGATGTTAAAAAGAACGCTGGAAAAGCAGCCGCAGTTCGTTCAGGTGCTAGATACTTATACAACAGAGAGGATATTGACTATATAGGTTTCATTGATGCAGATTTATCTACCGACTTTAAAGACTTTAAAAAGTTGGTAGATACGTTGCATAATAATGATGAGCTTACAATGGTTTACGGTTCCAGAGGTAAAGGAAATGGTACTATCGAGCGTAACCCGTTGAGATTACTGTTTTCTAAAATCGTGAAAATGTTCATCTTCTTTATTTTAGGTTTATCTATAGAAGACACACAATGCGGTGCCAAAGTGTTTAAAAGAGATATAATTCCTTTAGCCTATCAACAAGCATTCTTGACAAGATGGTTATTTGATGTCGAGATCTTTTTGAGACTTAAGAAATATTATGGAAATCATGTCATGAATAAAATGCACGAACAAGCACTAGATAGATGGGTTCACGTTGACGATTCAAAATTAGGATTAAAGGATGCTTTAAACATACCTCTTCAACTTACTCAAATATTCTACCAGTATAATGTTGTGAATTCGTTTGCTCAGCAACAATTCGCTGTAAATTCAGGCTTCATTGTTAATACAGCAACCTTAATAGAAATGCCAGTAAATACTCCACAAGTAATTGCCGCGTAATTCTATTGAACTACAGTTAATATTAAAAACTTGTTTTATTAGTTTGTAAACTAAAAACATTTATAAAAAATTAATATAAGAACTCTTTTAAATCTCTTTGAAGCGTTTTCAACATTTGCTTTTCTTTTTTAATCTGGTAAGCAATAAATACAATCATTGCAATTGCAATAGGTATGCTTGAAATCCAGGTATATTGAAACCAAAAATCACTTAAATACTTTTTAAAAGTAGGAATAAGCATAACAAATCCTACCCAGTACAGTGTAAGTAGTACCGGTGTCCATATCTGGTGGATTTGTAATCTCAATTGATGTCGGTCTTCATTTAACTGTGTGTACTGCTTTGCGTTCAAAGATGGGTCTATAGGTTTAAATTGCTTAGAAGACTTGATTTCTAAAGCGATACGCACCGCAATAACACCTATCATAAGTAACAGTCCTGCAGTAAATAAAGGCTCGTTTGATGTGGCTGTGTAAATAAAATAAGCTACTAAAATTAGAGCAGTTACAATTAGTACAGCTATCGTGATGTGTTGTCCTCTTTTAATTTGTGCTAGGGTGTTTGTTGCTTTTGTGGTAATATTTGAATCAGGCTGGGCTATTTGATCCGGCCAGGTTTTAGTTATTTCTTCAAATGTTTTCATGATTGACACATTTTGTAAGTTGTTGTTTAATTCTATTAATTCTAGTGCGCACAGCATTATGTTTAATTCCTACGATAGCTGCAATTTCCTGCTGTGGCACTTCTTCTAATTCTAATAAAAGAATGGATTTATTGACCTTATTCAACTTGTTCATGCATGCGTAAAGCGTTGCATATTGAAGTTCCTTATCTACTACAGTTTCTACAACTTGTTCTATCTTATTATCTAAACTCTCTGTTAGTTTATTTTTATTGTCTCGTAAAAACTGCAAGCAGGTATTTACAGCAATACGGTACAACCAAGTAGAACGTTTTGCGGTTCCTTTAAAGGAGTTCCAGTGTTGCCAGACTTTAATAAAAACCTCTTGTTGTAAGTCTGTAGCTAGTGGTTGATTTCCTTTTACGTACCCTAAACAGAGTCGGTGAACCTTGTCTACATTATTGTGATAAAGTTGTTCAAATGCTTTTTGCTGGTCGGTTATCATCAGTCTAAAATAGCTTGTAATTTCTCATTTAACCAATCTGGAGCATCGTACATAATAAAATGCTTAGAGTCCGCCTTGATATGAAAGTCATAATTATTCAAGTTACTGTACTGATTTTTATAAGTTTGAGTTGCTCCTTCTACACCATAGAGTTGTCCTGCGGCTAGAATGGTTACAGGAATAGTTATTTGCTTAAGTAGTGGTCGTACATCTAGTTTTAAATAATCGGTATATCCATGAACATAGGTTTTACGATCACACTTAGTGATGGACTTAGCAACCAGGTTTTGATGTTCTGGTGAGCTTGTCATTCCTTGTGCCATCATCACTGCCATCTGACTGAATTGTTCATCAGTCATAGTTAGCATTTGATTGTTGTAAGTGCTGTCATAGGTAAGTGTACTAGGATCCACACCAGGAAACATAAGCGCTGCCGTACCAGGTAATCCATCAATAACCACTACCTGTTTGATGTTCAAGTTTTCTTGAGCAGCTAACCATGTGGCAATGGTACCACCCATGCTATGACCTACAACAGTCCATTCTTCAGTGTTGTTTTGAGCTATGTAGGATTTAATTTCCTTTAAAACCCTAGGTAACCACAACGAGTCAATCGGTTGAACCTGACCAAAACCAGCATAATCTACTAAATGTAATTCGTTATGGTCTTTGAATTCGGTTACTACAGAACCCCAAACTGTGTGATCACTTGCAAACCCAGGTAAAAGTAGAACAGGTTTCCCAGAGCCTTTTACGGTGGTTTTGATAGCGTTTTGAGCATTGCTGTGAGAAAAAATAAATAACGCTATAGCGAAAAGAATAATGCGTTTCATAATGATGTTTTTAATTGTTATTCATCCTTATGATGCAACTTCTTTAAAATGTTACATGGTTATTTTGAAAATTTATGTTTTAGATACTCCGCTTTCGCGAAAGCGTACTAAAATAAAAGCAAATGAATAATCATTTTGTTATTAACCCTGTATTCAAATCCGAAAACTCTATAACCTATTCAAAAGATTTTTATACTTAACTAACTCCTTTTTGGAAATAGAATCTGTTACAGTTAAAGCTGAATAATTAGATAAGCCGAAAAGTATATGATCTACGATCTGCTTTCTATGCTCAACTGCTTGAATACGCATAACCGATTTATACACCATCTTTGGATTGTGTATAAAACACATTGCGATGGCATCGCTAGTTAACTCGTTAGCGGAACTTGAGTCTGCAATCATGGTTTGTATAAATAAATGAAGAAGCTCTATGTCTTTAGTGTTCTTAAAGTATTCATTTATAAATTCTAAAACATAATTATATCTAGAGTCGCTATAAAAAGCGGCTTTTTGAAATGATTCCTTAATGAGAATTTGGTTTTTTGTTGCTAAAGATTTGTTTGCCTTTTCTTGAAGGTCTTTGTAGTTTTTAAGAGTCTTTTCGATAAGGTCCTTTTGATATTGTTCACTAAGTTCTTCAACTGGTTGTATGCGGCTTTTATGAACAAATCCTGATATGTTTTTGTTTTTCCAGGTTTGTACATAAAACCAATTTGTTGTGTCAGTCGCATAGAACTCAAAGAAGTCTTCATTATAAAGTGTGTCTTTTACTTTCGTTTGTAATCCAGCTGATTCTCGGACAAGAGTATAACCATCTACATCTTTGATAATTCCTATATGGCTTTGAGCACTGGTGTTATAAAAAACCGAAAATGCGATCCACAAAATACAGCTGAATATCTTCATTATTACTTGCTAGTTAATTCTATCCAAACCATTCATTAAGTGCTTTTTTATATACGTCACTTGTTTATAAATTCCCACCAATAGTACCAGCAAGAAAAACACATATAATCCAATTAATGCCAATACCAAATAAACAAATGTGTCATCAATTTCGAAATTTACAGCGCAATAAACTAGGAGCAGCAAAAAGAATGTAGAAATGGCATAAAAAGAAACTCTAATTTTTCGAGTTCTGTGGTAAGACACTTGTACAATTGACTTATAGTCATGGACAGGTTCAATTCTACCCAATGCAAACACATAATCCCCTATGGAATTCTTTTTAAAAACAGATGATTTTGGCTTCAACGTAAATTCCCTACCATAATAGCCGTGAATAAAACCAGTAAAGGGTTGATGAGTGGTAAACATCTTCTTAAAACTTTCATTTTGTGAACACAAGGAATTAATGTGGTCGCTTATCGTTTCCCCTGATAGATCAAAACTACTTTTCCTATTTATAGGAGAACCCGTAAATAATAGTAAAAAGAGTTCTTTGAACAACATTTATTGAAACTAACTAAAATCACTCCGTTATTTAAGAACTTATTCTATTATTACTTTTTTAGTTTTAGTTCCCGTATTCAAAACGGCTTGTAGAATGTAAACTCCGGTTGACAAATTTGTAGTTGTAATTCTAGGATCAAATGATTCGTAAACAAGTTTTCCTGACATTTCAAACAATCGTAACTCTTTAAACGAAGTATCATTGTCAAATGTAAGATATAATTCATCCCCATCATTATCTACTATCACATCAAAGCTCGTATTGTTTTCGGCTGAACTTTTAAATTTGAAAACTCTAGCATAGCCATTTTCGCTTGAATTTGAACTTGAATTGTTAGATGGCGATCCAATCGCTACAGTCAAGCCATCTGAAGATAAGCTTGTACTCCACCCGTTATTATCATTAGGGAATTTACCGTAAATATTATTACCTACTTGAACCCAATTATCATTCTCAAAACGATATAGTTTTACTAGTCCTGCACGAAAAGCAACATCTTGATTGAAACTTTCATCAATAACCAAAAAATTTCCATTTTCAGATAAGTTTACACTACCACCGTTTCCAGATTCAGAATGGCTTCCATTAATACTTTGACCCATTTGAATCCATTCATTCATAGTTTTCCTAAAAACCCTAGTTTGACCCGTGCTTTCTCCGTTAACAGTAGCGGTTCGTGCTCCTACTGCCAATATATTACCGTCTGAAGACAATGAAACACTTGTTCCAAAGTAGTCTCCTGGATAATTCCCTTTAATTTCTTCGCCATAAGGAACCCAAATATTGTTTAAGTAGTGAAAAACCCTAACATGTCCAGATGCGCTTCCAGCCGCATCATTTAATTCGCTGCCTATAGCGATGATATTTCCATCTGAGGATAAGCTCAGACTTACACCTGACTGATCAAATGCTTGTGCTCCAACAATTCTTTCACCCATATTCCTCCAAACATTAGATTCAATTTTATAAACAGTCACATGCCCAGAACTAGTGCCATTATAATTACTATATGGGGCTCCAATCGCAACGATAGTTCCATCATCATTAAGTTCTAGTGACCGACCACTTAAAAACCCTCTATTTTCACCGTAAATAGTATTTCCATACTGAACCCAACTATTTTGAATATATCTAAAAACCCTTACGGCTCCAGCATTAAAAATAAACTGACGGAGGCCATGGCTACTTATTGCTAAGGTAGTACCATCTGAAGAAAGAGAAAGATTAGTACCGCTTAATTCGTTTGGAAACTCACCGTAAATAGTCTGCCCCATTTGAACCCAATTTCCAGATTTGTTTTCAAAAATTCTTACCATTCCAGAGACATTTCCATTATCACTATTTCCAGGAGATCCAACAGCAATAATCTTTCCATTAGAAGATAAACTAACAGCACTTCCACAAGATTCACTATAACTCAGTCCAACAATATCCTCACCTACTTGTATTTGTGCAAAGCTAAGTTTAAAGGTGAAAAACAAACATAGGCTGAACGTAAGCAACAATCTTTTAAATCCCATAGGCATAAAGATAAGGTTTCTTAAACTCATGCACGTATTTGGACTATTTAAACATTAATAAAATGAAACCGCTCCCAAATTGGGAGCGGTCTTAAGTTGTATTTTGAAAGAAAAACTTACTAGTTATTCAATGCCTCTGCTCCACCAACGATTTCAAGAATCTCATTAGTAATAGCAGCTTGTCTAGCTTTGTTGTAAGTTAATTTCAACTGATCTCTAAGTTCAGTAGCGTTATCTGTAGCCTTGTGCATTGCAGTCATACGTGCACCATGCTCACTTGCCCATGAATCACGTACTGCTTTATAAAGCTGTGTTTTTAGTGATTTAGGTATAAGTTCCTCAATGATTTCTTCTTTAGAAGGCTCAAAGATGTAATCCATCTCTTTTTGAGCAGCGATAGCTTCTTCGTCTTTGGCTACAGGTGCAAGAGGTAAGAAATCTTCAGTTCTTACTATTTGTGTTGCAGCATTTTTAAAGCTGTTATAAACTAGGATGATTTTATCAAAGTCTCCGTTCTTAAACAACTCCATCAATTCTTCTGCAATTGCAGCGACATTTTCAAAAGAAATGTTGTCAAACAAATCACTTTTGTTAGACTGAACCGTGTCGTTCTTACTAACAAAGTCGTTTGCTTTCTTCCCTATCGTCATGTATGAAACTGCCACACCATTAAGCTCTTCTTTATTCAAACGCACCAATTCTTTGATAATGTTTGAATTAAAAGCACCAGCCAGACCACGATTAGAAGTAATAGCTACCACTAAAGCCTTTTCAACTGGTCGTTGAACAGAATAAGCACTCGCAGAATCACCTTCTAGCGTAGCACTTAAATTTTGTAGCATTTCAGTAAGTTTATCAGAATAAGGACGCATTGCTGTAATGGCATCTTGGGCCTTTTTAAGCTTTGCTGCACTCACCATCTTCATTGCACTAGTAATTTGCATGGTTGAAGATACCGAGGATATTCTGTTTCTTATTTCTTTTAGGTTTGCCATAGTTTATTAAGAAAAGAGATAAGGAGAAAAGAAACAAGAGAGGTTCTCTTGTTTCTTTTTCTTTATTCTATTAGTAACGTGCTGAAAGATCTTTTGCTACTGCTGTTAATACGTCAATAGCTTCATCAGTTAATTTTCCAGCCTTAAGAGTATCTAGAGTATCTCTATGCTTTGCATTAAGTAATTCTAAATAATCTCTTTCAAATTCTTTTACTTTCTCTACAGGTACATTTCTTAACAAGTTCTTTGAACCAGCATAGATAATTGCAACCTGATCTTCTACCGTGTAAGGTGAGTTTTGAGCTTGCTTTAAGATCTCTACGTTACGTCTACCCTTTTCAATTACGTTAAGTGTAGCAGCATCAAGATCAGAACCAAACTTAGCAAATGCTTCTAGTTCACGGAACTGTGCTTGGTCAAGCTTAAGAGTACCCGATACTTTTTTCATAGACTTAATCTGTGCACTACCACCTACACGAGATACCGAAATACCTACATTAATTGCTGGACGCACACCAGAGTTAAATAAATCTGATTCTAAGAAAATCTGACCGTCAGTAATCGAAATTACGTTTGTAGGAATATAAGCAGAAACATCACCAGCCTGAGTTTCAATAATAGGAAGTGCAGTAAGAGAACCACCACCTTTTACGATAGGCTTAAGACTTTCTGGTAAGTCATTCATGTTTTTTGCGATATCATCATCTGCAATAACTTTTGCAGCACGCTCTAATAATCTAGAGTGTAGGTAGAAAACGTCTCCTGGATACGCCTCACGTCCTGGTGGACGACGTAATAAAAGAGATACCTCACGATATGCAACAGCTTGTTTAGATAAATCATCATATACAATAAGAGCAGGACGACCTGTATCACGGAAGTACTCACCTATTGCTGCACCAGCAAATGGAGCATATACCTGCATTGGAGCAGGATCAGACGCGTTTGCAGCAACAATGGTAGTATAAGCTAGGGCACCAGCATCTTCTAGTACCTTAGCAATGTTAGCTACTGTAGAAGCCTTTTGACCAACAGCTACATAAATACAATATACTGGCTCACCAGCATCATAAAACTCCTTTTGGTTAAGGATTGTATCAATACATACTGTTGATTTACCAGTCTGACGGTCACCAATTACAAGCTCACGCTGTCCACGACCTACAGGAATCATGGCATCAATTGACTTAATACCTGTTTGCATTGGTTCATTTACAGGTTGACGATAGATAACCCCAGGAGCTTTACGCTCTAGTGGCATTTCATAAAGGTCTCCTTCAATAGCACCTTTACCATCTATAGGCTCACCTAGTGTGTTTACCACACGACCTACAATACCTTCACCTACTTTGATAGATGCAATACGTTGTGTTCTTTTTACCGTATCACCTTCTTTGATTTCTTGTGATGGGCCTAAAAGTACCACACCTACGTTATCCTCTTCAAGGTTTAATACGATTCCTTCCATTCCTGTTTCAAAAGAAACAAGTTCTCCATATTGAGCGTTTGAAAGACCATAAACACGTGCGATACCGTCACCTACAGTAAGAACAGTTCCCACTTCATCAAGAGATGCAGTTGCATCAAATCCTGATAATTGTTGCTTAAGTATTGCAGATACTTCTGCTGGATTTACTTCTGCCATGTTATTGTTTTTATTCTATGTTTAAACCTTGCGGTTTTTACTTTTCTATTAAGTTGTAGTAAGTACGCTTTTGCGAAAGCAAACTAACCACAGATATTATTATTTATTGAGCAAACTCTCTTTTTAACGCACTGAATTTGTTTGTAACACTAGCGTTAATTTCCTTATCACCTACTCTTAAAATGAAACCACCTAGTATAGATGAATCTATTTTTTTCTCTAAAGTTACCTCTTTACCAGCAAGTTCGGTTGCCTTAGCAAGTATTTTTGCTTCTAAATCTGCTGTAATTTCTACGGCAGTTGTGACTGTAGCAATCTCGCGCTTGTTCATCTCTTCAAATAAGAAGATGTAACGTGTAGCAACATCGGCAAGGATATCGGCTCTTTTATTATCCACTAATAGATCAAATGACCCCATAGTTATCGCCCCAGAATCCTTAAAAACTTGACGTAATGCATTACGTTTTTGCTCCGTCTTAATTAAAGGACTAGATAGAAACTGGCTGAGCTCCTTATTATTTGCTAGCGTGGCTAGTATGGTCTTCATGTCATCATTCACAGCAGCCGCCTCGTTCTTCTCAACCGCGAGATTAAGAATAGCTTTTGCGTATCGTGATGCAGCTCTTGATAATTTCATAATTCCTAGATATTAGCTTCAGTAAGCATTTTATCAATTAAAGCTAGTTGCGCATCTTTTTCAGATAATTCTTTACGAGTTACCTTCTCAGCGATATCAACAGAAAGTTCAGCTACTTGTGTTTTAATATCAGCAAGTGCAGCTTTCTTTTCAGCTTCAATAGTTTCTTGAGCTTGTGCGATAATTTTATCAGCTTTTTCTTGAGCTTCAGTGCTTGCCTCGGCGATCATTTTTTCTTTGATCTCACGAGCTTCTTTAAGCATAGTATCTCTTTGAGCACGAGCCTCGGCAGCAGCAGCTTCATTTGAAGCCTCAAGCTTTTTCATTTCAAGCTTTGCGTTTTCTGCAGCAGCAAGTGCCTCACTGATTCCTTGCTCACGATCATCTAATGAATTGATGATTGGTTTCCATGCAAATTTCCCTAATAATACTACTAATATGATAAGGATTATCGCTTGCATGATAAACAAGCCTGGAGAAAAGTCGTTTAAAAGAGTTTCCATTTATAGTTATTCTAAAATTTGAGTTTAATTCTAATTTTAAAACACATCCTGTAACCAACCGTTACAGGAATGTGTTCTATTTTTTAATGATTACTTACCTAAGATAAGTGCACCAAATGCAAGTCCTTCAAGAAGTGCACCGATGATGATCATCGCAGTTTGGATTTTTCCAGCTGCTTCAGGTTGACGAGCGATAGCTTCCATCGCTTTTCCACCGATTTGACCAAGACCGATACCACCACCGATAACGATAAGACCAGCTCCAATTAAATTGTACATAACAATTGATTTAAAAATTAAACAAAACGTTCTCTAGTTTCCTCAACCTCACCTTGAGTTAAGATCTCATCCTCATGTTCTTCATCATGATGATGATCGTGTTCTTCAACGGCCATACCGATGAATAACGAACTTAACATTGTAAAAATGAAGGCCTGTAAGAAAGCCACTAATAATTCTATTACCATAATGAATAACGCTAGAACTAATGAAAGTCCTGTTGAACCTACTGGTCCAAAACTTTCCTTCAAGGTTATCATAAGGGCTATAAGACTCATCACCACAAAGTGACCAGCTGTAATATTTGCAAACAAACGCACTAAAAGTGAGAACGGCTTAATAAGCACGTATCCTACTAATTCTATAACGGCAAGAATTGGTCTAAGTAAAACTGGAACACCTGGCATCCATAAAGTGTGACCCCAAAATTCTTTTGTACCACTAAATAGGTAAATAATTGCAGTGAATATTGCAAGACATGCTGTAACTGCAATTTGACCTGTTACATTAAATCCTATAGGAGTAAGTCCTAATAAATTCAAAATCCAGATGAAGAAAAATACCGTTAATAAATAAGGCATAAATCTTCTATACTTTTTCTCTCCTATGTTAGGACGAGCGATTTCATCACGCACATAGATTACTAGAGGCTCTAGCACTCTACCAAATCCAGTTGGGATGTTTTTCTTTTTATACTGCTTAGCTAGTCCACCAAACAATAAAAGTAATATCAAACCAGTAACTAAAATTCCAAATACAGATTTTGTGATTGAAAAGTCAAGTACCTTGTGTGCATTAGTCGGGTGATGCTCTTCATCAAAAGCTACAGTAGTAGCTCCATTATCTAACTCATAGATTTTACTATGAAGTTTAGTTAAGGTAACTCCATCTTTTTGAACAAGCACCTTACCATCATCATCATGATGGAATTCAGAAGACATAAAAGTTCTTAAACCTTCACTAGTCCAAACGATTACGGGAAGTGGAAATCCTACATGCTTGCGTTCACCAGCATCGTTTGTATACGAAAACAGGTGAAAATCGTGAGCATCCTTCAAGTGATGCTTAATGTAAGCGTTAATTTCTTCTTTAGAATTTACTCTACCGCCATCGGCCTCAGTAGTATGGTTGTCGTGACCATGATCTTCTTGAGCATTAACTGTTCCTGAAAAGACAGTAAAAAGTAAAGCAAAAAAAGCTGTTTTAATATAAGCTCTGTACATGTATTACACCTTAAATAGTTAGGTTCTCAAATTCGGGTGCAAATGTACGACAAAAAACATTTGAAATAACCTTAAAAACTAGGCTATTATTTTATTAATTTTTTAAACCGGTTATAAACGGTAATTATTTATCATTAAGCCACTTAATTACAATGGCAGATTCAATCATGAGATAAATGAAGTAAGGAACAAGTAAGTGTAACTTATCAACACGAGATAATGACTCTTCTTCTGCTAGCAATTCTGGGAATATTAAAAGTGCTGCTCCTATCTTTACCATTAATATAGCAATGAATACGAATCCTAGTTTTTCACTAGCAATCGTGTGCACGTAGTTTAAGGCAGCAACTGTAAAATATCCTGCTATACCTAAAAACAAATAGATTTTTACTATACTGATCTCTCCTGCCGGGATAAGAAAAAAGTGCGCAGCATACAGTAAAAGGGTAATTACGGTTATTACTGCTAGGGACTTTACATAAAAATTCATCAGGCAGTTTTACCTTTTTTACTTGAGTCATTAATGTTTTTAACACCAGATTGCATGCTACAAGTAGCGTTGAACTCTGCGCCTGGTTCTACAGCTAGTTTACCTGTTGTCACTTCACCATCGATACGAGCAGTTGCTTTGAGCGTTAAAAGATTATCCACTACTAATTTTCCTTTAATGGTTCCCTCAACGTCGGCATTTTGACAATGCATGGAGCCGTCTATTTTACCTTCTTTCCCTATTACTACTTTGGCTGTAGTTTCCAATGAACCTATAATTGTACCATCTATTCTAAAGCCACCTGTGCTTTTAATATCTCCTTCAATAACAGTTCCTTGTCCAATACGGTTTTGAGATTTTCCTGACTCCATTGTTCCTTTACCTGATTTTTTATCGCTAAACATTTTCTTTAAGGGGTATTTACTTCATTTCAGCGGTGTACTTATCCAATGATTTATACACTTGAATGATTTTATAGTTTTCTGTTGCTATTGCAATATAAGGTCTTGAAATATTATAACCATTTTCTGGTTTCTGTAGTAATTCACCCAATCCTTTGGCTCCTAATTTAGTATTGAAACCGTGAATTACTAACAGTTTTTCGTTTTCATTATACACGTCGGTTGAATAGGTGAATGAGTATTCCGCTTTCGCGAAAGCGTCATCAAGAGCAGCAGTCAGGTTATCGATTGCAGATTGCTCACTTTTATTAAACCTATAAACCAGTTTAAAATCTGTAAGCCCATCTTCTGGCAGGTAAACTTCTGGTATTTTGAGAGATTCTGCTTTTTTTACTAAATCCTGTGCGCTTTTACCTACCTCACTATTTGGATAATTAAGTGCTACATAATCTATTCCTCGCTTATAAGCTTGAAAACCGTATAATCTACCTGATGCAAATGCTTTAAGTAGTTCTAATCTAGGTACAATTTCATCTCCATTGAATATTTTGACATATTCTGGAACAAGAGCTATTACTTGATCGTACTGCTCAGCCTCATACATTTTATACAGTCTATTATAAACCGCAAGGGGTGTTTCACTATTATCTAATTTTGATTCTGGATTACGCAATAACTCAGCATATCTAGAATCTGGATACTCAGAGATTATTTTGTTTTTATAGAGATTGGCCTTTTGTGCATTTGGTGTTTTACTGTCTTCCTTATAAATAAGGTATAGGTTGTAAAGGGCAGGTAATTCTAGTTTTTCTACTGGTTCAAAATCCAGAAGTCTAGTGAATCGATCAATAGCCAGATCGTTTCTTTTAAATTTCTCTTTATAGATTACACCTAACTGATAGTAGGCAAAGTCTCTAGAGTCGGCAATGCTGTCTAACACAAATCTGCCTTTTGGTAGTTGTTCAATATAAAAGGAGGTTGTGAACTCTGGTCGTAGTTCCTCTTCTTCATTTACAATTTCATCTTCTATCTCTCCTTCCAGGGTAGATTTTTTGTTTTTACGTCGCCAGTTATCTTCTAATTTGCGTTTACCCCATTTTGATCTAAAATCTTGTTTACCACGAGCAACAGTTTGCGTGTTGTAAAAGTAGAAAGATGAGTTACCTAAAGAAGGTCCTGTAGGTCCTGGTGGTGTTGCTCCACCAAAGGTTGGTCCTATATTACCTCTTCTAGAGGTTTTGTTATTTTGAATTTTGGCAAAGGCCGTTTGCTGCTGTGCTTCTTTTGCTGCGGCAACTTCGGCAGCTCGAGCTTCTCTTTCTTCTTGTGCTTTTAAACTATCAATATATACTTGATAATATTGTTCTTGTTCTTGTGGAGACATTGCTAGTACTTTAAAAATACTATCGGCACTTCTACGCCATCCTTCATATACTATAACACCTTCTAAATTGTCTCGCTTTTTACGTACCAATCTATGTTCTGGCGTGCGTTCCTTATATTGCGCTACTGCGCTATCATAGTATTTCCCAGCATTGACATATTCTGCCTGATCAAAACTAATTTTTGCAAGTGCACTATAGTTATTACCTCTTAAATATTTATCAGTACCACCTTTGGCTCTTAGCGATTTATTAAAGTATTCTTTGGCAAGATTTAAACTGTCCTTGTCATGATAGTAAATTGCCTTACGAGAATAAATAGCATCTAACCACGGTCTGTTTTCTCTGTTTTCCTCAAGATCGGTGATGGTTTCAATAAGCTCGGTATCACTATCAACGGCCGGATCGTACAGTTTTATTTTTTCTATAAAAGCGTTTATATAGTAACGTCTAGGTATTTTACGATGCCATTCAATAAGTTGATCGTAATGTGCAAAAGCACTGTCGCGTTGACCCGATTTTGCAAATAATTGCCCTGCTATAAAGTTATATCTTGCTTGTGTCTCTCTATTTTTAGTTTGTTGAGCTGCTTTATTCATGTAGACTAACGCGCTATCAACTTCTTCTAAGTTTAAAAAAGCTTGTGCAAAAATGGCATTTGCTAGTGCTAGATCCTCTTGTTCAAATTTTTCCTCGTCCTGAGAAAGTAATTTTCTCAAGTTCTTAATTGCGATTTCATTATTATCTAATCGCATATTTGTTTTTTCTCGCCAGATTTTTGCTCTATTGAGCTCATCACTTTCTGGCATGAACTGTAAAATGTAATTAAATGCTTCAAGGGCAGGAACAAATCGCTGGTCATAATAGCGAGCTTTTCCTAATAGCATGTATGCCTCATCGATTTGAGGATTATATTCTACCTCATTGATAAGCATGCTGTGTTTTTGTACCGCTTTAACCGCTTTTTCTTCAGCTCGTTCAAAATTGGGATCTAGCGCTCGCTGTCCTGGTAGAAAAACCTCGTCCTTAACAGACATTCTTTCAACTGGTAGAACTTCCCAATAGTTGTCTTTATAATTTTGCTCTAGTTGATCCAGTCCTGCTTGTAAAGCAAGGTCGCCGTTATACAATACATTGTATTCTGTTCCTACGGCATGTAGGTTGCGACTTATAAAGGAGTTTTTCTTACGGCTACATCCTACAAGTCCTGAAACGACTACAAGTATTAATAAAAACTGTGATAAATATTTATTCAAAAGAGCTCTTTTTAAGTCTACCTTACATAACTACAAAGCCTTATAGTTATTGTAATAAGTCGGTAAAAATAAGAAAACTGTAGACGTCTATCCTAATCTAAAGAATCAACCTGTAAGTATTCTTTACGGTTATCATACTATAAGTCCTATTTTGTCCAACTCACTCAATCATATTGGTCATTAACTAAATACCTTTTTTATTTCATCCTTTTGTACCTATTTTTAAACGATAATTAAATGATTGCATGAAAAACTATTTATGGATAGGTGCTTGTTTGTGGTGCCTACTAATGACTGCTCAACAAAAAGAGAACAGCTTGTTATGGAAAATTACCGGTAATGGTCTAGAAAAACCATCCTACTTATACGGAACAATGCACGTGAGTAAAAAGGTGGCTTTTAGACTGGACGATGTTTTTTATAAAGCTTTAAATGAAAGTGATGCCATTGCTTTAGAATCAGATCCAACCTTCTGGATGGGTGAGTATTATGAAGAGGAAAAAAATGATCCTAAGAATCTTACTCGTGGTGGATATGATGATGATTTTTATGAAGGCATGTTTAAACTAGGTCATCCTGAACCTCAACTAGTAAGATACAGTTTAAGATTAGGTGACGAGGCATTAAACGGTTTTCTTTATAGGAAATCAAATGGCGGCGATAATTTTGAAGAGGAAACATACCTCGATTTATTTATTTATCAAGCTGGTAAAAAGAATAATAAGCCCATTATAAGTCTTGAGGATTTTAAAGAATCTCAATATTTAACTACCGTAGCAGGAAATAGCGAGCCAAAAAAAGAGGTCGATAAATGGTTACAAGAACGTTTAGAAAATAAAAATCGATATACCTTAATGGAAGATGTTTATCGCGATAGAAACATCTCATTACTAGACAGCATAGGGCAAGCAACCGATACCGAATACTATAGGGAATATATGCTTTATAAGCGTAATCAAAATATGGTTGATGAACTTATAAAATCCATGGGTGACAAAAGCATTTTTGCAGGTGTAGGAGCAGCACATCTACCTGGGGAAAAAGGGATGATTCACTTACTTGAAAAGGAAGGTTATACGGTCGTACCCTATACGAGTGAACAAACTGAATACGCAAGTGCACAAAAAGAATTACTGGACGATACGTTTGTGGCTCCTACGCTTTCGCGAAAGCGTACCGATGACGACTTTATTTCCATTGAAAGTTTTGATGAGTTAAGAGGTTTTTCTGCTAGTAATCAAACCTTTATAATGGTGCCAGAAATGACAAATGGTGCATATTTAATGATGTATCGTATAAATACATTCCCTTATTTACCAATTACTCCAGAGGAAACAGAAGAAATCAATCTGGATTATATAGAGAATTTTCTGTACGAGGATATTCCAGGTGAAATTGTAAGCAAGGAAAAAATAACCAGTCCTTATCCTGGATTTGATATCTTGAATAAAACCAAAAAAGGTGATTATCAACGATACCGTATTTATGAAACACCATTGGAACTGCTGATTATAAAATTAGGTGGTAAACAAGGCTATGTTAAACAATATGGCGATTCGATTTTTAATACGTTAGAAATTAAACAGGTAACAACTGGAATGGAAGAGTTTAATTCCCCTAATAAAGGATTTAAAGTAATGTTTCCCAAGTATCGTACTGCTACAAACGTTTCCTTAGCTGGTAAAAAATTATTGCAAGGTAAGAGTGATGGTATTACTTATTTTCTACAGGAAACTGTTGTTAATAGTACTAACTATATTGAAGACGATAAATTTGAAGCACAGTTCATTGTCGAGGAATTTGCGCAAAATCAGAAACTTAAATTAAAAGACGGTTATTTATCAAAAAACCCTTACCAATCATACACTGCCCTAGCACAAGATACAATTAATAACACCGCTATGTACTTGCATAGTGTTATGCGTAATAATAAATACTATCTTCTAGGAGCAACTACAACTGATAAAAAAACTGCTGATGCGTATTTCAATTCGCTTGAATTCAATACTCCTAAGTATGAAAAGTTTGAAACCGTTGTTGACACCGCATTGTATTTCACTGTAAAAAGTCCAGTGGACGCACCTTATAGAAAAAGTAATTCTTATGACAGACCAAAAGCACATGAAAGTCTAGAAAAATCTACCACTTACTACACTCCTGCAAACGAGTTTATCAGAGTAAAAATGGAAAAATTTCATGATCTTCAAATGTATAAGGATGCACAAGAAATGTGGGAAGATTATAACAATGACCTAGCTGATAATTATAGTTTTGAGGAGTTAGGTGCTACTCTTAAAGATAGTATAACTTCCCAAAATAATGACTTATACACCTATTCTAGGACTTATACAGATAGTTCAAGTGCCAAGATTTTAAAGTACAAGAATATATATTACAAAGGGCGTATTTATGAAATAAAGACAGTGTATGATACTATCCAAGAACCTTCTGAATTTATATCAAATTTCTTTGAAACTTTTACTCCAAAAGATACTTTACTAGGTAAAGATGTGTTTGTGGATAAAGTTGATATTTTCTTTAATGCAGTTAAAAGTAGAGATACTCTAGCTTTTGTTTCAAACGAATTACTACGATTTAATAAGAAACATATTGACCAACTCATTGATTGGATACCAACCGTAAAAGCCGATGAGAAGAATTTCAAAAGTGAACGTAATGATGCTATAAGACAATTAATGGCGTTACAAGAAGAAGATGATAGAGTGTTACCATTTATTGAATATTTGTATGAACTTTCTTACGATCAACCTGATGTACAAAGCCTTATCCTGAACGAACTCATGCGAACTGAAACTCGCAAAGGTCAAAAAATATTATTGGGCCTTTTAGAAAAAGATCTACCATTGAGTACCAGTTATCAGGACAACTTTTTAAGAAGAAATGATCGCAACCTTGTTCTAAGAAAAGAACTATTCCCTGAACTGTTTAAATACGCATCTATCTCAGAATATAAAGAGCCTGTTTATGAATTGCTAGCTAAACTAAAAGATAGCGGCCTTATGAAAGTAAAGCAGTATAAGCGATATAGAGATCAAATAATCACCGACGGGAAGATAGATATTAAACGTAATTTAAGTGCTAGTAGTTCCTATGGTTCTACAAGTAATCTACTTCCCTATGCAAAACTTATATTTCCATTTAGAGAGGAGCGTAATGCTAAGATTTTCTTTGAGAAATTAATAAAAAGTAAAAACGATAAGGTTTTATCTTATTACTACCTAGAGCTGCTCAAAAACAATGAATCAATACCGGCTGAACTGGAGGAATACAAAAATACCGATGCCGACTTTGAAGCAGTAATCATAAGAAAAGGAGCACGATATGGAGTAAAACCTTATAACAACCTAATTGATCAAGAAATAGCAAGAGCTACTTTATTAGGTCGAATTAACATTGAAAAGAAAAAGGATTCCATGTTCTTCCTTAAAAAGGAAATTATTAAAACTGATCTTGATGAGGAAGTAAGTGTATACTTTTTCAAGTTAATAAAAGAGAACACCTACAAAGACAAGGAGTATGTCATGTACGCAGCCTACTTGCCTGAAAAAGATCGTGAGTATAAAACAGAAACCTATGATGAATCCTCAAGTAATGGTATTTCTATAACACCTACTCGAGATGAAGAGGATATTATTAATAAGGTTACTAAAAAATTAAAGCACCTTACACGTGGTCGTGTACCTAGAATAGGTGGTAGGTATTAAAACCACCACACATCTTTTTTAAAAATCCATTTTAAACCGTAGCGCTTTCCACTTTGGTATTGCGCTACGTGTGGTTTTGGTGCCACCACTACTGCTACAATTATGGGTAACATCGTAGTAAAAACAGATGTTTTATTAGTAATTGCCTTAGTTATAAAAAAAGTTCCCATAAATAAAACAAGAAAACTAATTGAATACACTAAATACGTTTTAATCTTAGGGCTCATAACTATTCTTCTTCTTGATAATTTTCAGATATTCCTTTAAAATAAGATTCTAATTCGTGGAATGTACCAGCCGTTTTTACAATGTCCTTTACCACCTTACCTTTTTCAAGTAGAACGACACGTTGTGCTACCTCAGTAACGTGTATTAAATCATGACTAGACACTAGCACAGTGACCTCAGGATCGTTGGCTAGATCCTTTATGATGTTCTTTAAACGTATTTGAGTACTTGGATCTAGATTTGCAAACGGTTCATCTAGAATGATAACTTTAGGGTTACCTATAAGAGAAGCAACAATCCCTACTTTTTTCTGGTTTCCTTTAGAAAGATCTCTTAAATATTTTTTCTGGCCGATAGCTTCGCCATTAAAAAAGTCCGTGTATTTGGCCATCACAGCATCTACATCGGCTTTATTTAATCCTCGTAGCTCACCTATAAAATAAAAATACTCTTCGGGAGTAAGATATCCGATAAGAAAACTCTCATCAACAAAAGCGCTTGTAAAAGGTTTCCACTCTTCACTCTTATCCACGCGTACGCCATTTGATTCAATGTGTCCGCTATTTGCCTGGATCAAGTCTAGTAATAATGAAAATAATGTCGTTTTTCCTGCACCATTGTTTCCAACCAGTCCTATTGCTTGACCTTGTGGAATTTCTAAGTGTTCTATATCTAGAACTGTAACTCCATTATATTGTTTTGAAAGATTTTGAATACTTATCATGATGTGTAAATATTATTAGTTTTTTAGGGTTTCGCTTTCGCGAAAGCGGACTATCTAAATCTCACTCCTACCCTACTTTTAATTGTATTATTATTGAGGCTAGTTTTTTTGCGCATAGGCAGCAATAGTGTCGTACTTTTCTTCCTTATATAGACCTTCAATTATCTCAAAAATTTTATTTCTAAATAGCAATCCTAGTATACCTGTCACTGCAATAGCGATAAATCCAGCAGATTCACTTATCGTAAGTCCAAATGCATAATAAATTACTATAGGTAGAATAAGTTTTGGGATAAGCATGAGTAAAGTCTTTGCATTGAAAGCCTTGCTATCTCCAAATGCTTTTTTGTTTGAGGTTAAATCAATAGGTGTTTTAACATAGGCGCCACCCCATAAAACTACAGAAGAATTAAAGCCTATATTATAGATAGCTCCACAAACCATGGCTAACCACCAGTCCAGTCCAAAGTATAAGTAGAACGTACATATTAAGAAACTTACAGCGGTACATATTACCATAAGCCACCATTTGCTTAATAGAAACTCTCTGTATGGAATATTTTGAGACATCATTAATTTGTAATAGCTACTGTCCCATGAAGGTACTAATCCACCAAAGCTGAATAGGAATCCACCGGTACAAAATAATCCTGCAAAAATTTTCATACCGTTTATTTGCTCATAGATATCATTCATAAAGAAGAATCCATAGAACACAAACAGAAAGCCCATGATAAAGGTTGTTCTTGCACGCTTGTTACGTTTTATAAGTTTAATGTCGTTTTTTAAATAGGTTGATATTTTACCGAATCTATCGAGAAAGCTTAGATCTTCTGTCTTGGCTTCTTTAACCTTTGATTTTAGTCCAGCATCTAAATAAAGTTGTCCTTTAAAATATTTATAGGCATACCAGCCAAAAAATACTGCTGCTCCTATGGGTAATACAAATGACCAGGCATTGTTGTAAAAGAACTCAAAAACAGGTTGAGTATAAATAGTGATGTCAAATATGCCGTAGTATTGAGTAATGGCAAAAACTCCCATTATGGCTGCAACTGGATAAAATACAACGTCTTTATTATTGATGAAAATGTTTAAGAAATTGAGCGAAAGTGTTATTCCTAACATCGCTAAATGCCAGCTAATTACTCCAGCTACGTCATAACCCTTAGCAAGTAATACGATACTAAATGGAATAAAAAACATGGCTGGTAGTAAAGTAAAGAACGAAAAAACAGTTTTACCTAAGGCATATTTTACAATCTTTCCCTTTGTAAATGGTAAATAAAGTAAAGGTTTAATATTAGCCACTGGCATCTTTTGCATAGCATATCTAAAAACTAAATCTACTACGAACCAAAAAATCAAAAACTTGTTTATTACTTCAAAAGGACTTCCGGCATTGATTTTACCGTTCTCAATGAATTCTTCTAGGATAAAGTAACTACCAGCTCCTAAACCTATAAATTCAAGTAAAATGATAAAGGCAAAGAATCCTAATATTATCTTGATTGCTAGATTTTGTTTAAAGGCGGCGCTTCTTAAAAAACTCTTCCATTCTAAACTCAAAAAGTACTTAAGCATAAGATTTTATATTGTGGTTGATGTATATGTAGACCTTGATAAAAATTTGTTACAGTATAAAGATATGGTCTAATCCCGATAATCTGGATATTGATGGCTACTCATAACTCTTGTAGCTTATAAAAGCAGCTTGTTATGAATTATATTTGCATTAAAATTAAGTACATGTTTTCAGATAAGGCAAATAAGTTATTTCAAGAAGTTATAGAGAAGTATCACGTGATAAATACTGTGGATCAATCTTTTGAAAACCCATATGATCGTAATTCACACCTTATTGAACATTTACTATATCGCAAGTGCTGGATAGATACTGTCCAATGGCATTATGAAGATATCATACGCGACCCTAATATTGAACCTGTTGCTGCTCTAACTCTTAAAAGACAAATTGATGCCAGTAATCAGGATCGTACCGATATGGTTGAGTATATTGACAGTTATTTCCTTGAAAAATACAAGGAGGTTGTACCACACAATAATGCGACTATTAATACTGAAAGTCCTGCATGGGCTATAGATAGACTTTCTATTTTGGCTCTTAAAATATTTCATATGCATGAAGAGGCTACTAGAGAAGAAGCTTCACAAGATCATCGTAATGCTTGCCAAAAAAAATTAGATGTTCTTCTTGAACAACGTATTGATTTGTCAACTGCTCTTGATCAACTTTTGTCTGATATTGCTTCTGGTGATAAGTATATGAAAGTGTACAAGCAGATGAAGATGTACAATGATGACGAGCTTAATCCTGTATTGCGCGCGGCAAATAAATAAAAATGCCTAATACTCCTAAAAACATCTTAGTAACGCGCCTAAGTGCGATGGGTGATGTTGCTATGATAGTTCCAGTACTTATTGGATTTAAAAAGAAATATCCAGAAGTAAAAGTAACCGTATTATCGCGCAAGCGATTCAAGGATATTATAGAACAAGTCCCAGACGTTCAATTTATTGAAGCACAAGTTCAAGAGAAACATAGTGGCGCTCTAGGAATTTATAAGTTGTCACAAGAATTGCAACACTATTCGTTTGATGCTATTGCCGACTTTCATAACGTATTACGTACTAAAGCAATAAGATTATTTCTCACAGGAAAAAAAGCTGTAATAGACAAGGGTAGACTAGAGAAAAAACGTTTGATTAATGACCCTAACTTTTTTAAGCCACTAATCACTACTCACGAGCGCTACACGCAAGTATTAAGAAATTTAGGTTTCGAAATTAACTTACATGGTGATGAATTTCTTACATCCTTACCTCTATCAACACGCCTACAAGATTTTTTACCTACTAACACCTATAAATGGATAGGATTTGCCCCATTTGCAGCACATCCTTCTAAAGGGTTAAGTGTAGAGAGAATGGACGAATATTTAAAAGAGTTAAGTGGTCTGGAAAATGTTAATGTTTTTTTATTTGGTGGTGGTAAAAAGGAAGTAATAGTTTTAGATAAGCTAGCAGATTCCTATAACAACGTCATCAATCTTGCCGGTAAATTCTCTTTTAAGGAAGAATTAGCGATCATTTCCAAATTGGATCACATGATAGCCATGGACAGTGGTAATGGACATCTTGCAGCGATGTATGGTGTTGATACGATCACTGTTTGGGGATGCACGCATCCCTACGCAGGGTTTGCACCATTTGGACAACCTTTTAAAAACCAAGTAACGGTTAATAGAGATCGTTTTCCTTTGATTCCTACTTCCGTTTACGGTAATAAATGGCCTGACGGTTATGAAAATGCTATCAACACCATCCCTATCAAAAAAGTCATTCAATTAATAGTCAATAAATAAAAAAGGAGCATTTTGTAAAATGCTCCTTCTTTATATTCTTTATACTATCAAGTTTTTACTCTCTAGGTCTAGTAGTACGCTGCTCTATACGTTTCTCATATTTCTCTCCTTGGAAAATACGTTTAACAAAAATGCCTGGTATATGAATTTCATTGGGATCCAATTGTCCTGCAGGCACAAGTTCTTCCACCTCAGCAACAGTAATAGTTGCAGCACCACACATACAAGGATTAAAATTACGAGCAGTTCCTTTAAAAATTAGATTACCAGCTTCATCTCCTTTCCAAGCTTTTACAAATGCAAAGTCTGCCTTAAAGGCATGCTCTAGGATATGTGGTTTCCCATTAAATTCTCTTACTTCCTTTCCTTCTGCAACTTCAGTACCATATCCGGCTGGAGTATAAAACGCTGGAATTCCTGCTTGTGCGGCCCTACAACGCTCAGCAAGTGTTCCTTGAGGAATTAAATCAACCTCTAATTCGCCACTTAACATTTGTCTTTCAAACTCCTCATTTTCACCTACATAGGAAGAGATCATTTTTTTTACCTGCTTACCTTGTAAAAGTAATCCTAAACCAAAATCATCTACACCAGCGTTATTAGAGATACAAGTAAGGTCCTTTACTTCTAGCTTTACTAATTGAGCAATGCTGTTTTCTGGAATTCCAGACAGGCCAAAACCACCTACCATCAGTGTCATACCGCTTTTAACTCCTTCAAGAGCTTTCTCTACATTAGCAACTGTTCTATTGATCATAATGTGTTTTTATTATCGGTATGAAAATACAATAATTATAAGACAATGAAAGCTGGTAGGGCTATACCTCATCAAAATTTACAACTACTTTTGAACTAGTTGGATAAGCTTGACAAGATAAGGAAAATCCATCGCTTACTTCTTGATCAGTAAGTATAGCATTCTTAGCCATTTGGGCAGTTCCTTCTTCAATTAAACAAATACAAGAACTGCATATTCCACCTTGACAAGAATATGGTGCATCGATATCGTTTTTAAGAATTACATCTAGTAAATTTTGATCTCTAGTCATGGTAAAGGAATGCTCTTCATCATCTAGAATAACTTTTACCTCTGTTAAATGTGAATCTTCAGTTATTTCAATATCGTTCTCTTGAGTTGTAAACAGTTCAAACAAAATGTTTTCTTTGTCCAAATACCCTTTTTCATTTAGATTGTCGCTGGCCATTTTAATCATATCCTCTGGTCCGCATAAGTACGCTTTCGCGAAAGCGAGATCTTTACAATCATTTTTCAAAAAGTAATTCAAATTTCCTTTTGAAATACGACCAAATAAAGCTTCATCTCGTTCTTCACGTGAGAAAGAATACTTCAAAATGAATCTATCGCCGTATTGATCTTTCAAATCGTTAAGTTGCTCAAAGTAAATAGTTTGAGATAGAGATTGATTACCGTATAACAAGGCAAACTTGCTATCTAATTCTTGTGAAAGAACGGTTTTAATCATTGAAATTATAGGTGTGATTCCACTACCGGCAGCAATGGCAAGATAGGTGTTACCGTTGTCAATGTTATGAACAAAAAGACCTTGTGGCGCAGCTACTTCAAGAGTATCACCTGCTTTTAAGCTTAATGCATAGTTAGAAAACAAACCATTAGGAACAGCTTTAACCACAACACTTATTGAGTCCTCAAATGGAGCGCTAGATAAGGAGTAGGCTCTACGTACATCCTGATCGTTTATCTTAGATTTTAAAGTAAGATATTGTCCAGATTTATATTCAAATTCTGATTTTAAATTATCTGGAATCTGAAATACAATCTCCACAGCTTGTGGAGTTACTCTAGTTACTTGTTTTATAGTGAGTTTATGAAAAACCATGTTGTAATTTTAAAAATGTAAAAATAAGAACTGTCGCTTGCTTAATTACCAATTGCATTCAAATAGTCGCAGTAGGTCATAATTCTTATCTTAGCATCATAAAAACAGAGGTTATAAGAAAAAATCGATTGATTTGAACTTGTAATCACTAGGAATTAACCATAATTACACATGAAAAAAATTGCATTATTATTACTCGCAGCATTTATAGTGAGCTGTGGATCAACCTCATCAACTAGTTCGGTGGCATCATCAAGTGATGAAACTACTTACTGGCAACAGCATGTTGATTATACCATGGATGTTGATATGGACGTGGACCGATATCAGTATACAGGAAAACAAACTTTGGTGTACACCAACAATTCGCCAGAAACGCTAGACCGTGTTTATTATCATTTATTTTTTAATGCTTTTCAACCAGGTAGTGATATGGATGTAAGATCACGCAGTATCGAAGATCCTGATAGAAGAGTTGGATCTCGTATTGCTGGGCTGGATCAAAATGAGATAGGTTATCTGTACGTGGATAATATGACGCAGGATGGGACTGCGTTAAATCCACAACGTGAAGGAACAATACTGGTAGTACCACTAGCTAAACCTCTTGCTCCAGGAGCTTCTACAACTCTTAAATTAGATTTTGATGGGCAAGTTCCTGTTCAAATACGTCGTAGTGGTCGCAATAACGCTGAAGGTGTGGCGCTTTCAATGACACAGTGGTATCCTAAAATGGCCGAATTTGACAAAACTGGTTGGAACACTAGTCCATACATAGGTCGTGAATTTCATGGTGTATGGGGAGATTTTGACGTTAAGTTAACAATGGATCGTACTTATACAGTTGGTGGAACTGGTTATTTACAAAACCCTAAGGAGATAGGCCATGGATATGACAAAGCAAATTCTGGTCCTGGAAAAGGAAAGGACGGCAAATTAACGTGGCATTTTGTGGCTCCACAGGTTCATGATTTTGCATGGGGTGCAGATCCTGATTTTGTTCATGATATTTACAAAGGAGCAAATGGTGTAGATCTTCATTTCTTCTATAAGAATAAAGCATCTATCAAGGATAATTGGAAGAAGTTACAACCAGTAACAAATGAATTTTTGAAATTTTTCAATAAAAATATCGGTGAGTATCCATACAAGCAATACTCTGTAATCCAAGGTGGTGACGGAGGAATGGAGTACGCAATGTGTACCCTAATTACAGGTGAGAGAAAATTCAACAGTCTTGCAGGAGTTACTGCTCATGAGTTTGCACACTCATGGTTTAATCACGTACTAGCTACAGACGAATCTAAACACGAATGGATGGATGAAGGATTTACTACCTACATATCAAATCTCGCAGAAGCGTATGTGAGTGGTGGTGACATGTCAAAAGCAAATCAAAGCTCTTACCGCGGTTATATTTACCTAGCAACGTCTGGTAAGGAAGAACCACAAACCACTCATGCCGATCATTATCATACTAACCTAGCCTATGGTGTAAGCGCTTATAATAAAGGAGCTACTTTCCTAGCTCAATTAGGATACATAGTAGGTAACGATGTACGTGATCAAATCATTAAAGAATATTACAACACTTGGAAATTCAAACACCCAGACCCTAATGACTTTAAAAGAGTAGCAGAGCGTGTAAGCGGTTTTGATCTTGAATGGTACTTGCGCGATTGGACCATGACGACTAAGACAATTGACTATGCAGTTAACGATATGAATAGCTTAGATGGTGTTAATGTAATCGAGCTAGAACGTAAAGGTCAAATGGGCATGCCGTTGGATATAGAAGTGACAATGACAGATGGAACGAAGAAAATGTTTTACATACCATTACAAGAAATGAGAGGTGAAAAGGAAATTCCTTCTAATTGGACAAAACTGGCTGATTGGTCGTGGGCAAATCCTACTTATAATCTAATATTGGATGGGATCAATATGAACGATGTAAAATCTGTAACTATAGATCCATTAAACCAAATGGCTGATATCGATAAAGAAAATAATAGCTGGAGTCTAGAGATGTAATCGAGCTTAAATTATTTATAAAAACGCCATTTCATGAAACTATGAAATGGCGTTTTTTTATTTATAGAACCTAGATATAGCTAAATTTGCTCCCAAGAATAATTATCTGATGATTAGATTTACCTTTTCAAAAAATCAAAAATTAAAAAGTCGCAAACTTATTGAGCAACTTTTTAAAGATGGTAAATCAATTAAATCAGGTCCATTACGTCTGGTTTATCTTCCCGTAGAGAAAGAAACTCAAATAGGTGTAAGTGTCTCAAAAAGATACTTTAAAAGGGCTGTTGACCGCAATAGATTAAAACGATTATTGCGTGAGGCGTATAGACTATCACAACATGATTTTCCATTTGATAAACAGCCTATCGCAGGTATGTTTATCTACCATTCTAATCGTATGCCAGAATACACCTTTTTAGAAAATCAAATGAAAAAACTCATCAAGAAGTACCATCTTTCAAATACAAATTCTAAATAAAAATAAGAAGGACTTCTAATTACAAACTGTGGAATGCTATTTGATTTATCGTGGTTAATTGTAATTAACCTATCTTTATGCGTTACCCTATTGAGTAAGGATAAGAATTAACAAGTAATGAAATTATTAAAACGTAAAATAATCATTCCTATAATTGCTGTTATAGGAGTTTTCTCACTAGTTAGTTTTCAAAATGACTTTTTTGAAATTGCTAAGCAAATAGAAATTTTCAACGAAATGTATAAACAGATCAACATGAACTATGTTGACGAGACTAATCCAGGCGATCTTATGGATAATGCTATTGAAGGCATGATGGATGAGCTAGATCCCTATACAAAGTACTGGACAGAACAAGAAGTTGAAAAATCAAAAATTAATAGACGTGGAGCTTATACCGGTATAGGTGCTAGTGTATTAACTAAAGATGATAAAATCATAATAGTAGAACCGTGGAAAGATTATCCAGCAGACAAGGCTGGTCTAAAAGCTGGAGATGAAATTATAAGTATAGATGCGGTTCAAATTTCTGATTATAAGGACAACGCCGGTGATTTATTAAAAGGATCTCCTGGAAGTGAGCTCAAAGTAGTTTACAGAAGACAAGGCAAATTGCTAAATGCGACACTTAAAAGAGCTGCGGTAGATGTACATGCTGTCCCTTTTTACGATATGGCTACTCCTGAAATAGGTTACGTTGTACTCTCTAAATTCAATGAAAAAGCTAGCAGAGAGACAAAAGCTGCTATTAAAGAACTTCAAGAAAAAGGTGCTCAAAAAATAATCCTAGACCTGCGAGGTAATCCAGGTGGATTATTAAGTGAGGCTGTAAATGTGTCTAACCTTTTTATTCCAAAAGATAAATTAATTACCAGTACTAAATCTGTTGTTCCAGAATACAACAAAACGTACCTGACCAAACGTAATGAGACATTTGAAGGTATGCCAATTGCTGTGCTTATTAATGGTCGCAGCGCAAGTGCAAGTGAAATTGTAAGTGGTAGTATACAAGATTATGATCGTGGGGTAATAGTAGGTGCACGTAGTTTTGGTAAAGGTCTTGTGCAACGCCCAAAAAAACTGAGCTATGGAACACAAATTAAAATTACCATTTCTAGATATTATACACCTAGTGGTAGATGTATACAAGCACTAGATTATTGGAATCGAGATGAAGATGGAAACGCCGTACGTACCAAAAAAGAAGATTACAATGCCTTTAAGACTGTAAACAGTGGTCGTACAGTGTATGATGGTGGTGGCGTTGATCCAGATATAAAGTTAGCTAGCTCGGCCTATTCACCCATTACCACTACCCTACTTAAAGAAAATGCGATTTTTGATTATGCCACGGACTACTATTACCAACATCAGTTCTCTGATATGAATGAGATCAAACTAACTGATCAGGATTTTAATGATTTTGTTGCTTGGTTAGAAAAAAGAGGATTTGATTTTGATACTGATACTGAATCCGCTTTCGCGAAAGCATACAAAACAGCAGTCAAAGAAGAACTGGACGACGACATTGCAACCACTTACAAAGCAATGAAGCAAGCTATCAAACAAGCAAAAAAGAAAGATATATTAGATAAAAAACCTGAAATCATGAGTTTGCTTACTGATGAAATCGTAAAGAGATATTTTTACAAAGAAGGATTATACCAGTATCAAATAAAATACAGCCCAGAAATAAAAACTGCTATAGAAGTGCTTGAAGACGAGAATCGCTACAACAATATATTAAAATGATAAACCGTTATTGCACCCTATTATTCCTATTGACAAGTCTGTTTTCTTTTTCACAAATTCAAGAACAACACAGTGTTTATTTTGATGTAGATAAAGATGAATTTAGTTTTAGTGAAGGAAGACAACTCAATGCTTTTTTTGACAATTTACTGTACAAACCTATTCTAGATGTAAAAATTCTTGGTTACTGTGACGATCGTGGTAGTTATGAGTACAATATGGATTTATCCAATAGAAGGGTAGAAACTGTAACAAACTGGCTGCAAAATCATGATATTCAAACGGATCATATATCTAAAATTATAGAAGGCCGTGGTGAAGTTGCTCTAGAAAAGAATTCACAAGAATCACTGGAAAATGAACGAGCACAAAATAGGCGTGTAGACCTCACCTTTACCTTGCGCAAGGAATATGTTGATCGTATTGAAATTAAGCAGTTAGAACGCAGCAAACTCACTCAAAAACAAAAAGAATTCATCGATGAATATGAAGAAAAAGTAGTCGATAAAATTATTAATGAACCAGATAGCAAAGAATCTATTACTGTACTGCCTCTTAACAATACTACGGACAAGGAAGATGAAATAACAGCAGTAAAGGTTAATAAGAATACTAAAGCTGCAACCACTGCTGCAAATACCCCAGAAGAGCAAGATGAATACCTAGATATTCCTACAAAACTTGATCCACCTATTGATAATACTAAAGAGCCTTTCAAAAGTTTACTACGTAAGAATATTAAAAAAGGCGAAATAATTAGATTAGAAAACGTACTGTTTTATAAAGGGCGTTCAAAACTTATAGAAGAATCACAGCCTATTCTAGAACGTATCGCCGAGATATTACTCGCCAGGGAAGATATCGAGTTTGAAATTCACGGTCACGTATGTTGTATAAATCCCGCGTATAAAGATGCTTACAATAGAGATACTAAAAAAACCAATTTATCTGTTGATAGAGCAAAGACCATTTTTAAAAAATTAAGAGAACGAGGAATTGATCCTAGAAGGATGAAATTTAAAGGATTCGGTAGAACCAAACCTCTAGGTGGACCCGATAAAAACGATCGTCGAGTCGAACTCTATATTACAAAAATTAACAAGTAAACATGGGTATTACCAAAACTGAATTATATACAGATAAACAAGTTAATCTTGCTGCGGTGTTTAAAGCACTGGGACATCCTGCTAGAGTAAGTATTTTAGAATATTTATTTAAAGTAGAATCTTGTGTGTGCGGTGATATTGTTGATGAAATAGGTCTGGCCCAAGCTACTATCTCACAACATCTTGTAGTATTAAAAAATGTAGGGATTATTCAGGGAACCGTTACTGGGACAAGCGTTTGTTATTGTATTGACAAAACAAAGTGGCTAGAAATCACAGAATATATTGAACCTTTCTTGAATTCTAGTACGTTAGATACGGAATGCTGTTAGGCTTAAATATTAATTTTTACTTGAGGTTTTTACTCCGATATTTGCCTAAAATTTGTAAAAGAATCCAATGACCGAAGTGTCTTCCAATATATCAAGGGCAGTAGACCTACTTAATCAAGATAAACTAGTCGCCATACCAACTGAAACTGTTTATGGTCTGGCAGGTAATATATATAGTGAAAAAGCCATAAAGGGAATTTTTGAAATGAAGCAACGACCTTTATTCAATCCCTTAATTGTGCATATTTACGATATTAGACAAGTAAGAGAACTTACTACTGATTTTCCAGAAAAAGCTCAAAAACTTGCTCAGAAATTCTGGCCTGGATCACTTACACTCATTTTACCAAAAAATGAGAAAGTCCCTAATCTGATAACCGCAAATAAAAACAGTGTAGGAATTAGGATGCCAGATCATTCAGTGACTCTAGAACTGCTAGCACAATTAGAATTTCCACTTGCAGCTCCTAGTGCAAATCCTTTTAGTAGAATAAGTCCTACCACTGCCCAACATGTGAAGGATTATTTTAATGATAAACTAGAGCTAGTACTAGATGGTGGACCTTGTAAAAATGGTATAGAATCGACTATAGTAGGTTTTGAAAATGAGGAACCTGTCATCTATAGATTAGGTTCTATTTCTCAAGAAGAAATAGAAGAGGTTATTGGTAAGGTGAACATTAATAATCAGGAAAAAAATGCACCTATTGCTCCTGGTATGGTAGAAAAACATTACGCTCCTAGAACCAAAACAGTGCTAGTAGAAAATGTATCAGACTACCTTCAAGCAAATAGGCATTTAAAAATAGGTATTTTATTACACCAGAAAATCGATGATGAGCAACTTGCCCATACCGTTAAATACCTTACCTCAACTAGCGATATTAAAGAAGCTGCTAGTTTATTGTATGCCAGCCTTCATGAATTAGATGCATTAAATCTAGATATCATTGTTGCTCAAAAATTCCCTGATTCAGGAATAGGGAAATCTCTCAACGATAGATTGACTAGAGCAACAAAGTAATGCTTACCTTTGACAAATGAAGTGGTTTTTTATTCTATTTTCCATGTACTTTCTAGCATTAAATATAATGCCGTGCGGTGATGGTGTAGAACATGATGACCATATTGAAATTGCTAGTGACGACGATGGCTGCGAGGATAACCATGAAGATTTGTGTTCCCCTTTTTGTATTTGTAATTGTTGTTCTGTTCAATTAGTATTTGAATTACCTTATATAACCCAGTTTCTATTTTCAGATAAAACTATTTTAGGTGATAATCACTACAAATCACCTTATTCTATTATTTATCCAGATTCGGAAATTGATCCTCCTAGAGTATTAAGTTAAATCCAACTTCAGGCTATAAATCGCCTTTATTTTAACTTAAATACACTCATAAACATGAATAAATATTTGTGCAGTATTATACTGCTATTAGGTGTTTACGCTTTCGCGAAAGCGCAATCACAAAATTCTCAAAACAGAATTACCGTAACCGTTGTATCCCAATTGGATCAAGAACCTTTATTAGGTGCCAATGTTTTTATCAAAAGTCTTAAAAAAGGTTCTATGACAGATATAAATGGTGTTGCAACCCTAGAAAATTTAGAAGATGGAACCTATGAATTAAGCATAAGTTACATAGGGCATAAAACGCAAATTATCTCAATAAATTTACCATCTCAATTAGAATACCGTGTAGTTCTAGAAGAAAGTAAAGCTCAATTAAATGAGGTTGTTATTCAGTCTACACGTAGTACCCGAACCTTTAAACGTACTCCTACTAGAATCGAATTTATAGGTGGTGAGGAATTAGTAGAAAAAAATGCGATGAACAGTACTAATATTTCAATGGTATTAAGAGAAAGTACAGGTATCCAAATGCAACAAACCTCTCAAAGTAGTGCAAACCAATCTATAAGAATTCAAGGTCTAGATGGTAGGTACACGCAGCTTTTAAAGGATGGTTTTCCCCTATACAATGGATTTGCTGGTGGTTTAAGTATTATGCAAATACCGCCAGTTGATATCAAACAATTTGAGATTATTAAAGGTAGTTCGTCTACTATATACGGTGCAGGAGCTATTGCAGGTCTAGTCAATATTCAATCAAAAACTCCAGGTGAGGAAAAGGATATGGATATCATGATTCAAGGTACCCAAGCTCTAGGTGCAACTGCCAATGTTTTTTATAGTGATCGTAATGAAAAATGGGGAACTACCTTGTATGCCTCGGCTAATTTGCAAGAAGCATATGATCCAGATGGAGATGAATTCTCAAACCTACCAGAAACTAAGTCCATTACCTTAAACCCTAGACTTTTTTACTATCCAAGCGAGAGCAGTACCTTATGGGTAGGAATCAATACCACGTTTGACGACCGTACAGGTGGATTTCTGGACGCTATCGATAAAAAAAGTAATAGGTACACCCAGGTGAATACATCGAGCAGGATAAGTTCTCAAATAAGCTATGATCAGCAATTAAATGAAACTAGTAGTTTACAATTTAAAAACAGCATTTCATATTTCAATAGGGAACTTCAAACTCCTAATATTCTATTTACCGGTGAACAAGTAAACTCATTTACAGAAGTTAATTACAAGCGTTCAGGTTTAAAGTCAGATTGGGTTCTAGGAGCAAATTTATATACCACCAATTTTGATGAAACCAGTATAAATGATAGAGATCAAGAGGATACTACAGTAGGTGCATTTATCAACAATGTAACAGACTTAAGTGATAGATGGATATTAGAAACAGGATTAAGAACAGACTATGCAATGGATTGGGGTTTATTTGCATTACCTAGAGTTTCCCTTCTATATAAAGGCCCAGGAACTTTTACCAGTCGTTTAGGTGGTGGATTGGGTTATAAAATTCCAGATATATTTACAGAAGAAGGTGAGATGCTTAATTTTAGCGGTATCTCAGGTATTAACAAAGATGAATTAGATGCTGAAACATCTTACGGAATTAATCTGGATTTTAATTATACCACTCCTATTACTGAACAGATTAATTTTTCTATAAATCAATTGTTTTATGCTACTGCTATTGACAACGGATTGTTATTAACCTCAACAGGTATGGATACCTATTCCTATCAAAATGCAGATGATATAACGTTAAGTCGTGGAGCAGAAACAAATATGAAGTTTACTTATAAAGATTTTAAATGGTTTTTAAATTATGCATTCATAGATACACAGCTTAATTTTCTTGATGGCAATCCTCAAAAACCACTTACTGCAAGACATAATGCTGGTACGGTATTAATGTATGAAAATGAAGAATGGCGTATAGGTTATGAAGCTTATTACACAGGTAATCAATTACTTTCTAATGGATTTGAAACTACTGATTATGTTACAATGGGACTTCTGGTTATGAAAAACTTCAAATGGGGTCATTTATTTACCAATTTTGAAAATTTTACTGACCGTAGACAATCTCGTTTTACTCCTACTTTAAATGTGAATTCAAACGGTGTCCCTAGCTTTAATCAAATCTATGCTCCTACTGATGGTTTTATTTTTAGTATAGGTGTTATTTTAAAACCTTTTGGAACTATGGAACACCACGATGATCATGATGATCACTAACATAAAAAGCCCTTTTTTAAAAAGGGCTTTTTTTATTTACTTCTACAAGATTATTTTCATTTTTTGATGTGGAATTCCATCCTCTAAATATTCTTCACCGGTGGATTCAAAACCTAATTCTCTATAAAATTTATCTAGATAGCATTGAGCGCTTATTATAATGGTAGACCAGGATTTTTTATGAATATAATCCATACTTGCTCTCATAATTGATTTCCCATAAGATTTACCTCTAAATTCTGGATTAACAACTACTCTACCAATGCTTGATTGTTTAAAATAATCACCTGGTTTAAAAATTCTAGTATAAGCTACAATTGATTCATCATGATAACCAATAACGTGAATTGCAAGTTGATCCTTATTGTCGATATCTTGATAAACACAATCCTGTTCTACAACAAAAACCTGAGAACGTAACCGTAAAATATGGTACAGTTCTATCGTATTTAATTCATCAAAGGTTTTTATGTGTACTTGCATGTTATTTAAAATTGTTTAGGTACAATTTTAGGTTTAGGTGGTTTTACACCTATCCTGATATCGGTAATTATTTTCTCTAGCATTTCACCAAATGATTCATCACCATTTGCCATTATTTCTTGTCGATGACTATCCAGATCATTTAATACTTGTTCTTTCTCCTTATCTTCATAACTGTCTAGCTCTCTCCATATTTCCATGAGTTTTTTCTCTGGATGTACTGCCGTGCGCAGTTGGTGAATTATAATACTAGCTTCTTTTTTCATATTTCCACAGTATCCCTAGTATTGTATACAAGAGAAATTTAATTCTTAATCATTATTTGATTTTACCTCTGTAACGTAACGAGTTTTCGTTATGTTGTAAAAGTAGTCGTTGATCCCTACTATAACTTTTCAATAAATGAATTACGTAATCCAATTGATCGTCAGTAAGATGTTTATAAGCAGGTGCTGGTATTTTATCACGCCATTTTCCTTGTAATACATTGTCTAATGCAATACGCCAGTAACAATGGTTATCAAAATTAAGTTCTGGATATTGTTTAGGTAACTGTTCACCTAATTCAAAATAAAGTTTACTATTTGTTCTACTCATACCAATCAACCTTCCTTCTAGTAGTAAATAATTTGAATATAGCCGATGATAAAATAGGTTATGAACAAGCTATTTTATCAACCCTACGTTTGTGACGTCCACCTTCAAAATCAGTTTCAAGAAACGTCTTTACTAAGGCTATCGCTTGTGGTATTGAAGTGAAACGAGCTGGAATACAGATGATATTTGCATCGTTGTGCTCTCGTGATAATTGAGCAATTTCTTTATTCCAGCACACAGCGCCACGTACTTCCTTATACTTATTAACAGTCATTGATACACCTTGTGCACTACCACAAATAACTATTCCTTTTGAGGCTTTACCAGATACGATATCTTGCGCTACTTTATGAGCAAAATCTGGATAATCTACACTGTCAAAACTATCAGTACCATGATTAGTGATTTCATAACCATTTTCTTTTAAGTAACCTACTATGGCATTTTTATATGCAGGTCCTGCGTGATCGTTTCCTATAGAGATGTTCATGTGACTAAATATTAAGTAACAAAGGTAAAAAAGCAGTAAGTTAAATGAGGTTATTAACACCTAGTAATTTTTGACTTTTATAAACCAATAATAACCTGTTAATAGTTTTTAATGAAATTATTTAGGATTTGTCAAATGCTTGTGCATATATACAGGATACTGAAACAACATCATTTTCTTATTAGTTTTTTCAATTTAGTTGTTAAATGTAAAATTGACGTTATTAACAGATTAATTTAATGTAAATAATATACAATTCATTGTGAATAATGGTTGTGAACAACTGTGAGTAAAACAGTATAATTGGTTTAAAAATAGAAATTTAATTCTCTTATAACTTGTTTATAACTGCTGAAAGTTTCTTCTTTTTTAAAATAACAAAAAACGATTACCTAAATTTTACCGCTATTCACAAGCTATATTAATCACTATTTTTTATTTAAAAATTTTAAAAAGAAAAATCTATGATATAATATATGTTAATAACAACGAGAAGAAGTAAAACTTTGAAAATTTAAGAAAGAAGAAAAAAAGAAAGGTATCTCTTAAAATGCCGTAGTGGCATTACTGGCATCAAGAGCAATAAAAATGAGAATAGCACATACTATAGCAGCTACTAGTAGTATTCCTAGAAAAAAATAGATCGTAAACTTCTTATGTTTGAGAGACATTGTACGGTTTAAACTATGTTTATATAACGCCTAAATTCATTTAAAGTTACACTTTTATTAAGGAATTTTTAAGATTTATTTATAATTTGTTCAATATTAATTATTTGTAAAGCAATTATGATTGAGTTGTATAAAGAGTAACTTTGTTTACATATGAAGAAAAAAAAATCACGAAAATCAAAGACCAAGTTTCAAAACTTAAGTCAAAGTGTTCTTAATATTTTAAAAAACGAACCCAATAAACTATTTAATTACAAACAGATATGCGCTAAACTAGGAATAAGGGATTCTAGTGGCCGCAATCAGGTAATAAAAAAATTACATCAATTAAAAGCTAAAGACAAGATTGAAGAAGTTGATCGTGGTAAATTTAAGATCATTAAAGCAATTGATTATTATACAGGAATTCTCGATGTAAGCTCTCGCGGTACTGGTTATGTTATAACCGAAGAATTACAAGAAGATATAATGATTCCTAAAAGATCCATCGGTCAGGCACTTGATGGTGATCAAGTTGAGGTCTATGTCTATCATCGTAGACGAGGACAACAACCAGAAGGTGAGGTTACTAAGGTACTACAGCGCAATAAAACAGAATTTGTGGGAACTATTGAAGTTCATGAAAAATTTGCATTTGTAAATATTGCAAATCCAAAAATAACTACAGACTTCTTTATTTCTAAAAGCAATATTAATGGTGCCAAGGATGGTCAAGTTGTACTAGTCGAGTTCTTAGAGTGGAACGATAAACAAGATTCACCTAATGGTAAAGTAAAGGATATTCTAGGTGATCCAGGTGAGCATGATACTGAGATTCATGCTATTCTAGCGCAATACGGTCTTCCTTATGAGTTTCCTATCGAGGTTGAAAAGTTCACTGAACAGTTAGATAAAACCATAAGTAAACAAGAAATTAACAAGCGTCGTGACATGCGCGAGGATCTCACCTTTACGATAGACCCTAAAGATGCAAAGGATTTTGACGATGCCTTATCATTTAAAGTTTTAGAAAACGGTAATTATGAAATAGGAATCCATATTGCCGATGTTTCTCACTACGTAAAACCAGGAACTGTTCTCGATGATGAAGCCTATGAACGTGCCACATCAGTATATCTAGTAGATAGAGTAGTACCCATGTTACCTGAAGTGTTATCAAATGGTGTGTGTTCCTTAAATCCTCATGAGGACAAACTATGTTTTTCTGCAGTATTTGAATTAGACGATAAAGCAGTTATCCACAATCAATGGTTCGGTAGAACAGTTATTCACAGCGATCAGCGATTTGCCTATGAAGAAGCGCAACATATCATTGAAACGCAGGAGGATGAAATACCTGAAGATATCTCGCTTTCGCGAAAGCGTACAAAAATACCTACTCCTATTGTTCAAGCCACTCTTAAACTTGATGAACTTGCTAAAATCATGCGAGGAAAGCGCATGCAATCTGGAGCATTGAGTTTTGATAAGACTGAGGTTAAATTTGATCTCAATGAAAACGATGAGCCAGTAGGTGTTTTTTTAAAACCTCTAAAGACGCTAATAAATTAATTGAAGAATTTATGTTATTAGCCAATAAAAAGGTAGCAGAATTTGTTGGAAAGCGTACCGCAAAAAACGGCGATAAAAAGACCTTTGTTTACAGAATACATGATGAACCCAATGATGAAAAGCTTAATGCTCTTGCTGGCGTAGTAAAGAAATTTGGTCACCAATTAGACTTAAGAGATCGTAATAGAGTAACCTCATCACTTAATAAACTATTACACGACGTTAAAGGTGCTAAGGAGCAAAACATGGTTGATACCCTAGCTATACGGTCTATGTCAAAAGCTGTTTACTCTACTGATAATATTGGTCACTATGGATTAGCCTTTGATTATTATTCGCATTTTACGAGTCCTATAAGGCGTTATCCAGATGTGATGGTTCACAGACTTTTACAACATTATCTAGATGGTGGAAAAAGCGCCGATGAAGAAGTGTATGAAGTAAAATGTGATCATTCTTCTAACATGGAAATGCTTGCTTCAAAAGCAGAAAGAGATAGTATCAAATACATGCAGGTTAAATACATGAAAAACCATGAAGATGAAGAGTTTTTAGGAGTTATTTCTGGTGTGACCGATTGGGTATATATGTGGAGATTATTGAAAACAAGTGTGAAGGTATGATTAGGTTAGGTGATCTAGACGACGATAGTTATGAATTTGTTGAGGAAGATTTTGCTGTTGTAGGTAGACGTACTAAAAATACCTATACACTAGGTGACGAGGTTTATGTCAAAGTTAAAAACGCCGATTTAGTCAAGAAACAATTAGATTTTTGGATGGTTGGCAGTAAAGAACAGGTAGAATCCTAATGAAAACGAAAATTTGTCATACTTGTCAAAAAGATGACAATGTGATGTATCGTATTCAATTTTCAGGAAGTAAACAATGGGTTTTTTGTTGTAAATCTTGTACACAACATCATCAATCTGATATTAATTACCGTTATGGAGGCACCTGGAAAGGCAACCGTCATTAATAAAAATGCATTTAATTATGTATTTAATCGATATTAATTGTATTTAATCTAATATTACTAGTCAGTATAAGTCAATTTTAAAAGTAATCTAGAACTGGTAGATATTTGTATTGTAATTGAGAGTGGTTACTTAGTTACAACATTTTCATGGTTTTATGAAATAGAATATTTTCAATTAAGAAAGTTTTTTGGTTGGTTAGTAAAATCCCGTTATCCTCTTCAGGATGCGGGATTTTCTTTTGAAATTAATTATGCACGCATAATAGTTTGGCACGAGTTTTGGAAAGATATAGTTGAAGGTTATTAAGAGTAATTTTCATAAGTTTTTTGGTTGGTTAATGAAACAGCAGTCTTTTAGGCTGCTGTTTCTATTGATACAAACTGTAACATATTTATTTTTTGATTGTCTGTATATAAAATAACAATCATGAAATTTATAGTAAGCAGTTTAATAGTACTCTTCTCGGTAATAATAGTAGCCCAAAATCCTATTGAGGAAGACATGGGAAATTTTGATACAATAAAAACATTTGACTTAGTCAAAGTCAATTTAGTGAAATCTGATGTTAATAAACTAGTCATAACAGGCGAGGATGCTCAGGACGTAGAGTTTGTTTTAAAAAATAAAACTCTTAAAATCAGAATGAAAACGGAACGAATTTTTGATGGTCAAAATACCTTTATACACGTTTATTATAAAGATCTACAAACCATTGATGGTAATGAAGGATCAGTCATCGTAGTTAATGAATTAATGACTCAAAACAATCTTGAAATCAAAGTGCAAGAAGGAGCTAGGGTAGAAGCTGGTGTTGCGATTGAGCATCTGGATATAAGAGCAGTAACTGGTGGTATTGTTTCTTTAACAGGAGCAGCAAAAAACCAAAATATTGTTGTTAATACAGGTGGAATAGTTGAAAATGCAGGTTTAAAAACTGATGATTCTCGAGTTAAAATACAAGCTGGTGGTGAGGTTGAAGTGTATGCGAGTAATTACGTGAAAATTAGAATTAATGCCGGTGGTGATGTAATGGTTTACGGTAATCCAAATAATATAAATAAGAAAACTGTATTTGGAGGTCGTATTGAATTTGTAGAATAACGACGTCATATCGTTCTTTAAACTTTAGTTTTCTTAACTATCATTTGATAAGCCTTAGGTTATCTATTATTTTTGAGCTATAACTGATTTGTTATATGCTAGAAGATATATATAGTGCTATCCCATTAGGTTTTGGTATGGCTTTTTTAATAGGGCCAGTGTTTTTTGCCTTATTAGAAACAAGTGCCATAAAGGGTTTTAGAGCTGCTCTAGCTCTTGATATAGGAGTCATACTAGCTGATATCATTTTTCTTCTAGTCGCCTATTTTATGACCTCTAGTATTTTAGAAAAATTAAAGGATGATCCTGCATTATACATTTTTGGTGGTAGTATTTTATGCATTTATGGAGTAATTTCCTTTATAAAAACCAAGAAAACATACCTTAAAGAAGTAGATAAAGGAGTGTTAATTGTACAGAAGAACAATTATTATTCCCTGTTTATCAAAGGATTTTTACTCAATTTTATCAATATTGGCGTTTTAGGTTTCTGGTTGGGATTGATTGTAGTATTTAGTCCTCAACTAGAGAATGATGAAAATCGTATACTGGTATTTTTCAGTACTGTTTTACTTACTTATTTCATTGTAGACTTATGTAAAATAGTATTAGCAAAAAGTTTAAATAGATACTTAACTCCACTTAGAATATTTTGGTTAAAACGACTAATCGCTATTGTCATGTTAATATGTGGAGTAGTATTGATTATTAAAGGTGTATTTCCTCAAACCACGGTTATAATAGAAAATCAATTACCAGAATTACCACATTAAAATGAGATGGATTGCTTACGTATTAGGAGTTCTTGCAATTGGTTTTTTACAATTTATTTTATTTATAATTTTTGTACCTGACTCTTGTGCGTACCACTCACAATCGGACGAAAGACCCTTTTTAATTAAATACTGTTATGAAGGTGTTCATCCAACTCCAAATGTTTTAAATATTGTATTAACGATAGTAATCGGACTGGCATTAGGTCACTTTATCGCAAAACGTATTCAATAAAAAAATCCCCAGTAATTACTGAGGATTTTTGAGGTGCCAAGCGGATTCGAACCGCTGTAGTAGGTTTTGCAGACCCAAGCCTAGCCACTCGGCCATGGCACCTTGTGGACGGCAAAAATAGTAAAAAAGTACAGTTTTTAGGATATCAATCGATAAAATCTAAAAAGCTGTTATTCTTTATCTACTTTCTGACATTTCAATGATTACACTTTCAACATCTCCACCTATAGGTGGATTTATTTTAGCTACTTGTACAGTAGCTTGTTGAACTAGTGGTTCTTCTTTAAAAATTCTATCAAGAATACGTTTTGCAACTTGCTCCAGTAATTTAGATCTTATTGCCATTTCCTCCTTAATAATTCTATTAAGGGAAACATAATCTACTGTATCTTTAAGGTAATCGGTTTGCGCACTTTTAGTTAAATCGGCACTTATTTCTAGATCCACTCTATAATCGCTACCGATACGTTCTTCCTCGTCTAAACAGCCATGGTTAGTAAAAACTCTAACGTTATTCAATTTAATTTTATGCATAGGGCAAAGATACATACCATTACTTATCTATAAATCTTAACTTTGCTTATAAAATAACATAGGGATGAGCGATAAAAAGCCAGCTAACTTTATAGAAGAGATAATTGAAGCAGATCTTGAAAACGGATTAAATCCTGATCATTTAAGATTTAGATTTCCACCAGAGCCTAATGGATTCTTGCACATAGGACATGCTAGTGCAATTTGCTTAAATTTTGGGTTAGGAGAGAAGTATAACAAACCAGTAAACTTAAGATTTGATGATACAAATCCTGCTAAAGAAGAATCTAAGTTTGTTGAAGCTATTCAAAAGGATATTGAATGGTTAGGTTATAAATGGGATAACCTATGTTATGCATCTGACTACTTCCAACAACTTTATGATTGGGCTATTCAGCTTATAAAGGAAGGTAAAGCTTATGTTGATTCTCAATCAAGTGAACAAATTGCTGAACAAAAAGGTACACCTACACAACCTGGAACTAATAGTCCTTATAGAAACCGAAGTATAGATGATAATTTAAAGTTATTTGAATCTATGAAAAACGGTGAATTTGGCGAGTCTGAGCATGTATTAAGAGCTAAGATTGATATGTCATCTTCAAACATGCTTATGAGAGATCCTATCATGTATCGCGTTGTGAACAAACCACATCATAGAACAGGTAATGATTGGAAAATTTATCCCATGTATGATTGGACACATGGAGAAAGTGATTATTTGGAACAAATAACTCACTCATTCTGTACTCTTGAATTTTTACCTCATAGAGAGCTTTATAATTGGTTTCTTGACCAAATAGTAGATAAGGATAAGATACGCCCTAAACAACGTGAATTTGCCCGTCGTAACGTCTCTCATACAGTTACTTCAAAACGCAAACTTCAAAAACTCGTTGATGATGGAATTGTTTCAGGTTGGGATGATCCTAGAATGACCACTATTTCTGGAATGAGAAGAAGAGGTTATCCTGCTAAAGCAATCCGTAATTTTGCAGATTCTATAGGTATTGCAAAACGTGATAATCTTGTTGACATGAACCATTTAGAGTATTTCGTAAGGGATTATCTAAATAAAGAAGCTGACCGAGTGATGGCAGTTCTGGATCCAGTTAAATTAGTAATTACTAATTATCCTGAAGGAAAAGAAGAAATCTTACAAGCCGAAAATAGTCAGGAAGATGCATCTAGAGGATATAGAGAAGTACCTTTCTCAAAAGTACTTTATATAGAACGTGAAGATTATAGGGAAGAAGCAAATAAGAAATTCTTTAGATTAAAGAATGGAAAAGAAGTAAGACTTAAAAATGCCTATATTATTAAGGGTGAAGGTTGTGTAAAAGATGAAAATGGTGTCATCACTGAAATACATGCAACTTATGATCCAGAATCAAAAAGTGGTAGTGGCACTGAGGCCAGTATGCGTCGCGTTAAAGGAACTTTACATTGGGTAAGTGCAGCCCATGCTGTACCAGTTGAGGTAAGATTATACGATAGGTTGTTTAATGTTCCACAGCCAGACGCAGATAAGGATGTGGATTTCATGCAATTCGTAAATAAGGAATCATTAAAAACTATCACAGCGTTTGGTGAACCAGCTTTAAAAGACTTAGAAGTAGGGAAAACGGTACAATTCCAGCGTATGGGTTATTTCTCAGTTGATAGAGATAGTACTTCAGAGAATCGAATTTTCAATAGAACAGTAACTCTAAGAGATACATGGGCAAAAATTGATCAATAGTTTTTCTTATAATTTGCTTCCTTTGACATGAACTTTATGATTCATGTCTGCAGTCGCGAAAACATACCTCATAAAAGTATAATCGCTAAAAAGTCATTCAGTAATGGATGGCTTTTTTGGTTATAAATTGTATGATTTTAACAAAAATTGATAAATATTATATCGATTTTATACTTTTTCATTGAATTAATCAAAATGCTTATATATCTATTAACGCTGTAAGCTGTAGGAGTAAGGTACATTTGTAATAACAAACAAATCAAAAAAAAATATTACTATGGCAAAGACAGGAAATACGATTATAGCACTTGCAGCAGGAGCTGCTTTAGGAGCAATCGCAGGAATTTTATACGCACCAGAAAGCGGTAAAAAAACACGAAAAAAATTAAAAAAAGAAGCTATTAAAGCAAAAGATACTTTTACAGAAAGTGCTCAAAGAACCTATGAACAAGTAGCAGCAAAAACTTCAGAAGTTCGTGGAACAGTAGGTGAAAGGATAGAAGAAGCACTATCTACAGCTAGTTATAAAGCAGATGACGCTATTGTCGCACTAGAAGAAAAACTAGAACAACTACGTACACAAAACGCCAAATTACAAAAACCTAAAACTGCAAGCGGAGCGGTAAAAAAGGCCAAAGCGACTGTATAAAATCTAGATTTTGAGTTCTATTACAGACCAAATACAGGAATTTCAAGAGGCCAGTAAAAGCTATATTGAAACTACAATTGAATTTCATCGTTTACGATTATTCAAAGGTCTTACGTTGTTTTTAAGTAGCAGTGTTCACAAGCTTTTAAGTATTCTATTTATAACATTATCAGCAATCTTTTTAAGTACAGCAGTAGCCTTTTTACTAGGTGAAATATGGGAAAGTTACGCTATGGGCTTTTTTGCTGTAGGAATCTTCTATTTCATCATCTTTTTATTAGTTCTATTGTTAACTAGGAAGAAAATTGAAACTAATGTTATACAACGTACAAGTAAGAAATTTTTAATTAAATATTCATGAAGGTTTACAATAATTTTGACGAGATAAATAAGGAGCTTAACGTTCTATCATTACAAAAACAAATTCATGAAGAAACGATGAAGTTAAAAATAAATGAAGTTAAGGAAGAATTGAGCGCAGTTTCAATTGTTACCAATATGATATCGTCAATTGCAAAAAAAGCGGTAGTTTTAAAAATTGTAAATAAATTTTTAAGTCGTTAAATGAAAATAGGAAGTATCATTTACTTCATTCTTACACTAATAACACTTATAAGTTCCTCTTACTATTTTTATCTGATCTACGTGAGACATCATGAATCAGAAAATATATATCTAGTAAGTGGAATTTTTAATGTCATACTATTTTTCTTTTGTCTTTTTTTATGGATAAGAGAAATAACAAGAAAAGAAAAAAGCGAGACTAAGTAGTCTCGCTTTTATTTTTCAATCCAATAACTCTATTCTAAAGAGTCTGTTTCTTTAGAATCTTTATTTTTTTTGGAGCTTTGTTTTTTCATTTGCTCACCAATTTGGGCGCTTGCAGTAAAGCTAGCAATCATGTTGTTAAGCATGTCGCTTCCTGCCTGTGGTGAATTAGGTAACAAAATAAGATTAGAATTTGTCTCTTCACCTATAGATTGTAACGTATCATAATGTTGAGTTACGACTATTAATGCACTGGCTTCTTGTGAATTAATTCCTACGTTATTCAATACATCAACAGATTCTTCAAGTCCTCTAGCGATTTCTCTTCGTTGATCTGCGATACCTTGACCTTGTAATCTTTTTGATTCAGCCTCTGCACGTGCTTTAGCAACGATTTTAATACGCTCTGCTTCCGCTTCGTATTCGGCAGCTACCTTTTCACGTTCCGAGGCGTTAATACGGTTCATAGCGGCTTTAACTTGAATATCTGGATCGATATCAGTTACAAGTGTCTTAATAATGTCGTATCCATAATCCAGCATGGCCTCATTAAGTTCTCTTTTTACCGCAATTGCTATATCATCTTTCTTTTCAAAAACGTAGTCTAATTTCATTTTTGGAACTTCGGCACGTACCACATCAAAAACGTATGATGTAATTTGATCATGAGGATTTTGAAGTCTATAAAACGCGTCGTAAACCTTATCTCTAATTACTTGAAATTGAACTGATACTTTTAGTCTTACAAAAACATCATCTTTGGTTTTGGTTTCGACAACTACATCTAGTTGTTGAATACGTAAATTAATCCTTCCAGCTACACGATCGATCACTGGAATTTTCAATTGTAATCCAGAATGACGCATGCTAGTAAATTTACCAAAACGTTCAATTACGGCTGCTGTTTGTTGTTTAACTGTAAAAAAAGCGCTCAATAAAAAAATAAGAGCGATAACTCCTATAACGATAGGAACAAAGGGAATTAATGGTAGTGTTATCATATTGTATAAAGTAAATGGTTATGTAAAGGTAAGTGCTTATCTTGAGAATTTTAAAGGGCAATTGCCTTATAAAAATTACTCAAATAGTAACATATCTATATTATAGGTAGTATGTTTATGTCCTTTGTTACAATTATGAAATACATTCTCCTTTTTTTGGTTTTTATATCTGGATATTACATTCAAGCACAGCGATACACACCTATAAATTATCTAGGGATAGGAGTAGAGGCTACTTCTTACCGTTTAGATATTGATGATTTAACGGTAGATAGTAATTTAGGGTACAAATTTGTTCTTGAAACACGTGGTCAAATAAGAGATGATTTTGATTTTATTTATTCATTAGGTGTTTACAATCATAACTTTTCAACTAGAGAACTTTTGACAAATCAAGAAATTGAATTCTCTCAATTAGGAGCAGAGCTTAATTTTCTTTTTGCCTGGAAAATAGCACAGAGTAATCATTTTTCTATTGAATTAGGTCCATCGTTACTATTTAATGGTGATTATAAATTGAAAGATGAATCTGTTTTTGAAAATTCCCAGATAGGATCTTTATCTAATACCATCACCGTGTCAGAATTTCAAAAAAATAATCCTTTTAACGTTAATGGAGTAATTGGATTTTCTACCGGAGTTACCCATTTTAGATTAGTGGTACATTATCATTATGGTTTTCTCAACAATTTATCAGGACAAGATAATCTTGGTAATGATTTAGAAGGTAAGGCCAGTTTTTACACTTTTGGACTACGATTTTACTTCTAAAATTAATTTATAAGAAAAAACGATACTTGTTTAAACAAGTATCGTTTTAATCAATAATAAGTATTATTTATCTTTTTTTATCCTAATATAGATATAGCAGTTTTTAGCCTAGAAATCGTCTCATTTTTACCTATCATAGAGGCTATTTCAAAAACATCTGGACCCATTAGACTACCTACTAAAGAAAGTCGCATAGGCATCATTATTTTACCAAATCCTAGTTCGTTGCTCTTCATCCAGCCTTTAATTGAATCACTCAATCCAGATGCGGTATCATCATCAGTTTTTTCAATGACTTCAATTAATTGATTCATTAAATCGCTAGTGGATTCTTTCCAAGCTTTTTTAGCATTTTTCTCATCAAATTCTTTCGGCGCTTCAAAAAAGAACCCTGCAAGTTCAAAAAGGTCATCTAAAAACACTGCTCTTTCTTTCACTAGACCAACTACTAGATTAACGTAATCCTGTGATCCATAGTTAATATTTTTTGATTGTAACGCTTTCGCGAAAGCGGCACCTATAACAGCATCATCTTGTTCAACAAAATATTGTTGCTGGAACCATTTAGCCTTATCTGGATCAAACTTGGCGCCTGAACTATTTACTTGAGAAAGATCAAATTGTTCTATAAGTTCATCTAGCTTAAATAATTCTTGTTCGGTTCCAGGATTCCAACCTAAAAAGGCTAGCATATTGATAACCGCGCTAGGCAGGTAACCATCTTCTCGGTATCCATTGAAGGTTTCATTTTCCTTATCATCATGCCATTCTAATGGAAATACAGGAAAACCGAATTTTGCGCCATCTCGTTTACTTAACTTCCCTTTACCAGTTGGTTTAAGTATGAGAGGTAAATGAGCAAAAGATGGAATTTGCCATCCAAAGCTTTCATACAGCAATACGTGTAATGCCATACTAGGTAACCATTCTTCACCGCGTATCACATGTGTGATTTGCATGTTGTGATCATCCACAACATTGGCTAGGTGATAAGTAGGCATACCATCACTTTTAAATAAAATTTTATCGTCTAATAGACTGGTATCTATTTGAATTCCTTTACGTATCTCATCAAATAAACCAAGGTTTTTTATTTGTGGTTTAAACCTTATTACATAGTCTTCACCGTTATCTAGTCGTTGTTGTACTTCTTCTGGTGTAAGTGTAAGTGAGTTGGTAAATTGATCTCGAGTTGTGTGATTGTAAATGAAGTTCTTCTTTTGAGACTCTGCCGTAGCGCGTGCTTCATTCAATTCTTGCGCTGTGTCAAATGCATAATAAGCAGCTCCTTTTTCAATAAGTTCTAGAGCGTATTGTTTATAGGATTCTTTTCTTTCACTTTGTCTATATGGACCAAAGTTACCTTCTTTTCCTATTCCTTCATCAAATGGAATCCCACACCAGTTTAAAGCATCTATGATGTACTGTTCTGCTCCTGGAACATATCTGTTTTGATCGGTATCCTCAATCCTTAGGATAAATGTTCCTTTATGTTTTTTTGCAAATAAGTAATTGAATAATGCGGTTCTCACTCCGCCTATGTGAAGTGGTCCAGTCGGGCTAGGGGCAAATCTTACTCTAACTTCTTGACTCATTTTGTATGCAGTTTTATAGGCTGCAAAGATAGTTAGTCTATAGAGAGTAAATAGTTAGGTTTTAGGTAAATTAATGTGTAGCCAGTTTAACCATTTCATGTGGAACATGTTTATTAACTATAGAAAACCATAATGGTGGAATCGTTGCTATTACCATCATAGTAGGATATCCATAAGGCAATTGTGGACTTATATCGTGATAATCTAATACTTGATACTTTTTACTCGCTCTATAATGATGATCGCTATGTCTTGTTAATTCGTATAGTAATATTCTACCTAATGCGTGATTGCTATTCCAACTATGTATCTCCCTAACAACCTCATATCTTCCTGATTTTTTTCTTGCTCTTCTTAATCCATAATGTTCTAGATAATTTATTATTTCTAATAATGAAAAACCTACTATTGCAATTGCAATTGCTAGTAGGGTAGTGGACCAGGAAAATACCATACCTACAGTTACCAAATAACTCATTTGAATTAAGGTATACCATAGCATATCGTTTTTTACTGAAAAGATGGAGTAATTATTTACCTTCCTTAGCTTGTGTTGTATGCGCCATGCACTTATATATTGTTGAGTTACCGATCTCAACCAAAATTTATATAAATTTTCATTATATCTAGCTGTTGCAGGATCTTCGGGTGTAGCAGCTTGCAAATGATGGTGATGATTGTGCTCTATATAAAAATGCATATAAAGACTAGGTAACAGCAATATCTTACCTAGAAAGCGTTCCCAACTTTCTTGTCTATGACCTAATTCATGAGCAACATTAATTCCGTTACTTCCTGCTACAATACCACAAGATAATATTAAGCCAACTACTTCATATGCAGTTAAAAAGGAATTATTGAAAGTATAAAAAGCATACACTAGCGTACCAAATACGATAGGAACATTAAGCCATAACAACAAATCAAAAAACTTATTAGCTGTTTTAGATTCTTTTTCACTGTCTGATAAATTCTTTTTTAAAGATGGCATCCATAATTCTAGCAAAGGCACTATTCCAAAAACAACAATTGGAGTTATAAATAACCAATATCCTTTTAGAAATATTCCTAGCACACAGAAAACAGGAATTAGATAGGCAGCTAGGTATTTTAAGTCTTTCATTCTAGTAGGGTTGAGTTTGCCTAAAGTTATAACAAACTTTAATTTTTACAATAGTTCAATATTTGGGCATTATTTATGTATGAAATACGCTAGTAAGTCCACTTATTAAATGGATATGAACAATTTAAGGCTTATTCCTATCTTTACAAGTCTAGATGATGAAAAGGTGCTATGACTAACTTTCAAATAATACAAAAGAAATTAACTCAATTTATTAGTAAGTACTATCGTAATGAATTGATAAGAGGAGTCATTCTTTTTGCTGCTCTTAGTTTGTTGTATTTTCTATTTACTGTGGTAATCGAGCATTTTTTGTGGCTTAGTACCGTGGGACGCACCGTATTGTTTATTCTATTTGTAATTGTACAATCTTTTTTATTATTCAAGTTTGTTGGTATTCCTTTAGCTCGTTTATTCAAGCTTTTTAAAGGAATTGATTTTAGGGATGCAAGTACCATTATAGGAACTCATTTCCCTGAGGTATCTGATAAACTTGTAAATGTTTTACAATTACATAAAAATGGAGGTGACGATGAATTGACATGGGCAAGCATTAATCAAAAAAGTGAAGAACTTAAACCTATACCTTTTTCACTTGCCATTGATTATAAAAAGAATTCCAAGTATTTAAAATATTTAGCTATTCCGCTTGTTATAATTGTAGGACTTTTCTTTACTGGTAATGATGAGGTGATTACAAAAAGCGCATCACGTGTAGCCGATTTTAATAACGAATATATTCCACCTGCTCCTTATTCATTTAAATTACTTAATGATGATTTAAGTACATTACAAAATCAAGATTATAAAATTAATGTTCAAGTTGTAGGTAAGAAATTACCTGAATCTGTTTCCATAAACTATAAGGGTCAAAATTATTTTATGAATCAAGATAAAAACGGTAATTACAGTTACGTTTTTAAAAGACCTAGTAGTGACATTGATTTTTTCTTTAATGCAAATGAGGTTGCAAGCCCAAGTTATCAACTCAAGGTAGGTGCTGTACCATCTATAGATCAATTCAATATGGTGTGCAGGTTTCCTTCACACATAGGTCGCACTTCAGAAACTATTAAGGGTACAGGAAACGCTCTTTTACCAGAAGGTACTCGCGTGCAATGGATCTTAAATACCAGTAATACTCAAGTTGTAGACTTCGTTAATGGTGATGATACTTATAGTTTTAAAAAGCAGGATAATCAGTTCGCTTTCGCGAAAGCGATATCACAACCTACTTCATATGCTATTTCCACCTCTAATTCTAATACTAAAAATTACGAGACACTCAATTTTAAAATCGATGTTGTAAAGGATGAATATCCTGAATTAAAGGTGGAAGAAAAGGTCGATTCTTTAAACGATCAAATAAGATATTATAAAGGTCAGGTTGTGGACGACTACGGCATTAAAAAGATAGTATTGAACTACTATATTCAAGATGATGCTGCAACCGTTAAGAAATTAGTGATTAGTAAAGATAGAGGATCCTATGAAACGTTTTTATATACCTTTCCTCAAGGTCTTGAACTATTAGAAGGCAAACGTTATGAATATTATTTTGAAGCTTTTGATAATGACGTGGTAAATAACTTTAAAAGCGTTAAGTCTCAGGTCTATGGTTATCGAAAAATCACCAGTAATGAACAGGAACAACGTGAATTACAAGAGCAAAAGGAATCGTTAGAAAGTATAGAGAAATCTTTAATGGATCAGGAAAAACAGCAGGATAAACTTAAGGATTTAAGTCGTGAAGCTATTGAAAAGAAAGATCTAGATTTTAATGACCGCAAAAAACTAGAACAGGTCTTAGATAAGCAGCAGAAGCAGGAGCAGTTAATGAATCGACAGTTGGATCGATTAAAAAACAATTTGGAAAAATCCATAAGAGAAGAATCAGAAGAAAAGGAGGCGCTAAAAGAACGAATGGAACAAAGTGCTGATCAAATTAAGAAGAATGAAGAACTCTTAAAAAAGATCCAAGAGTACAAGGATAAAATGCCGCCTGCTGAGCTAAAGGAACAATTAGATAAAGCACAACGCAACTCAAAACAACAGCAACGTAGTCTTGAACAATTATTAGAGTTAACTAAAAGATTTTATGTCAAGGAGAAGTTCAAGCAATTAGCCAAAGATTTATCTCAAATAGCCTTAAAGCAGAAGAAGGCTGCAGATGTTGAATCTTCAGAAGAACAACAAGATAGTTTAAATAAAGAATTCCAAGAATGGAGAAAGGAACTGGAGGAACTTGAGAATGAAAATACTAATCTAAAACGTCCACATAAGTTAGAGTTTGATCCACCACAAGCTGATGATATCGAGCAGGATCAAAACGATGCTAAAGAAAATATAGAATCTAAAGAATCTCAAAAGGCATCATCCAAACAACGTAGTGCTGCAGATAAGATGAAACGACTATCTCAACAAATGGGCAATCAAATGCGCAGCATGGAAAAGGATCAAATGATGGAGGATGCGGAAACCTTAAGACAAATTCTAGATAATTTGATAGGTTATAGTCTGGAGCAGGAAGCTTTAATGGACGAAGTTTCATTGATAAATAGAAATAGCCCAAGCTTTGGAAAAAAACTAATAAAGCAAAAAAAGTTAGAATACACTTTTGAGCATGTAGATGATTCTTTGTTTGCTTTAAGTAGCCGCAACCCTAAGGTCGGTGAAGAAATAAATTCTGTTATCACCTATATTCATTATGGTATAGATACAAGTATGGAGCAATTGGCAGAATTCAAAATAGAGCGCAGTTTAATGGCGCAACAAGAGGCGTTTTCAGGTGCCAATAAATTAAGCGCTATGTTAAGTGATGCCATGGATAATATGAATGCTTCTGGATCAAGTGGTCCTGGACAACCAAGTCCTGGTGAAGGCGGTGCTGGTTTTCAACTTCAGGACATTATAAAGCAACAAGAAAGCTTAAGTAAAAAAGGTAAAGGAGATAAATCAGGACAACAAGGTCAACAAGGACGACAAGGACAACAAGGTCAGCAGGGTCAATCTGGTCAATCGGGTAATGGTGGTAAAAATGGTCAAAGCGGTCAAAGCGGTCAATCCGGTAGTGGTGGTGAGCAAGGTCAGAATGGTCAGTCTGGTAATGGTGGTGAGGACGGTCAAAGTGGTGAATCTGGAGGAACAGGTGGTTCGTCAGGTAATGGATCTGGTGGTTCTTCTGGTCAATCTGGTAGAGATTCAAATACGGGCGAATCTGGTTATCGGGAGTCTGAGTCTGAAGCAGAACGCATTTATGACATATATAAAAAGCAAAAGGAGCTTAGGGATCAATTAGAAAACATGATTGAAAATAGTGGTATTAAATCTAAGGTAGAATCCATTACCGATAATATGAAAGCGGTCGAGCGTAAGCTGTTAGATCAGGGTTTTGATAGAGAAGTCGAGGATCTTATGCTACGAATTCAGCACGACTTATTAAAATTAAATGATGCTGGCTTATTACAAGCAAAACAAGAAGAACGTAAGAGTACTACAAATCGTAATAGTTTTAATAATGAGACTAATAATAAGCTTCCTGATGCCAGCAACTATTTCAATAATAAGGAGATATTAAACAGACAAGTATTACCTTTGCAGCCGCTTTTTAAGAACCGAGTTAAAGAGTATTTTAAGAATGATTAGTTTTCACTATCAGAATGATTTTGAACCTTTGAATAACGTAGTGTATAATAAATGGCTTTCGGCCGTTATCGCTTCTGAAAACAAAGCGTTAGATAAAATTGATTTTGTTTTTTGTAGCGATGAATACCTACATGAAATGAATAAACAATTCCTGGATCATGATACTTTTACCGATATAATAACTTTCGATTATTGTGAGGAAAATAGATTGTCAGGTGAAATATATATAAGCACTGATCGTGTTGCTGATAATGCTCAAGTTTTCAATGTGAACTTTGAGCAAGAATTGCACCGAGTTTTGGTTCATGGAATTCTGCATTTATGTGGTTACAAGGATAAGTCACCTCAGGAAATTGATTTGATGCGTTCAAAAGAAGAAGAAAAAATGAATATGTTTCACGTGAAACATTAATGTTATGTTAGGACAAGAATATGATGTAATAGTGGTAGGTGCTGGACACGCTGGAAGCGAGGCCGCAGCTGCTGCAGCAAATATGGGAGCAAGTACTTTACTTGTAACTATGAATCTTCAAACAATCGGGCAGATGTCTTGCAACCCTGCTATGGGTGGTATTGCAAAAGGTCAAATTGTTAGAGAAATTGATGCTTTAGGTGGTTTAAGTGGTATCGTTAGCGATAAAAGTGCTATACAGTTTAAAATGCTTAATCAATCTAAAGGACCAGCAATGTGGTCACCGAGAACTCAGAACGATAGAATGCGTTTTGCTGAAGAATGGAGATTACAATTGGAAGCTATTCCTAATTTAGACTTTTACCAAGAAATGGTATCGGGTCTGATTATAGAAGGGGAAAAAGTGGTTGGTGTTAAAACCTCTTTAGGTCTCGAGTTACGATCCAAAAGTGTGGTATTAACTAATGGAACCTTTTTAAATGGTTTAATTCATATAGGTGAAAAACAATTTGGAGGTGGTCGTGCAGGTGAACGAGCTGCTACTGGAATAACCCAGGATTTGGTTAATCTAGGTTTTGAAGCAGGTAGGATGAAAACTGGAACTCCACCTCGTGTTGATGGGCGTAGTCTTGATTACTCAAAAATGATAGTTCATCCAGGTGATGAAATTACAGGTACATTTAGTTACTCTGATAAGACTAAACCTTTGACTAAACAAAGGGATTGTTACATGACTTATACAAGTCCTGAGGTTCATAATTTGTTACGTGAAGGATTTGATCGTAGTCCTATGTTTAATGGTAGAATTCAAAGTATAGGTCCTCGTTATTGTCCATCTATTGAAGATAAAATTGATCGTTTCGCCGATAAGGACAGACATCAAATTTTTGTTGAGCCAGAAGGTTGGGATACGGTAGAGGTCTATGTAAATGGTTTCAGTACTAGTTTACCTGAAGATGTTCAGTTTAAAGCGCTGCGTTCGGTTGTAGGTTTTGAAAATGTTAAGTTCTTTAGACCAGGTTATGCAATCGAGTACGATTATTTTCCACCTACTCAATTAAAACATACCTTAGAAACCAAAATTGTAGATAATCTATACTTTGCAGGTCAAATTAATGGAACCACCGGTTATGAAGAAGCTGCAAGCCAAGGATTAATGGCTGGTATTAATGCGGTTTTAAAGATTCGTGAGGAAGAGGCGTTTGTGCTTAATCGTGACGAGGCGTATATAGGTGTTTTAGTAGATGATCTGATCACAAAAGGAACTGAAGAACCTTATAGGATGTTTACTTCAAGAGCTGAATATAGAACACTATTACGCCAGGATAATGCAGATTTACGTTTAACTCCTCGTGCTTATAAACTTGGAATAGTTAAGGACGATGCTATGCGTAGGGTAGAAGAGAAGCAAGAGAAGTCTAAACAGATGATTGATTTTCTTGAAAACACTAGTTATAATTTTCAAGAAATGAACGAAATTCTGGTGGAGAAAGGTTCTGCGCCAGTGAAACAAAATGGGAAGTTATATAAAGTTTTTTCTAGACCTCAAATTGATTTAAGTGACATGTTGCGTGTTAATGAGGTTGCCAGCTTTATTGAAAAAAACGATATTAATAAGGATGTTCTTGAACAAGTGGAAGTTCACGTTAAATATGCTGGTTACATAGAGAAAGAAAAAAACAATGCAGACAAGCTTCATAGATTGGAAAATATTAGAATTCCTAAAAACTATGACTACTCTCAAATTAAATCTTTGAGTTACGAGGCTAAAGAGAAATTGACTAAAATTAAACCTGTTACTGTATCCCAGGCTTCTCGTATTTCGGGTGTGTCACCTAGTGATATTTCTGTGCTGTTAGTACATATGGGAAGATAGTTTCACGTGAAACATGATAGATTTTAACTTCAATAAATCAGTTTTAAGAACTAAGGATTATTTCTTTTCTAAAGAAAAATTTGAACTTTTTAAAGATGATACCACTGGTATTTTAAAAACGGTACCTCAACCTAAAGAGTTGTCGAAATATTATGAATCTGAAGATTATTATTCTCATGGTAATAATAAAGCATCCTTTTTTTCCAAGATTTATAATATCGTTAAGAGACGAAATATTCAAACAAAAACTCGATTAATAACCAACGTTATTAATGAACATTTTGGCTCTTCTACAAACATTAAAGTTTGTGATGTAGGTGCAGGCTCTGGTGAATTGGTTGAATCATTAATCGATAATAACATCTCTGCTTGTGGGGTTGAACCTTCTAAAAAGGCTAGAGATTTTGCGAAACAAAATTTTAGTTTGGAATTACAACCTGACACTTCAGGTTATGAAGAAAATTATTTTGATGTAATTACCATGTATCATGTTCTAGAACATGTTCCCAATTTGTCACAACAGATATTAGAATTAGTAAGATTATTAAAACCTGATGGAATTTTAATTTTGGCTTTACCTAATTATCAATGTTTAGATGCTAGGGTTTTTAAGGAACATTGGGCAGCTTACGATGTTCCTCGTCACACTTTCCATTTTTCAAAACATTCTGTAGAAATATTATTTAAAAGTAAATTCCGATTAGTAAATACAATTCCAATGTGGTGGGATAGTTTTTACGTTTCAATATTATCTGCTAGATATAAAAAATGGCCTATACCTTTTATTTCAGGTACACTGGTAGGATTTATCTCTAATTTGTCTTGTTTAATTACAAAGCAAGCCTCTTCACATCAATTTATACTTAAAAAACTTAAATAAGCACATTTTACAGAGCCTTTTTAAATTTACCTCACCAAGGTATGTAAATGAAATAAAGTTTCTTAAATCGCTTAATTTAAAGCTGTTTTTAATAAGATCTAGTTATGATTTTTAATTTTAGCATAGGTTATGCTAATGAAGCCCATAATAGGCCTAAACTAGTTACTCCAAAGTAAATGGCTATCCTAGAAGCGCCTTCGTAATCTCTAATGATTCTTAATCCTATCAGTAGGATAATAAATACTAATGATGATCCTATGAAAGTATATCTTGCAAAATCTAGAGTACCAGAAGAGTAAATTTTATAAAGAGCAAATAAGGCTAAAGTAGCAATTAACACCTCTGCCAATAATATAAAGATAGTAATTACCTTTACTAATAGTTCTCCAAAATATTTAGAGTACATATTGAGAAAGTCAAGCAAAGTTTCTTCCCATCTGTAGACTTTTTCATATGCAGAAATACAAAAAGTTACGAGTATAAAAATCAGTAGTAAAACTATTCCTGTGTTGTCCAATCAAATAATATTCTATTTGCAAGTATAAGTAATTTTAATCTTTTGAAAACAAAAGACTTAAACTGTGTCGTTAACAAAATATTAAGAAGGACCGTGTAAAATACGCGTCATACCTATAGCAAGATCCGTAAGAATAACCTTTCCATTTCCATTTCTTTGAATATGATAAAGTGAAGTTTCAATTTGTTCTTGGACCGCAATCATTCTGTTTCCAGTAATAAAAGGAGCAAATTTCTTAAGGTCAAATCCAGTTTTTGGATTCAAATACACGATACGATCTGCCTTGTAATTTAAAAGCATCGCTTGTCTAAAAAATTCAATAGCATAATTCAAAAAGCGTTGTTGCTTTTCTCTATTTAAAGAGGAAATTGCAGTAGCCCAATTTATCAGTTCTGTGATAGCGCTAGGTTTGGTCTTTGCTTGGTAAGCGGTTCTTACCCATTTAATCAAAAGCTCTTCAAATTCATTGTCCTCTGAAATATTAGATGCTAATTCAAGTGCTTTAAAGAAATCACCATTTGCTTGTCTAGCAATAGCTGTAGATTCATTTTCGTTTAAAGAATTCTGTAGTTGTAAGCCAGCAGTGATTACAGATACTGGCAATTTTGGAACTTCAATTACCTGACACCTGCTTATTATAGTATTAAGCATGCGATCAGTATTTTCTGCAACCAGCAGGATTACTGTATTTTTAGGAGGTTCCTCTATTAGCTTCAATAATTTATTTGCAGCTTCAGAATTCATTCTGTCTGCTTGCCACATGATTAACACCTTATAACCACCTTCATAGGACTTAAGACTCAACTTTTTCATTATAAGTTCGCCTTCACCTACCTTAATCTCAATATTTTTCTTCTCAAGATCAACGTATTTTGCCCAGGCACTTATATTGCCATAAGGATGTTCTTTTACAAATGATCTAAATGATTTTAAATAATCATCACTAGTTGCCTTACTACCAGTTTCTTTGGTACTTGCGCTAGGAAATGAAAAATGCAAATCTGGATGAGCTAGTTGATCCATTTGAATATGGCACCTATCAGGATTTTTTTGACATAATATGGCTCTAGCATAAAAGATCGCTAGTGGTAGGGTACCGCTGCCTGATGGCCCTACAAATAACTGTGCATGAGCAATACGTCCGTTTTCAACAGTACTTAATAAATGCTTTTTAATGTGCTCTAGTCCTAGGATAGATTCCTTCCTCATAATGCAAATATAAAGTTTAACGGCATCTATAAATTTATCTCTCAGATTATCCCTTTATATTTGTTTTTTTACAACATACTTACCATCGAATATGACAATTAACGATATCAATTTCAAAGACAAAAAGGCTCTAGTAAGAGTAGATTTCAATGTTCCGTTAGACGACAATCTTAATGTAACCGATACCACACGTATTGAGGCAGCAAAAGACACTATTATTCATGTGCTAGAAAATGATGGTGCTGTGATTTTAATGTCACACCTAGGACGTCCTAAAAATAAAGAGAATGAATTTTCCTTAAAACATGTTGTAGAAAAGGCTAGCGACATTTTGGGAGTCCAGGTCAAATTTGCCGAAGATTGTGTAGGACAAAGTGCTATCCAAGCTGCTCAAGACCTTCAAAGTGGCGAGGTTCTTTTATTAGAAAATTTGAGATATCATGACGAGGAGAAAGCTGGTGATTCCGCTTTCGCGAAAGCGCTATCTCAATTAGGCGATGTGTACATTAACGATGCATTTGGAACAGCACATAGAGCACATGCCAGTACAGCTATAATTGCACAGTTTTTTGAGGAGAAATGCTTTGGTTTTTTAATGAATCGTGAAATTGAAAATCTCAATAAAGTATTAGAAACCCCAGAAAGACCATTGCTAGCAATATTAGGCGGTGCCAAGGTGTCTTCAAAAATTACAGTGATAGAAAATATTTTACAAAAAGTAGATCATTTGATAATCGCTGGTGGAATGGCTTATACCTTTATAAAAGCCCAAGGAGGAAAAATTGGAAATTCATTGGTTGAGGACGATAAGCAAGAACTAGCTCTTGAAATTCTTAAAAAAGCACAAGAACACAATACACAAATTCATTTACCAGTAGATGTTTTAATGGCCGACGATTTTAGTGAAACAGCTAATAGAAAAGAGGCTGCCATTGATCAAATACCCGATGGTTGGATGGGATTAGACATAGGTGAAAAAACACAACAGCAATTCCATGATTTAATACAGCAAGCACAAACTATATTGTGGAACGGTCCTGCTGGAGTATTTGAAATGCAAGCCTTTGCTCAAGGGACCAAAGCACTAGGTGATGCTATTGCAGTAGCTACTAAAAATGGTGCATTTTCTCTTGTTGGTGGTGGTGATTCTGTTGCTGCAGTTAAACAATTTGGCTATGCCGATAAGGTGAGTTATGTATCAACAGGTGGTGGCGCTATGTTAGAATTACTAGAAGGTAAAACCTTACCTGGTATCGCTGCTATAGTAGACTAGTGACTGTGGCAAGAATCTTGAATCAAAATCTATATGCGATCTAGAATATTAGGAACTTGTTTATCCATCATAGGGATGGTTATTTTACATGCACAGCAACCAGATTCGGTTGCTGTGAAAAGAAAGGTGTTTACCTATGAAGAATACAAGCAAAAACAAAGCGTAAAAGATTCCCTTAAAACAGACTCTCTTAAAGTAGAAACAACCACAGTAACCCATACTGTTATCCCTATTCTTGAAGTAGAAGATGGATCTGGATTAAAGGAATATCCTGAGGTAGATGAGTTTGATGAGAAATTATTAGAAGAATTGTACAACAACGATTTGTACGATTACATGTATGATGATTTTGTAAATCTGGATGATGCAGCTATCGTTAAACAAGTAGTACCTACCGACACTTTAAAAGCAAGATTAAAACGCATTAATGCTACAACACCATTTAACATAGAATATAATCCTATACTGGAAAAGCTTATTAATAAAAAGCTTAGTTATAGACGAGTTTATCTGGAGCGATTAATGACTTTAAGCGACTATTACTTTCCTATGTTTGAGGAGCAGCTGGATCAATATGACATACCATTGGAGATGAAGTACCTTGCGGTGGTAGAAAGTGCACTAGATGCCAAAGCAAAAAGTAGGGTAGGAGCTACTGGAATGTGGCAATTCATGTTTGCTACAGGGCGCAATTATGGACTCGAGGTAAATAGTTACGTTGACGAGCGCATGGATCCAGAAAAAGCTACCGTTGCAGCTTGTAAATTTTTACGCAGCTTGTATAATATCTATGGTGACTGGGACTTAGCTTTGGCTGCCTATAATTCTGGACCAGGTAATGTTAACAAGGCAATAAGACGTAGCGGCGGATATAGAAATTACTGGAACTTACGTCCCTATCTTCCACGTGAAACAGCTGGATATGTTCCGGCATTTCAAGCGATGTTATATCTATTTACCTATGCCAGTGAGCACGGTTTTAAACCATTACAAAATGAACACAGATCTATAGTTACAGATTCGGTTCAGGTTAAAAAGATGATTGCTCTAGAACAAGTGGCACAGTTCACAGATCAAGATATTGAGGTAGTTCAATTTCACAATCCTAGCTATAAATTGGATCTCATTCCCGTGGTTGAAGGACGTAAGTATTATTTAAGATTACCACTTAAAGCGATGTCTAAATTTGTGAGTAATGAGGATAGTGTTTACGCTTTCGCGAAAGCGGAATTTGATAAAAGAGAAAAACCATTACCTGAATTACTAAAGGCAGAAAGTCGTGTGGTTTATCGAGTCAAAAGTGGTGATTACCTAGGTAAAATTGCCAATAAGTATGGTGTGAGTGTGAGTAAATTGAAAAGATGGAACAATTTAAGATCTTCTAAATTACGAATAGGACAAAAATTATATATCCATCCTAGACGACCAGTTGCTACTATACCGGTCTCTGAGAACACTACCTCGACTACTCATAAAGTGAAAAGTGGAGACAGTTTGTGGACAATTGCTAGAAAATATGGTACTTCGGTACGCAATTTGAAGAAGCTTAATCCAGATAAAACAGAGAACTTAAAACCAGGTATGGTTCTTAAGTTGAAATAATCAAAAACCTACTCCCGATGAAAAAATTTATATTCACTATATGTACCGCATTATTACTACTGTCTTGTGACGATCAACCTGTTACTGTTCAAGATAGTATGGGCCAACTCAATAAAATAATGGTTGTTATTGAAAATGAAGATTGGGATGGACAAGTAGGTGATACAATACGCAATGTGCTGGCACAATCTGTCGTAGGTATTGTAAGAGATGAACCTCTATTTACTTTGAATCACGTAAAACCTAGGAGTTTTAAAGGCGCTATTCAAAAATCTCGTAATTTTTTACAGATCAAAAAATCCGATAGTGTAAAAGTAAGTGTTAAGGAAAATCCGTATGCAAATCCTCAATTGGGAATTATTGTAAGTGGTCCAAATCCTGATGCTGTGGCACAAGCTGTTTACGACAATCAAAATGATATCATTAAACTATTTACCAAAAGTGAGGTTAGCTACAAAAAAGGTTTAATGGATAAGGTAGCGCTTAATGTAGATCGAATTAAAAAGCGTTTTGGTATTGATCTTACTGTGCCTAGAGCTTATAGATATGCAGCGGTAAATGACCCTGATTTTGTATGGTTGCGTCGTAATATTCCAGAAGGCACGATGGACCTTATGATTTACGAGGTTGACCGATCATTAATCACTCGCGATTCAAATACCGTATCACAAATTATAAAGGTTCGTGACAGTATAGGCGGTTTAAAAATTCCAGTGGATGAAGGTGGTGTTTTTCAAACGGAACCTATATTCACTCCGTCGTTATTTGAAAGCGAGGTGGCTGGTGCTTTTGCCTTTGAAACTAGAGGTACTTGGGAAGTGAAAAATATGTTTATGGCAGGACCATTCATAAACTACGCAGTGTATAATAAAGAACGTGACAACTGGCTTATTTTAGAAGGTTATGTGAGCGCACCAAATGCAGATAAGCGCAATTACCTTTTTGAGATAGAAGCTATTTTAAGGAGTGCTAGTTTTGTAGCCGCTCCTAGCGAATAGGTACTAATGGTAAAGAATAAAAAAACCGCTTAGAAAGTTTCTAAGCGGTTTTTTTATTTTATAAGAAGGATAGAACTAGCTGTTAAGGCTGTTATTGTTATCTTCTTTTTTTTCATCATCTTTTGTAGCGTCTTTAAACTCCTTAATTCCACCACCTAGACCTCTCATTAATTCAGGTATTTTTTTACCACCAAAAATTAATAAAACAACCAGCGCAATTAAAACGAACTGCCATGGTCCAAACATTCCTAAGAAAATACTAGCTAACATTGCTTTTAATTTTAAAATACAAAGATACAATTCTACGTGGTTATAGACACTTTTATACTGTTATAGTTTAAAGATTAAGTGTTAAACCCTTCTCATTTAAAGAGAATCATGATTTTTAATGGCTTTTAATTGAGCTTCAATTAAGGCAAGTTTATCCTCAAAACTATCGGTTAATTCAGGCACACGTCTAAAAAACACATAACGCACTCGCCACAATTGTTTAATTTCTTTCAAGGTGACTTTAATATCATCAATATTTTTATGATCTGCTCTTAAAACTATTCCGTTTTCAGTTGTGTATAGTCTACGTAAGATAATGTGATCATTGATCAAGGCAAAAGCAACAGTGCCGTTATTTAGTTTCTGGATCACCTTGTTGGGCACTAATTCACCAATTACAATATCCTTTGGATAAAATCCCTTATCATGACTGGTCATTTCTAGATTGTTTACAGTAAAGCCTCTGAATGTTTTTTCAGTATTTATAGGAAGAGATAAACTAGGCATGTCTTTCACAAAAAACTCATTATCAAAATGAGCTATGTAATCTTGATAGTTTTTAGCGGTAATACAAGGTACTGTGGCAAATTGTTCCTTTTCTAGATCTTCTGGGTCTAGAGTAATATTGTCATTGAATCTTAATAATTGATTCACTGTTAATTCAGAGGTAAGTAAATCATCTATAGAAATGCTAAAATAATTAGCAACCTTTATTATTGTTTCAATTTTCGGTTCGCTTCTACCTTCTTCATAGGCACCTAAAGTACCTCTTTTTAAGTCAAATAGGTCTGCAAATGCCTGTTGACTTAAGCTCTTGACACCTCTAATTTTTTTGATGTTTTTACCGAAAAACGACATAAATTGCTAATTTTATTTGCAAGATTAAATTTTTATCGTATCTTTAAGCTATCAAAATTAGCAATTACCAACCAATTAAGCTAATATTTTGAGTAAAAATTGCTATGAAAGGAATTATTAAGGGTCTAACCAGCCCAATTCCTTTCTTTAAAAAATTGTTTAACCAAAAACTATAACCATGATTAACCTAGTAGTATTTGTAATCGAACTGGCCGCTAGAATTTTTCTAGCATGACAAGGTCTTTTTTTGTAATATTATCGTAATTCAAAACAGTGTTTTTTTATGCGGTAATTGAAAGAAGAATTACTTTAAATTAAAATAGACCAAAAGAAAAATGAACGACCATTACCAAAAAATCAAAGAATACCTTCAACAACTAGATTTTGATATTACTCGAGAGAATCCATCTTCTGGAATTCTTGTAATTGAAAAAGAAGATGTAGGTATCAAAAATCTTATCATGGGTATTGCGCCACCTATTCTTATAATGGAGCAATACATTTTTAAAATAAATAACCATAGAGATGAGGTTTTTAAAAGTTTACTACAAAAAAATCGCGATATTATTCATGGTGCTTTTGTGCTAGACGAAACTGGTACCAAGGTGATTTTTAGAGACACCTTACAAATTGAAAATTTAGACCTGAATGAGTTAGAAGGATCGCTTAACTCACTCAGCTTACTGTTAAGTGAATACAGCGACCAGATAATTACTTTTTCAAAGTATTAAAAAACATTGTTATGAATATTTTTAGAAGACTATTTAAAATAGGAGAAGCACACGCAAATAAAGCCGTTGATAATCTTGAGGATCCTATAACCATGACCGAACAAGGTATCAGGGATATGAAAGAAGATCTTAATAAAAGTGTCGAAGCTATGGCACAAGTTAAAGCATTGGCAATAAGATCAAAAAATGATTTAAATGCTTATCAAGAAAAGGCTAAAGACTATGAGCAAAAAGCGGTTTTAATCCTTAAAAAAGCTCAAAAAGGAGACATCTCTACAGATGAAGCGGATCGATTGGCCAAAGAAGCCCTACTTAAAAAGGAAGAGACTCAAGCAAAAATCAATCAAACTCAAGAGGAAACTGAAAAGTATGAGAAAAATGTTGAAAAGCTTAAATCTTCTATCGACACGATCAAGGGTAACATTACAAAATGGGAAAATGAACTCAAAACTCTTAAAGCAAGAGTAAAAGTAAGTGACGCCACAAAAAATGTGAACAAGCAAATGGCCGAGCTTGATAGTGCTGGTACAGTAAGTATGCTAGAACGCATGAAAGAAAAAGTCGCTCAAGAAGAGGCACTAGCTGAAGCTTATGGTGAAATGGCAGATCAAGGTAAAAGTATCGATCAAGAACTTGATGAGGCAGCTAGCTCTACCGATGCGCAAATAGATGATGAATTAGAGCGTCTTAAAAAGCAACTTAATTCTTAAAATGAATGAGTGGCTATATCCTTAGTCACTTCAATCAGAATTCCATTATGAAAAATTTGAATTACAGCTGTGCAAAGTGCGGTCATCATCAATATGAAACAGGTGAAATGCGCGCTACAGGTGGTACCTTGTCCAAAATCTTTGACGTTCAAAATAAAAAATTCAGTTATGTAGCGTGTAAACGCTGTAAGTATACCGAGTTTTATAAAGCCAGTACAGGAGCATTAAGTAACATCTTTGATTTTCTAACTAATTAAAAATTGTAACCAACAAAAACCAATAACTTGAATAATTTCCTAGATCTCATATTTTCCGATGTAAACAGTATCCTTACGGTTTTAATTATACTACTAGCTATCTATTGGATTCTTACTGCAATAAGCGGTGTAGACTTTGATTTAGACGTAGATATTGATGTAGATGTGGATGCTGATATGGATCTAGATATTGATACTGTAGATCCAGGAAATATTGAGTTTGGTGATGTTGCAAGTTCCGAGGTGCAAAAGGAACACGTCGTTAACAAAGGAACCAGACGTCTTAAATGGTGGCAAATTGTTTTGATTTATTTCAATTTTGTAGGATTGCCATTTATGTTCACTTTCACCTCATGGATATTTGTATGGTGGATATGTACCCTACTAGCGACAGATATTACAGGTACTGAAAATAACACGATAGGTTTCTTATTTATGCTAGCCTTACTTATTCCTAGCTTGTTCCTTAATAAACTATTTACTACACCATTTAAAAGTTTCTTTGCAAAACTTAATAAAAATGGTGACGTACCAGTAGATTTTTTGGGACGTACTGCAACTTTACTTAGCAGTATTTCAGGTGAAAAATTAGGTAATGCAGAGGTGGTCGTAGATGGAAACCCAATGAGTATCTATGTGAAATCTTTAGATGGTTCGCTATTAAGCTTTCGCGAAAGCGTACTCATAATCAAGCAATCCCAGGATAAAAACTACTATTACGTGAGTAAAGAATAACAGACGTATCAAAAGTGACAGTTACACTTAGGTACTCTTTAATAAACCTTCAATAACAATTAATTTAACTAACTAAAAATTTAAAAACGCATGAATACAGGAGCCATAGCAATTGCAGTAGTGGTAGGCATAGTAGCCATTATTGTAATTTATTTTTTAATCATAGCCCTTTTTTACAAAAAGGTACATCAAGGTGAGGCGCTAGTGCGCACCGGTTTCGGTGGTACCAAAGTAGCAACAGACAAAGGTCTTTTTGTTGTCCCAGTATTTCACCGTGTAGAGGTCATGGATATTTCGGTAAAGAAAATCCAGATCGAGCGTATGAATGTAGAAGGACTTATCTGTAAAGACAACCTACGTGCCGATATTAAGGTAGCTTTCTTTGTACGTGTAAACAATGAAGTGGACTACATTAAAAAAGTTGCTCAAACCATAGGTGTTCAACGTGCATCACGCATTGAAACCTTAGAAGATCTTTTTGAAGCAAAATTTTCTGAAGCGCTTAAAACAGTAGGTAAAAAGTTTGATTTTATCCAGCTATATGAAGCTCGTAGAGAATTTCGCGATGAGATTGTAGACATCATCGGTACAGATTTAAATGGGTATACACTAGAAGATTGTGCTATTGATTACCTAGAACAAACCGCTGTTAGCCATTTAAAGCCAGACAATATTTTAGACGCAGAAGGGATTAAGAAAATTACCGACTTAACGGCTGCGCAAAACATCAAGGCTAACCTCATCAAACGTGATGAAGAAAAAACCATTCGTAAGCAAGATGTAGAAGCTCGTGAAGCAATTCTTGAGTTGGATAAGCAATTAGCTGAAAAAGAAGAGCAACAAAAGCGTGAGATAGCAAATATCAAATCTCGTGAAGAAGCAGAAACTTTAAAAGTAGCAGAAGAAGAACGTCTGAAATCAGAAACAGCTCGCATTGCTACAGAAGAGAAAGTAAAAGTTGCCGAAGAAAACATGCAACGCCAGATCATCGTTGCAGAAAAGAACAAGCAACGTACCGATGCTGTAGAGGCAGAACGTGTAGAAAAAGACCGTTTACTAGAAGCGACCGAGCGCGAGCGAGTGGTTACACTAGCCCAAATTGAGAAAGAAAAAGTAGTTGAGGTAGAGAAAAAGAACATTCAGGATGTAATACGCGACCGCGTTATGCTTGAAAAAGGTGTGGTTGAAGAGCAGGAAAACATGAAAGACATTGAAGCTTTCAAAACTGCAGATCGTATCAAGCAGGTAACTATCACTAATGCCGAGGCTGCCGCTCAAGAAGATCTCATTAAAACCATAAAAGCTGCCGAAGCTCAAAAAGAAGCAGCAAAACAAAAAGCCGAAGAAATCAATATCGAGGCACAAGCTCATAAAGAAGCTAGTGAGAAAGAAGCACAAGCACGTAAAATACTTGCCGAAGCACAAGCTAAAGAAGAAGCAACAGTAGGTCTTTCTGAAGCACAAGTAATGCATGCCAAAGCTGATGCCAGTGAGCGACAAGGTATTGTTGATGCAGTAGTAATTGAGAAAAAAGCTCTTGCCGAAGCCGCTGGAATCCAGGCCAAGGCTGAAGCAAAACGTAAAGACGGTCTTGCGGAAGCTGAAGTGATTAAAGAAAAAGCCCTTGCTGATGCTGCTGGAATAGAAGAAAAAGCAGAAGCTATGAAGAAATTAGATGGTGTAGGTAAAGAACACGAAGAGTTCAAACTACGACTAGATAAAGAACTTCAAGTAGACCTAGCGCAAATCAATATTCAAAAAGATATTGCCGATGCTCAAGCTAAAGTAATAGGTGATGCCCTTAAGGCTGCAAACATTGATATAGTAGGTGGTGAAACCATGTTCTTTGACCAAATCATTGGACAGATTACTAAAGCTAAAGGTTACGACCGTTTAGTAAGTCATTCCGAAACAGTAACTGAAGTTAAGGATGCAATCCTAGGTAGCGATGATGTAAAAGGAAATCTACTAGATAAGGTTAAAGAGTTTACAGATAAATACAACATCAGTTCAGAGGATATTAAGAACCTCACCATCGCAAACTTGTTGAGCAACTTACAAGGCAAGTCAAACGATGGCGACGAAAAAACCATGCTAGGTAACCTTATGAACCTGGCAAAAGGGATGGGATTGTCTAATAAGAAGTTAGGGAATATTTAAAATTTGTGATAGGGCGCTCCGCTGCTCGCAAGAGCAGCGGCAGGCTATCCACTATATCTTTTGAAAAACTCATAGGTTATAATACCTATGAGTTGTCAAAAGGATGTCGTTACTATCCTTAGCGCAGTTTTTCACTCTATATTCATTTTTACCATTCTACAGACTTTACATTCATGGCGACTACACCAAAAGATTCCACACAACTAGACTCAGGAACCTACGAGATTATTCAAAGTAGGCTGCAAAAACAAAAATCCGATTTGCAGCAACGTTTGTCTCGACTTAATGAAGCTCGTAAAAAAGTTTTTGGATCACTAGAAACCAGACTTATAGCAAACGACCGCATTAATACAGAAAACAACTGTATTGCGCAGGACATCATTGCATTAGGTAACACTTGTATTTTTGGATATAATGTCCATTTTGGGTTACGTACTCAAATTCAGTTGAGTGATGTATTTAGTATTTACACTTTTGAAAAGGTAGATGGAGAGGTGAGTTTTCGCGCAAGCGAGAAAGGTCTGCAGCTTTTAGATGATCCTGTTTTTAAGACTGATTTTGAAAATCTATACAAGTATTATAGAAATACCGTGTTTACAAAGTTTGCCATCATGGGTAACTACTTGCACATGGTTTTTCAGCTTAGTGATTCGGTAACAGATATTAAAACCTTTAAATGGCTCATTAATGGTGAACATTTAGAATATGTGGATAACCGTAGCGAGCATGAATACAAATTTCCATCACAATACGGTTTTCAATGGGTACAAGCAGGTCGCGATGATCAACGTTATGGCGAGCATGCTCATGTATCTATAAAAGACAAGGTTTTTGTTGAAACTATAGGTGGTGATTTAACCATTAAAGTAGAAGATAACACTAGCGATGGTTTAGGGATTTATAACGAGCCAGTAGAACATCGTGATCAAACACTAGATGATGGACAATACAGATTTGCCGACCTAGGAAACCTCATTATTCTTGAAATAAAACCCTTTCAAGAACAACCTAGATATTTTGTTTACAATCATAAAATACAATCTGTAGAGAAAATTGATAGTATTTCACAAGCTGCGGTGTTACTACCCGATGATCAAGGGATTATTTTCCCTAGTGGTTATTACCTACAAACAGGTGAGTATAATGTATTCCCAGGCGATGTAGGAAGCCTTAAATTTCAGCAACGAGTGGCGTCACCTAATGGTGAAGACCACTTATATATTTTCTATAATCAGGAGAAAGGTATTTATGTTTTAATGGCCTATAATGTCATAGAGCAACAAGTACAAACTCCTATTATTTGTAATGGGTTTACATTGTTAGAAGGTGGTGAGCTTGCTTATTTTAGAACCGAGGATGAGCAAACAAAACATCACATGATGCAAATATGGCAAACACCCTTTTTAAAAGGTGACGTGCTGCCATCTGAACATCAAGATACCTTACTCTTTAAAATAGGCAATAAAGACATTGTAAAGGCCATGGCCGAGTCGAATGAGCTCATCACTCTTCTCAATAAAGAGGACAGCTATGAAGGCCTTTATGACGATATCGCACAGGCATCAAAAGATGTTATTGACGCCTATTATTGGTTAAATGAGGAAGAAACCCAGCAGCTTTCAATACCGCTTAAAGAAATTAACAAAGCAGCCAATGCTGCTGTTGACGAATTTGAAAAGGTTAAACAATTGCGCAAGCAAGCTGCCAAGGAAACCCAGTCAGTCAGTAAAAAATCTGAAGAGCTTTTTAATAAAATTAAAAGCACTTCTTTTAAAAGTATTCAGGACTTTGTACACCTACTTACACAACTTAGAACTTTACGAGGTGAAGTCATAAGCCTCAATGAAATAAGGTATACCGACGATGCCTTTATAGAAGAAAAGGAACAGCAAATTGTAGAACAAAATGAACTAATCTCACGTAGAGCGGTTACTTTTTTACTGCAGGATACAGCATTGTCACCCTACCACCAAGCGGTTGAAGAAAAACAGGAGCAGCTAGAAAAAGTAGACAAGGTTATTGATATTAAACAGCTGGAAAAAGAGGTAAATCAAATTGCCGAAGATCTAGAACTGCTCATTGACATTGTTTCTAATTTAGAAATAGAAGACACTTCACATTCTACTAAAATCATTGAAAATATTTCATTGATATTCGCTACTATAAACCAACTTAAGGCTGCTCTTAAAAACAAAATAAAAGCAGTAGGTAAGAAGGAAGCTCAGGCAGACTTTGCTGCTCAACTTAAGTTAGTAGATCAAAGTATTATCAACTACCTTGATATTGCCGATACTCCAGAGAAATGTGATGAATTCCTAACCAAAATTTCGATCACTCTTGAGGAATTAGAAGGGAAATTTGCCGACTTTGATGAGTATATCACTACTATCATTGAAAAACGTGAAGAAGTTTATGCAGCTTTTGACTCACGTAAAAACAGTCTGGTTGAAGCTCGTAATAAAAAGGCAATTTCATTACAAAATGCCGCAAATCGAATCATTAAAGGAGCTCAAAAACGAGCACAATCACTAGCCAGTACGGTTGAAATTAATGGATACTTTGCTAGTGATTTAATGATCAATAAAGTTCGTGACATCATTAAACAGTTACAAGAACTAGATGATGCCGGTAAAGCAGAATCACTAGAAACTGCATTAAAATCGTCAAGAGAAGATGCCTTGAGAAAACTCAAGGACAAGCAGGAGCTTTATGAAGATGGTGAGAACATCATTAAACTAGGTCAACATAAATTTGGTGTAAACAAACAACAGTTAGACCTTACCATAGTTTATAAAAATGATTCACTGTATTACCACCTTACAGGAACAGATTTTTACCAAAAATTAAATAACGAAATTCTAGAGCAATCTCGTTCACTATGGGATCAAGAACTAGTTTCAGAAAACCACGATGTTTATAGATCCAGCTATCTAGCTTATACCATATTTCAATCACAAGATACAGAGCAACTTGCGCAGTCTAGTGAAGCCGATTTGTTACAACAAGTTCAACAAATTGCTAGTCAAAATTATGCAGGTGGTTATGTAAAAGGTGTACATGACAATGATGCCGCAGCCATTTTAAATGTCTTGGTTCAAAAACATCATGATCTTAAGTTGTTAAGATTTACGCCCAATGTAAGAGCTCATGCTCAACTTTTCTGGCAGCAGCTAGATCAGGAGATTAAAAATAAATACAACCAGATTATTAAACGTGCTGGTCACGTATTGCAAGTATTTCCTAATAGTGATAACCACATTTTTGTTATAGATCAACTCATAATTGAAATTACAAATAGCAATCAAACGGCTATAACAATTATCGAGAAGCAAAGTGATTTTAACGAGCACATAAAGCAAATGGCGACCTATTTATTTTATGAGCTCAAGGACAATGATCATTTTGTTGTGAGTCAAAATGCTATAGATCTACAAAATTCATTTGAAAAAGCACTGCAATCTCAAAAGGCCTACACACAATTTAAAAGAGCGCTAGATGAGTGTGATACTCAAAAGGATAAAGTTGACACGGTGCGTCATTGGGTTTCCGCTTTCGCGAAAGCGGAACAACCACAATCTTTACAATACCACATTGAAGAATGTGTAGCACACATGCTCTATGGGTCAAGCGCTGAGGTGGTAAACAGCATAAATGCAACCCAAACCATAACTAATCTCAAAGGCACGCACAGTACTATTATCGATGGAGAATTTGAGTTTAATTACCACAGATTTGTAGCGTTATTAGATGATTATGTAAAGTATAAAGTGCCAGCTTATGAGATGTTTAAAAAAACGAAGCATGAAGTAACCGAGGACCTAAAAAGCCAACTAAGACTAGAAGAATTTAAACCAAGAGTACTTAGCAGTTTTGTGCGTAATAAATTGATCAATCAGGTTTATTTTCCATTAATAGGAGACAATTTATCCAAACAATTAGGGACAGTAGGTGACTCAAAACGTACTGATCGCATGGGAATGCTGCTACTTATATCGCCGCCAGGATACGGTAAAACCACACTTATGGAATATGTGGCAAATCGATTGGGATTAATTTTTATGAAAATTAATGGACCAGCCATAGGTCATGAAGTAACTAATGTGGATCCAGAAGCGGCAACCAATGCAGCAACTAGAGAAGAACTTAAAAAGCTTAACCTAGCTTTTGAAATGGGCGATAATGTGATGTTGTACCTAGACGATATCCAGCATTGTAATCCAGAGTTCCTTCAAAAATTCATAAGCCTGGCTGATGGTACAAGAAAAATAGAAGGTGTGTTTAACGGCAAACCCAAAACCTATGACTTAAGTAGTAAAAAGTTTTGTGTGATTATGGCTGGTAACCCATATACGGAGAGTGGTGACAAATTCCAAATACCAGACATGCTCGCAAACCGTGCAGATATTTATAACCTAGGTGATATCATAGGAGATACGGCTCATTTGTTTGAATTATCATTGATTGAGAATGCGCTTACTAGTAATCCAGTACTACAGCAATTAAGCAACAAACATTTTGATGACGTTTATGCTTTATTAGATAGAGTAGAGAATGGTGCGGCAGATAATGAACTTAAAGGCAATCACAGCAGTCAAGAATTAGCCGATTATGAAGCTGTTTTGGAAAAGGTGGTTCGTATAAGAGATACGGTTCTTAAAGTAAATGAAACCTACATTTCTAGTGCTGCTATGGACGATGCATACCGCACAGAACCTAGTTTTAAACTACAAGGTTCTTATAGAGACATGAATAAACTAGTGGCCAAAATTGTTCCTATCATGGATGATAAAGAACTTACCACATTGTTGCTGTCACATTATGAAAGTGAATCCCAAACACTCACTACTGCCGCCGAGGCCAATTTGTTGAAGTATAAAGAACTTACAAGTACCCTTTCTAGTGAAGAGCAGGATCGATGGAATAGCATTAAGGAAACCTTTTTAAAGAACAACAAACTTAAGGGATTAGGAAATGACCAATCCATGGCTCAAATCCTATCTCAAATGATGGAATTCACCGATAACTTAGAAGGAATTAAAGAGGTACTGAGGAATGGTTTGAATAAGTAATTCAAACCCTTTGCAACATCTCCACGAGATCATTCTCGATATCTTTTCCTTTGTCTTTGTTGTACCAGGTTTGTAGTTCTTGCTTAAATTCTGGTGATAAAGAACCTTTTGCAGCTTTTTCTGCAGCAACCAGTGCTGTAGCTTTTGTAGGTCGTGGGCCCCAAGTTGCTACTGGCAAATTTGTTTTGGCATCAATTAAAATAAGCTTGGCAATTGCTCGATTTCCATTAGTAAGGAACTCATCCATCAATTTGGGATTTTTGTCTCTTAAAACAACCTTGTAATTGATTTGTGCGGCTACTGCAACTTTATTAATCATGGGCATGGCATGAGCAGCATCACCACACCAGCTTTCTGTAATAACAAGGAAGTACACGTCTTTATCGAAATTTTCAAGAAATTCTTGACTTTCTGGTAACAGTTTCAAGGTTTTATCCAGTCGTCGCATTCTTTGATGATTCAATTTGGTATACTCCGCAAGAGCTTCGGTTATTTGATCTCCTGTATTAGTTTGATTAATTACGTGGTCTTCGACCAGTTTGCGATACTCTAAGTAGGAAATGGCGTTAGACGCGGCTTGCTTAATAATTTCTGCTAAATTCATATTACAAAAGTAATCTAGTACGCACCTTGAACTATGTGACTTTTATCACCTAGATAGGTATATTTTTCCTTAGGCTAGGGTAAACAGTTTACCAGGTAATGGTTGCACCACACCTTTAAGTTCCATAGACATAAGAACCGAGGCTAATTGGTGAACGGGTAGTTCCATTTCTAGCGCAATGATATCTAGTAATTCCTTATCTCGTTTTTTAAGAAATTGAAAGACTCTTTTTTCAAGCTCGCTAAGCTCTACAAACAATTGCTTTTGTACCGCTATATCACGTTCCTTCCATCCTAAAATGTAAGGAATGTCGGCAGTTTTAGTAAGCATGTGTGCTTTAGCTTGTTTGATAAGTTCATTACAACCTATACTGTATTTGTCGTTGACTCTACCAGGTACTGCAAAAACCTCGCGGTTGTAACCATTTGCAAGATCTGCTGTTACTAGGGAACCACCTTTTGAGGCACTTTCAATAACAACTGTGGCTTCGCTCATACCAGCGATAATTCTATTACGTCCTAAAAAGTTTTTACGATCAAAAGTATCAGTATGCCAAAAATCGGTAATGAATCCGCCATTTTTCATGAGGTCTTCATTGTGCGCACTGTGATTTCTAGGATAGGTTTGATTGAGACCATGAGCCATAACTGCAATGGTTTGTAAACCTAATTCTATAGCCATTTTATGTGCTAGAATGTCTACTCCATAGGCATAACCACTTACTATTACTGGATTAAGTGGTGCAATTTCATTCATGAATTTTTCCAAAAAAGCAGCACCAGTGGTAGTAATTTGTCTAGTACCTACAATGCTTAGAAAATAGGGATTTGAATAATCAATAGCACCTTTTTCAAAAAATACAATCGGGCTATCAATACAGTATTTCAAACGTTCTGGATAATCATCCTGATTATAAACCTTGCATTTGATTTGATTGGCATGGATAAATTCTAATTCCTTTTTTGCTTTATCAAATAAAGTCTCTTTATGTTTTATAAAACTGGCCTTTTTATCTCCTAGACCATCAATGGCAGCAATGTCCTTAATTTTTTGTGCAAATAAATCCTGAGCACTACCAAATTCCCTCAACAGTTTTTTAGCCATTATATCTCCTACGAGTGGAGCTTTTTTAAGGGCAAGTAAGGCTAGTAATTCTTGTTCTTGCATGGTTTGTTAGTGATTACGCTTTCGCGAAAGCGAACTTATCTATTATCCTTCTCAAAGGTATCAATCACTTTTTCATGTGACAATACTAAGGAGCCTGCCGATGTTGACGCATTGAAATTTAAGACAAATAAAAAATTAAGGAATAAAGAAAAGTAAAAAACTCCTTCCTGTCGTTCTAAAATATTTTCTGCCAGCATCCACACGGCAAATAAGAATAGTAGGGCAACAGCTAGATAATTCTTTTTATTCAACGATTGAATCCCTAAATAGCCATAGGATAAAAAGAAGACCAATAGACCTATGAAACCTACTGCTAGTATTAAGCTTAAATATTGATTATGTGTGTTATAAGAGAGATCAAACAAGGCACTTTCCTTACTGGCAAAACAATCCAATAATTCCTGCTTGCTATCACCAATTCCATAACCAAATAAACTAGCATGCGGCATTATTTCAAAACTACATTCATTAATCGTATTTCTAATAGTAACAGATTCTAGGGTTTTATGTTCAGGGTTTTTTACTATGAGCAGTTCAGAGAACCTGCTATTTATAGAAGGTACAAAAACGATGAGTCCTAAAATACAGACGAATAATCCGCTAAAAAGAATCCACAACTTGCGTTGATTTATAAGAATCGTTAACATGGCAATACCTAGTAAAAACGCCATGATACTAGCTTTAAAGGAAAAGTAAAGCAAAACGCTGAATAAGAATATAAATACTAGTGAACCACCTAGTGCTTTCCAGCTTTTTTTAGATATAAAAAACAAATAACCTGTGACAAGCGTTGCTATGGATAGGTGATAGGATAGGTACAAACTATCAATATTATTCCACAACCCTAGTTGATGTAGAAAGGATCTTTTTCCCTGTAAAATTATATCAAGATCATAATTGGAGAGCATCATGTACAAGCTTATAAGAACTAGTACAATTATGGAACCTACATAAACTTTCAAAAAGTCTTTCAGGTGATTACGTAAGTATTCAATCACTACAGACGGGACAACAGCAAAGCTTAAAGGAAGTAATAATAAAGGCGTAAGTGTCCCTAATTTTTTAAGGGCATACTCGCTGTTTGAGCTATAAAAAAGACTAGCCAACAAAACAAAATAGATAGCAGCAGTTGCTATAAAGTAATTAACTCGAAAGACCTTTTGCTTGTTAGTTAAGCTTATTAATAGTGATAAACCTACAAATATCCCTATGGTTATATTACTCACGATTTTTGGTAAAATAGGAAGAGTAAATAAAGTATAGGTAAAAAGTAAATGTATACGTTGTAAAATACTTTTATTGGGATAGGTTTTCAATGTGTTTACTTTACTGCGAATATGAACAAAAAAGATACTACAAGCAAGATTACCACTTACCTTTGTAACCTATGAACAACAAGAAACTTAAAGTTTTTCACGTGATTGAAGCCTTAGGTGGTGGAGTTTATAGCTATTTCTGTGATTTGACTCAGGTTTTTGGTCCTAGTGATCGAGTACAAACTACTATTATTTATAATGATCAACGTGCAGAAATAATCCCTGAAAATGTCCAAAAAGATTTTCATTCCAATGTCAGGCTACTTAAAGTTCCCATGAATGAAAATATCTCGCCATTTAACGACTATAAAAGTATAAAGGCGCTTTCTAGAATTTTTAAAAAGGAACAACCAGATGTTATTCATCTTCATAGCTCAAAAGCTGGTGTTTTAGGCAAGGTTGCAGCAAAAATTGCGAGTTCTCAAGCTCAACTTTTTTATACGCCACATGGTTATAGTTTTTTACGCAAGGACATTTCAAGCAGTAAAGCTGCGGTTTTTAAGGCTATTGAAAAAAGAATGGCTTCCTTTTATGGCTTTACAACCATAGCTTGTGGTGATACAGAATTTGATGAAGCAAAAAAGCTACATGATAGGGTAGAGCTTATTAGAAATGGTGTCCCATACAACAAGATAAAAACCTTTTTGAATACCCAACCAACCTCAAAGTTTACTGTAGGTATTTTAGGTAGGATTACACACGCTCGCAATCCTAAGTTGTTTAATGAAATTGCTCTTCAATTACCCGATGTACAATTCGTCTGGATAGGAGATGGTATTCTCAAGGATCAAATCACAGCTCCCAATATCACAATAACAGGTTGGTTCATGAATAGGAATGAAGGTCTAGAGCATCTTAATAGATTGGATGTTTATTTACAAACCTCACTTTGGGAAGGATTACCTATTGCTGTACTTGAGGCTATGGTTTTTGAAAAGCCCGTGGTAGCTACCAATGTAATAGGAAATAGAGACATAGTACTACCGTCTCAAACAGGGTTTTTAATCGATGGTGCTGCACAAGCCGTTCAAGCTATTACACAGCTATTTGACAAAGATTTGAGGTTGCAAATGGGGAAAAATGGTAGTAAACGCGTTGATGAGGTTTTCAATTCAACTAAGAACTTTTCTCAATTGATTGACTTGTACTACAGTCGTTCTTAATAAACAGCGCACTAAATATACTTATCCACAAGGCGCTGAAGGTGATACCATCATAACGGATTAAAAAATCATCGGTAAGATTTGAGGTAAAGAACAATACAAAGAAAAACAGAACAACGCTGTGCTGTAATCTCCAGCCTAGCCACAAAATATTAAGTACATAAAGAAGCACCGCAAGCAATCCTAATAAACCAAATTTGAGTAAGAAATCTAAGTACTGGTTGTGAGTAGGAAATTTATACTTGGCTAGAAACTGCTGGTCAGTATCCAGGTAGGCTTGATTGAGCTCGTCCTTGCCATCTGCAGCGCCTACACCTATCCAAATATCTTGTTGAGCTCTTTCCCAGGCTGTTTTCCAAATACTTACACGAGTTACAAAACTATTGAATACCTCACCTTCTGGGTTTTCAAAATCATCAAGTTTACCTACTTTATCCATGTGAGCAAATGTGACGGTGGTATACTTTTTTGTGATGTAAGGAAACGCTTTCGCGAAAGCGAACACCATTAAAATCAATACTGCCAGTGTACTGGCCGTGACAGTTACCAGTTTCTTGCGAGATACCTTTTTAAACAATTCTAAAAATAAAACTAAAAATATACCGATAAATGCATTTGCGACGGCAAGCCTAGTATTGATAATAAGAAGCAGAAATACAGAAATTAAAAATAATAGAGTCCTATAATTAAGGATTTTCCAGCTAGATTCGATCAAGTATCTTATAGCGAGATAGGTGTTTACAACAACTAGAAAAGCCACATGCATGTTGAGAGCTGGCGCATGAACACCGGTGCTATTTGCAAAAGAATAACCCATTTCCCACAGGTGAATACCCTTCAAATATTTTGAAACGAGTTCGGGCTCAATAATTAGGAATCTTATTAATAGAACGACTAGTAAGCACGTGAATAATATGGAGTAGTAGGTAAGTACTTTTTTAAAATTGATTTTAATAGGCGACCCTATAAGAACAACAGGAAATAACAACATACCCATGCGTTTTTCCATGTGTTTAAATCCTTCTGATAGTTCAACATTGTTCCACAGGAATAGTACATCCAGTAGAAATGGTAATGCGATCAAACCAATTTTCCAAAATGAATTTTTAGAAAATTTAAAAGATCTTGCGATTAATAGGTGACTTACTATAAAAAGAATGATAGCAATAGTCCCAGGTTTCCTAAACACGAGTATACTAGCTAGAATTCCTATTAATAACTCATAATTATTAAGATACCAAGACCTAGTTGTTTTTAGCCAATTTGAAAACATATCGTTTAATTTTTGTAGGTCGTTTTATAAGTCCTTTGTTATAATAAAACGCTAGCCATATCCATGGAAAAACGCCAAGTTTATGTTTTACAGCACTTCCTAAATCTGGTTCAAATACACCTTGTATAACAAAATAAGCGAATAGCAAGTGAAATACCCATTGCTCGTGAAGGTATTTCTCCTTGTTCTTTAAGACAATACTGTACAGATATAGCAAGTAAATAAATAAGCCTAATTGCCATATCACAAATGCAATTACATGAGGTTTTAAAATGAATCTAAGCCCAGTGACAGGAAGGTTTACTGTGAAAAACCCATAGACTATTCCAAATGCTTCACCATGAAAGGTATCTGTTTCTACGGGTGAAACAATCATTGTGGCAGCATTTGAATCACCTCTTTCAACTCTTCGTTTATTAAGAGCTTCTCTAGAGCCTTGTGACATGAACTCACCCTTAACGAGTCCATAACTTAAGGACATAAAACAGGCAGTTAAAATACCTACTACAAGTACAGTAAGAACTCTATTTTTAATTTTTATATAGCTCAGGCCGTAAATGACTAATGCTAGAAACGGTATGAGTAAAAAGTATTGTCTGTAAAACCAACCAAAAAACGCAAGAAGTAAAAATGTTAATGCGATTTTTAAAAATAGGTTGAGTCTTGAGATAAGAACGAGACTCAATAAATAGATGTAGATAGCAGTAATAAATTCTTTAGAAGGGAAACCTACATATATACCGAACATAAGCAAACCCAGCCAAATAATCGCGTTTTTTAAATTGAATTGATGAAAGCTTCTGGGTATTTTCAAATGTTTAAACATCAAAAAAATGATAGGCAATTGAATTAAAGCAACCATAGGAAATGGTAGTCTGCCTACACCAGTTATATGATAAATCATCATAGAAAAAGGATAGCTACCCAACCATCCTTTTTCATTATACCTATCCAAGCCTATGGTATAGGCATCAAACATAAATCTATCAGGTAGGATGAAGCTAGCAATCATTCCAACTAAAATTGTAACGATTGCAATAAATAAAAAGGTAAGCTTACTTCTTTTCAAACTAGATGATTAATGAATTGCAAGAACTATATTATCTCGCTTATAAACATAAAATACAATAACCAAATTCCAAAAAATCAAGCAGATAGAGCTTGCGATTGCGGCACCAATTATACCATAAATTGGTATAAGTATGAGGTTAAGGATAATATTTATAAAAATGGTAATAAATATAATATTTCTAAATTGAGACTGCTTATTAGTCATATTCATATAAATACTGGTACAACCACATAATGCATTTACGATACAACCAACTAATAAAATCATTAATGCATATGAACCTTCAATATAATCTGACCCGAATAAAGAGAGAAGAAACTTTGGTATGAATAATAGAACAATTACTAATGGCAAACTTATAATCGCAATGGTTCGAGTTGTTTTTTTAATTAATTGGTCTAAAGCTCTATAGTCTTTTTTAAAAAAACGTGTGGCTAGTTGTTTTGAAATAGAAGCTTGTAAAGTAGTTTGAATCATCGCTATTAAGCTAATAATCTTAACAGGTTGTGCATAAACCGCGACGTCTTCATTACCTTCAAAATATTTTAATAAGATAACATCAATCGACAGTAATAAAAAGAACCCCAATCCTGTAAGGGCCATGGGCATTGAAACTTTATAAATATCTAGAGTCTTAAAGGATGATTTCCAAGATTGATTTTTAATTTTAGGTACGATTTGAAAGGTAGAAACAACAAATAAAATCACAAACGAAAATAAAAAGACATCTATAATAAATGCTTGATTTGAACTATTCATCAAGTATATAGCGGCACAAAATAATAGTATGTATTTAAAGATACCGCGATACAATTCTGCCCACATGTTTGATTCAAAAACTCTAAACACTTCAGTGTTTAAGGTTGCTCCAGCATAGAAAAAAAGGCTTATGATAATTTTAAAGATGATAGTATCTGAAAAGAAATTTTGATAGTATTCAACTGGAATTAAAATATAAATAAGTAAAATAATAAAACAGAGTAGACCTATTAATTTAAGGCTATTTAAATACACACCCAGAAAAGTATCAAACCTGCCATCACTTTCTAACCTACCAGCAAACTGGATTATAGATCGATCTGTTCCCGCAACAACAATTGCACCTGTTAACAGCAAAATAGTTCTAGATAACTCAAATTCACCAACTAAATTCTGAGGATAGTAATTGGTCATTATCAATGTCGCCAGAAACAAAAGACCTACACCAGCTAATCTCAAAACAATTAGAGTAATTTGGTCGGAGGCAATAAACCGATTGATAAGCTGTTTCATTATCTTAATAGAACTTATTCAAACAAAAATAGCAGTACTTCAGTCTTTAATCTATCTTTTATGAAGTTATATTTGAATTATTCTGAACCCTTCAAATCTATATGAAGAATAAATTTTTGCTTTATACTCCTACACTTGAAGGCGGCGGTGCCGAAAAGGTTTTTATAAAATTAGCGTCTTATTTGATTGAAAATAATTACGACGTACGTTTAATCACCGCCTATGGAACTGCTTACCAAGATATTCAAAATGAACATTTGACAGTTATTAGAATGTTCAATAAAAAGCCATCTCAATCAAAGCTGCTGAATCTCTTTTTAAGATTGTGTATAATGCCAATCATTATATGTTTTGAATTGATAAGGTTTAAGCCTCATTATTTTATTACCGCTGTTCTAGAGGCCAATGTTTTTGGTAATATTTCTCACTTTATTTGCCAGTCAAAAAGTAAGTTAATCATCAGGCAAGCAGGAGAACTTGCTAATGAGACGCATCCCGGAAAATTAAGTATTCTGCTTAAATGGGCTTTTAATAGAAGTCACTTGCTCATTGCAAACTCAGATGGTACTAAAACTTCAATGATTAATTTTCACAAAACTGTAAGTTCAAAAATTGAAGTCATTGGAAACCCGATTTATGAGTCAAAAACAGTAAAAACTAACAATTCTGCAGGTGAACGTTACTTACTAGCCGTAGGACGACTAGAGTCTCAAAAAGATTATCCCACTTTACTCAAGTCATTTGCGCTTATTAAAGACGATTTGAATGTGAAGCTTAAAATTGCAGGCGATGGCATGTTAAAGGATGAACTTATTCAATTAACAAATGAATTAAAAATTAGCGATAGCGTCGAATTTTTAGGTTTTCTTGAGGATCTAGATGATTACTACGCAAATTGTATTGCGTTAGTTTTGAGTTCGCATAATGAAGCTTTTGGGAATGTAATTATAGAAGCAATGTCCTATGGGAAGCCTGTAATCAGCACTAGGTGTGCTGGCCCAGAATTTATTATAAATAACGATTCTATTGGAGAACTTTGTGCTATAAAAAACCCACGATCAATGGCCGATTCAATAATTAAGGTCGTAAACTCGCCACAGAATTATGATTCAGACTTAATTATTAAAAGAGCACAGGACTTTTCATTAGAACGAATAGGCAATAAGTATCTAACTGCTATAACTGCGTTATAGGCGTTCAATCACCTTTTCTAATTCGATTTGATAAGGAGATAGTAGGTATTTGAATACCTCTTCTGTCTTTGAGGTGTCCATCACGCTATACGCAGGTCGTCGCGCAGCAGTAGGGTAGTGGTCTACGGAATGAATACCTTTTTTAAGTTCTGCCAGTTCATTTATTTTTAAAGCAAACTCATACCAACTCACCTTTCCATGATCCACATAATGGTACAGGCCATACTGTAAAGGATCTTGTTTGATAACATGATGTATAAAATTGGCAACACTCAAGGCACTTGTAGGGGATCCTACTTGACTAGTTACGATATTTAATTGTTGTTGATCGGTAGTCGTAAGCCATGTAAAAAAGTTTTTACCAAAAGGAGCATACAACCATGAAATTCTAAATATATAATACTTAGAAGCTAGCATTTCAATGGCTTTTTCACCAGCGAGCTTACTAGCACCATATTCATTGATCGGGTTTGTTATATCATGTGGTTGATAAGGAATATTAGAGGTCCCATCAAAAACATAATCAGTAGAAAAATGAATTAATGTAGCATCATACTGGGCAGCGATTTGGGCTAATTTTTCTACTGCGGTTGAGTTTATTTTAAAGGCTTTTTCCCGTTGTTCTTCAGCTAGATCTACAGCTGTGTAGGCAGCACAGTTAATAATATAGTCAGGTCTTAGGGATGCAACCTTTTCTTGTACTTTGTGTGCACAAGTTATATCTAGTTCTTTACTTGTGAAAGTGAACAATTCAACACTGGTCAACCGCTTACTTATGGCTGTTCCCAGCATCCCATTTGCACCAGTAATTAGAACTTTTATCATAATTGAGATAGATATGGGGCAGCACTATCTTTTTCAGAAAGGACGACATCCTTTTCTGGTATTTGCCAATCAATAGCAAGCTGTGGATCATTGTATCTTACTGCAAGTTCGGTTTCAGGTTGATAAGTATTGTCAATTTGATAGTTCACAATCGCAGTTGATGAAAGTACCGAGAAACCATGTAAAAAGCCTCTAGGGACATATAATTGCTTGTTGTTTTCTGCACTCAATTTGATTGCAAAATGTTTCAAATAGGTTGGAGAATCTACCCTAAAATCTACAGCAACGTCTAATATCTCACCTTGCACACAACGTACTAGTTTTGCCTGTGCAGCATCTCCTTTTTGTAAGTGTAAACCTCGAATAACGCCATAGGTTGAGGTACTCTCATTAATTACAATAAACGGGTTGGATTGAGGTAACTCTTTCGCGAAAGCGAGACTATCAAAAGCAACAACAAATTTACCACGCTGGTCACCAAACACAGCTGGCTCGATAACTTTACAATCCTTTAATGACGTTTCTTTTACTATCATTTTCGTTGCGACTCTAACCTGTTAAGATAGCTCCACAATAAAGGAATTAAGGCTAGTAGCATACCGCAACCTAGAAAGATAAAGGCCAATTTGATCTTGTAATGCTTCTTCTCAACAGATCCTTTAGTAACGTATTGTGATAATACATTTACGGTTTTGGCAAACTTGTACTTATCTTCTCTAGCCTCTGAAATTTTATACAGTAGCGTTGATTTCTGACCAAAGAGATCTTTAAGAGCATCAGATGGCTTTTGATCTCCTAAATATAGGTTTGTTCCAGACGATGCGGCGCTTGTTGAATTTCCTGCAATCGCTTTTTGGTAACTAGCGATAAGTGAATCGGTTTCTTGTAATTGATATTCGAGCACTTTTAAATCAAATGCATTGTTCTCCTTTGCCGATTGACGTAAAGCTTTAATCCCTGAATTATCTTGAACCGTTACTGCCGGCTCACTTACTTTATTAACCACCTCGCGATCGATTCCGGAAATCACTACCTTATAGAATTCATAATCGATATCTCGTTTTGCTGCTTTAAATCCTTCAAAGGTAAAATTCATAAGCGCCATGGTATCGCTTTTTCTCGCTAGTGCATCGTATTCTGCTAGTAACTCATTATCGGTATAGCTAGCCTCGATCTCAAAAGACCCTAAAGTTTGTGCCTGTTCCTCGGTAATCTCTAACTTATTGGCTAGACTTGCAAAATCCTCTTGTTCAATAAGCGACTGGTACAAGTTAATATTTGAAATAAGTTGAGCAGCACTATTGAAATTGGGTTGTACTCTAAGTATGGCATTAAAGGATTTTTTGTTTTGTAAATCCAGGTAATAACCTAATCCAGCTCCTATCAAAAACAGAACAGCTAGTAAAACTAGGTGTTTTTTCATGAATAGTAAGGTAAGAACTAGGAAGTTACCTATTCCTTTAAACACATCTCCTATGGCTTTAAAGAGATTTTTAAAACCATTACCTATCCATGTGAAAACAGGTACTAGATCTACCTCTTTTTCCTCCTGATTATTGGGCTGGTCGCTCATACGTAAGTTTTTATTGTGTCAAATATAAGTTTTGTTCACAATTTAGAACGCAACCTGGCAATACTAAGTATAATCGAAGAATTAATTACAGACTTTCCTCCATGATTTGTTCTAGGATTTTTTCGGTAATCACATATACCGGTTTTACTCCTAGTAAACCTAATCCACCACTTGCAAGAGTATGACCTGTTTTTAAAGGATTATCACTTGCATAGTAGGCATATCTTACTTTTACATCACGATCTATACTTCTACGTACCTGTGATGCAGACTGCACTGCTTTTTGGTAATGAGCACCTTCCATTTCCAGACCTATCACTCTCCAACTACTGGTGTGAAAAAACTCTAGTAAATCTTTGTTTTGTAGCGAAGTTCCTAGAACGGTAACCATACTTCCACTTACTATATTAATGCCATCTTCTTGTAAATCCTCTTCTTTAAGTTGATTTTCAAAAGGATAATTATCTGCTGTTCCTTCAAAAACATGAGCATCAGGTATCATGATGTCGCCTTTATCACCGGTAAGAATACCTGCTTTACCCATTACATTAACAGATTTGACATTCATCTTGTGCTTAGTTCCGTTTTCATCGGTATACGGTTTAAGCAATTCATCCATCGTCTCAAATGCTTGCTCACCAAAGGCATAGTCCATTACGACAAGTACTGGTTTTGTGCTGTTATCGCTTTCGCGAAAGCGTACTGAACAAAAATCAACGTCCATGTAAGCACATTCACTGGTATCAAATATCTGTACATCGATATTAGTACCACTAGTATCTTTAAGTTCATACATACCATTTGTAACGGCATGTTTTTTTATACGGTCACGCAGGTTTTTATTTGCCTCGTCACTGAGTTTTGCAAAAAGAGACATGCGGTCAGTGTCTTTAAGCTGTTTTTGTAGGGCTTTTGGACCATACAAGGAATTCATGACACTGTGCAAGTTGGCACTTATTATATGAATAGGTCTATCGAATAAATTGTTATCGACTAAAAATTGCTTGATACGAGACGCCCAAATATCTCCATGGATGTGATGACCCAATCGTTCTCTAAGAACAGGAGAAAAGGTAATTAATCGTTTTTGCTCATCCAGAATTTCTTTTCTGGCAAGAGCTCCCATGTGATAAATTATACTGAGAAAGCGATTAGGATTATCAACTGTTGCAAATTTAGGGTAGGTACTTTTCACCTCTTTAAAGGTTCTACCTAGAATGGTAGCGACGTGCGTCATTGCAATATCTTTCTCCTCTTGAGAAAGTTTCTTCTTTGTAACTGCATTTTCTAGACATTGCCAGTCTCTTGTAGTTTGTTTGTTCTCACCTACCATTACTTGCTTCATGATTTTATGAGATTCTATCATGAGAAAAGTAAGGTGAGTAAGTATGTCATAAATCTCTGATCTACCACGAGTAACCTCAATATTCATTTGGTGATCGTCGATACGATAGCAATTACGTCTACGTTTAAGAGGAATTATTGGCTTAAAATGACTTTGCTCATAACCTTCATTACTGGTGAGATTGATGTAAGTACACTCTTCAATCCCTACAGGTAAACGATCCATAACGTACAGTAATCCATCTAGTTCTACCTTTTCATCGGCGATGGATCCATAGATTTCAGGTTTTAGTGTAAGGAGTGATTCTCTTAACGATTCACCACTCACACCCATAGGTTTGTAAAATCCACGATTGAATAAATGTCTCATTGTGATGTACATGCGTTCAATCGCATTAGTACTTTCTTGAGCCTTAGTACGTGGTTGAATTTGGAATGATGCCATAAACTATTTTCTCGACAAAGATATTCTTTTTAAAAATCATAAAGTATTAAGAAATAGATAAGGCTTTGTTTTTCAATTGAAAAGTTTTCTGTCATGCTAGTTTTTAATAGCCATGAAAGGCAAGGTATCGTTCAAAACAATAACGTAATTTTAATGACATCAATTTTATAGGCACTTATTTTTAACGCATGAAAGTATCATTAATCCAAAGCGAATTAGTCTGGGAAAATCCTGTTGAGAATAAAAAGGCTTTTGACACCAAACTGATTGAACTCTATCAACAAACGGATCTGGTAGTGTTACCCGAGATGTTTACTACTGGTTTCTCTATGAATCCACAAGGTATTGCAAGTAATTACGAAATTTTAAACTATTTAAAAGTGCACGCCTCTAAAGGGAACTTTGCTATTTATGGCAGTGTAATGTACGCTACTGATACTGGATATGTAAATAGAGGAATTTTTATGAATCCCGATGGCGAGCATACATTTTATGATAAACGCCACACGTTTACTCTTGCAGGTGAACACAATGTTTATGATAAAGGAGAAGAGCCTGTGGTTGTTTCATTTAAAAATTGGAAAATCAACCTTCAAATATGTTATGATTTGCGTTTTCCAGTTTATTCTAGAAATACCAGCGACTATGACATATGTATTTATGTGGCTAACTGGCCTGTGCCTAGGGTAAACGCTTGGGATGCACTTTTAAAGGCTAGAGCGATTGAAAATATGTGTTATACAATAGGTGTTAATCGCACAGGAAAAGATGGTACAGGAATGGATTATAACGGACATTCACAGGTTTATGATGTCCTAGGTAAGGAGTTAATTGATGAACATCCTTGGGAGCAAAACGGAATAAAAACGGTTCTTTTAGATAAAAATCATATCTCACATTACAGAGATAAACTGAAGTTTCTACAAGATAGAGATAGGTTTAATTTATTATAACTGTTTGACGTAAGTCCCAGTTTGCCTGAAGTTTTTGTAATTCTGGAAAATACTCGACCTTTTCTGGTTGTTTGTTTTTGAAAAAATCTCCAGAATCATACCTACCATTATTATTGGAATCATAGATTAATCTAATGTAGTAGTTACCTGGATTTAAATAATTAAACTCAAGGGTTGTATTTTCTCTTGCAGTTTGCTGTTCTACAACCTCTAATTTTTCATCAACAATTTCCACTAGTATAGGAAACTCTTTTCCACCGGTCAATGTCACCCAGATGTTACCTAATGAAGAGGATTTGTTTGTATTGTATGTAAAATTAAGCGTGTCGATATTTTTTGCTCCAAAATAATCAGTGATTGCCTCGGGTAACATTTGTAATTTATACTTCTGGTTTTCTTGTGAGTCGATAGCTAATTCTAATTGATTTTTAAACCGGTCTAACTTAAAGTTAGTTTGAACCACGGCACTATCCTTATCAATTAATTTAAAAAGGTTTGTATTGTAGTCTTCAATAGGAGTAGTAGCTGTAATCAAAATGTTTTTACCTATTCCAAACTTTCCAGACTTGCTTACTACCAGACTGTCTTTTTTCTCTTCTTTGTAGAATACCTTTACCGTATCTGTAAATTGTTTATAATAAGCATTAAATAAAACAGAATCCTTTATTACAGCAGGTTTTTGCCATATTTCAAGAGTATCCTTTTTTGTAAGTTTTGTAATGCGTAAATCACTTATTGGATAATCAGGTAGAGATTTCAGGTTAAGACTGTCTAACGGACCTGTATAACCTAAATCCCATCGTTGAGGATTTTTAAATATGGGTTTTGTAATACTAGGTTCCTGCGCCTGCTTGAATAGTTTGAGTTCGTACGTTTGATCGCTAGGAACAGTTATTAAGTCTGAAACAAAACCAATTTTATCACTGTTGGGATCAAATTTTAAATTACGATTATCCTCCTTTAAGGCAACCATTTTATAAGTACCAGCTTTGATATTTTGCATGGTAAATGTTGACAGACTATCCAGTGTGTTAAGAACGTAATTAGGTTTACCCTTTGTGACTACCGTATCTATAAATTCTCCATTTACTTCATATAGTAAAACGTTCACAAATTTTTCAGGTTTGAATTTTAGGGCGTCAGTGATTTTTCCTTTTACGGTTAATGAATCTATTACATCTCCGGTGCTAAATACATATCTGAAAAAAGGAAATGGATTACCTTCATTGTTATCCACAATACTTTGTCCAAAATCCAACACATAAGTGGTATTGTCCTGAAGCGTGTCTTTAATTTCAATGGTTAACTTTTTTGAAACTCCACCTTGAGGAGTTATCACAGGTTGGTATTCTAATGGTGGAGATACCACTAGTTGCTTTTGTAAATCTTTTAATTTGATGAATTCATCAAATTCTATTTCTATCACCTGATTATTAAATCTAGTAGAATAGTTATCAGGATAGGCCCTTAAAATAACAGGAGCTTCTTCATCTACTGGTCCACCAGTAGGACGACCACGTTTAGCACATGACAATACAGTAATGACTAAAAGGACACCGCATAATCTGGCTAACAATGATTTCATGATAAGGAAACGCTTTAGGTAGTACAAAAGTATAAGTTATATATCTATACCCAGTTTTTAGGGTTTTGGAGAACCTTTAGTAATTCATGTTCAGGGCTTTCTGGTACAGGATGGTGGTCGTATTTCCATTGAACATGTGGTGGCAAACTCATTAAAATGCTTTCTATTCTTCCATTAGTTTTAAGTCCAAACAAGGTTCCTTTATCATGAACTAAATTGAATTCTACATAGCGACCTCGCCTTATTTCTTGCCAGTCTCTATGATTTTGATCATATTCCAAATCTTTACGTTTCTCCACTATTGGCACATAGGCTTCTAAGAAGTGACTTGCCATATCTATTTGAAAAGCATACCAATCTTCCATTGTAAAACTTTCATTTGCTTTACAGTAATCATAGAACAATCCTCCTATTCCTCGAGCCTCGTTACGATGACTATTGTGAAAATATTCGTCGCATTTTTTCTTAAAAAGGGCGTAGTCTGCAACTTCATGTCTGTCACACACCATTTTACATATTTTGTGGAAATGCGTTGCATCCTCTTCAAATAAGTAATAAGGTGTAAGATCTAATCCACCACCAAACCAACTGTCGACTATCCTACCTGTTTCATCATACATTTCAAAATATCTAAAATTACAATGCACAGTAGGGACAAAAGGATTTTTAGGATGTAAAACCAAACTTAAACCTGTAGCATAAAAATCAACATCGTTGACTTTAAAATAATTTTGCATGGACACTGGCAACGGGCCGTGAACAGCACTTATATTGACACCACCTTTTTCAAAGACAGCGCCGTTTTCAATGACACGTGATCTACCGCCACCACCTTCTTCTCGTTCCCATAAATCCTGCTTAAAAGAGGCTGCTCCATCAAGTTTTTCAAGGGTTCCAGATATCGTATCTTGTAATTCTAAAATAAATGAATAGAATTTTTCTTTCATGAAGTTATTTCATTAATAGATTCACTTGTAGGCTCGATGGGAATAAACAACTCTCGATCTTTCATTTCGTTAAGAGTTAATCTTGAAGCTGCAGTTACTGAAAAAGGTAATACTAGAATAACACCTATTATTGGTATTAATACCATTCCCATAAATACTAAACCATTACCTATAGCAAGGCCTCTACGTTGTTTTACAAATTTGACAGAATCGGCATATTTAAAATGACGTTCTAGCGTATAGTCCATATTTCCAAACCCAGCATAATAGGCTTGAACGATAAACGCAATGATGGTAAATACAATACCAACTACAGGAATAAAACTCAGTAATAATAAAGGTATAGTTAGTAACAATTCATAACCCAGGTTACGCACATTAATTCGTAAACCACGCCAAAGCTGTTCTAGATTATTAGTATTTCTATGAGGATAAGTATGAGTGTAATTAGGGTAAAGGTGCTTTTCAATACGTTCTGAAACCGGAGACATAAAAGGAGCACTTAATATCATAACCACATGCTTGTAAAGGATGAAACCAATAATAATTATGATAGCTCCGCTTATCCATTCGGCAATGGTATGAAAGGTTTGTGAGCCCGTTTCCCATATCCATAATTTATCCATAATGTTGGCTAGGTTATCGCTCAACCCATAGGCAGCAAATCCAATTCCTACAAAGAAGAAAAAGCTTATAAGCATGGGTACTAAAAAGAACTGCCAAAGATTAAGCTTACTAATCAAAGCAAACCCATCAGAATAGGCCTTAATACCCTTCCAAACATTTTTAAACATTATTATGCGTATTCTTTAACCGCGTCTACAAATGCTTGTGCATTTTCAACGGGTATATTAGGTAAAATTCCATGACCTAAATTTACTACATATTTGTCTTTACCAAATTCATCAATCATCTCCTTCACCATTTTTTTAATAGTTGCTGGTGGAGATAATAGTCTCGATGGATCAAAGTTTCCTTGTAATGTTATGTCGCCACCTGTCAAGTACCTAGCGTTTCTTGCACTACAGGTCCAATCTACTCCTAGTGCACTAGCACCACTACGCGACATCTCTTGTAAGGCAAACCAGCATCCTTTACCAAAAACGATCACCTCGGTAAGTGGTTTTAATGCGTCAATTATTTGTTGGATATATTGAAACGAAAATTCTTGATAATCAACCGGCGAAAGCATTCCACCCCATGAATCAAAAACTTGAACTGCATTGACACCATGTTTTACTTTTTCTTTAAGGTAAGCAATGGTAGTATCAGTTATACGTTGCAGTAAATCATGGGCAGCTTCTGGTTGTGTAAAACAAAACTCTTTGGCCTTGTCAAAGTTTTTACTTCCTTGTCCTTGAACACAATAGCATAAAATCGTCCAAGGTGATCCAGCAAATCCAATTAATGGCACTCTGTCATCCAGAACTTTTTTAGTCATGTCGATGGCTTCCATCACATAACTAAGTGCATCACTCACATCTGGCACAACTACTCTGTCTAGATCCTTAACAGTTCTTATAGGGTCTGGCAGCCATGGTCCTACACCAGCTCTCATTTCTACATCGATATTCATCGCTTGTGGTATAACCAGGATATCAGAAAACAGTATAGCGGCATCGGTACCTATTTGATCAATAGGCATAACAGTAATTTCGGTAGCCAACTCCGGAGTTTGACATCGTGTGAAAAAATCATATTTTTCTTTAAGCTTCATAAAGTCTGGCAGGTATCTTCCTGCTTGTCTCATCATCCATACTGGTGGACGTTCTACGGTTTCACCTTTAAGAGCTTTAAGAAATAAATCGTTTTTAATCATTTTTGTATGTCTTTAATACTGTTTTAATTACGTGTGCTACACTAGGTTCTTCAGCTACTATTACCGTTTTAAAGAAATTTCTAGCAGCTGTTGCTGTCGTTTCTCCTATACAAATTGCAGTAGAGGTATTTGTTGAGTTCGCTTTCGCGAAAGCGTAAACACCACGAGGACTGTAACACAAAACGACGTCAAAAGTACAACTGAAGCTTTTTTTCACCATAATTGTATCATAGACATAAATCTCGTTATACGATATTTTATTGTCGGTTAAGGTATCGGGAAGCTCATTCCGTCGATGAGGTGATGTTAAATAATCAAACTTAGTATTGTGGTAGTGTGCGCAAATGTGGTGAGCAAGCTCTTTTGCATTATGATGAGTGACAATAACATTATAACCATTTTCTTGAAGTAAGGATGACGTGTTTATTCCTACACAATAACATGAAACTGATTGTGAGTCATAATTCTTTTTGAGAAAAGGAATGGCATTTTGTGAGGTAATGATAATATGGTTATTTCTTAAAGAAACTCTGGGTGAAAGCAGTATCTTTTTTAAAGGTTCTAAATCAACGACGTTGTCAAATACATCAAGCAGCTGATTTTTGTGTTTATTAGAAAGTCTTTTTAGAGATAGAATTCTTGATTTCATTGTATGCAAAATAAGTCAAATGTAGGCTTAGACCACTTAAAACCGACAAATTTTGCAATGTTGAGGTGCTCTTGTCTGAAAAAAATATTTCTTTATTGTGTATTTCGTCGATAATCTATACTCTTTTGTCTACTATATAAAAAAGGTTTAACATATGTTTTCTAGATGAGTATATAAGACATTTTTTTGTCTTTCAAAATAGGTATATTGCAAATGTATGCCTAATAAAAAGTTAATAAACTCCTAATTATTATCATATGGAATTGCCCTCTTTTTTACATGATTTGACAGGTGATGAAGGAAGACCGTCATTAGAGTACGCAAATGAAATCTTCGGATTATTAGAGGTAAAAAAAGTTAAGAAAAGAGACATTTTACTGCATTTAGGTGAAGTGTCCAGTCATATTTATGTAGTTAAAAAAGGTGTACTTAAAGGTAGCATCATTGACGAAAAAGGTGACCTTCATACTGTAAGATTTGTTGCCGATGGTGATGTGATGACCGCGATGTATAGTTTTATTGATCAAAAACCCAGCGATTTACAAATTGAATGTGTAGAAAGCGGTGAGGTTTTATGTTTTCAATATGAAGACTTTGAGTACATGAGTAAGCTGTATCCCGGTCTAGAGCCGGCCTTTCACAAAATAATGCTCAAGCGTTATCAATCCATGCTAGATGAAAAATCTAGAATGATTAGTCATGATGCCACTACTAGATATTTGAAGTTTGTAGAACGATATGAGCCTATAGTTCACAGACTACCATTGAAGGAAATCGCATCATTTTTAGGAATTCGCCAGCAATCATTAAGTAGATTACGCAATAAGCTAGAGCAAGATAAGATGACTGAGCAGCATTCTGTTTAGTATCTTTGTCCAAAATTGTTCTATGATTATTTCCATGACCGGTTATGGAAAAGCTGTCACACAGCTTTCTGATAAAAAAATCACAGTAGAGATAAGGACTCTTAATAGCAAAAATCTTGACTTAAACCTACGGATGAGCAATGCTTATCGTGAAACCGAGCTAGATTTACGTAAAAATGCTGCCAAAATTCTAAAACGAGGTAAGGTAGATTTTTCTTTACATGTCGAAGATTCTGGTGCTGCTTCAATTCCTGCTTTGAATATTGAAGTTATAGATACTTACTTAAAGCAATTAGAGCAAATTGAACTAGTTAAAGTAACTTCTACAAATCATAAAATTGACTTACTTAAAGTAATCTCTCAATTTCCTGATATTTTCAAACCTCAAGACGATGATCTTTCTGACGAGGTTAAAGAAACTATTTTCTCAACTGCTCAAGAAGCAATCGAGGCCGTAATGGAGTTTAGAAAATCCGAAGGAAACCAGTTAGAATTTGATTTTAACTCGCGTATATCTACACTTACAAACTTACTTAACGAGGTGATTACAATCGATGAAGAGCGATTGAAAGATGTAAGAGTAAGATTAGAAAAGGCTGTAAAAGAAGTTAAAGAAGAGGTTGATTCTAATAGGTTTGAGCAGGAACTAATTTATTATTTAGAAAAATACGATATCACCGAGGAGAAAGTAAGGCTTAAGAATCATCTTAATTATTTTGTAGAAACAATGAAACAACCAGTTTCTCAAGGTAAAAAGTTAGGTTTTATTTCTCAAGAAATAGGTCGTGAGATTAACACTATTGGTAGCAAGGCAAATCATGCACCTATGCAAAAGCTAGTAGTACAAATGAAAGACGAGCTAGAAAAGATTAAAGAACAACTTCTCAACGTATTATAATGACTACACAACCCAAATTAATAGTGTTTAGCGCGCCTTCTGGAGCTGGAAAAACAACACTTGTGAAGTACTTATTACAACAACCTGAGCTCAATTTAGCCTTTTCAATTAGTGCTGCATCTAGAGAAGCGAGAGGTGAAGAGCAACATGGTAAAGATTACTACTTTCTAGGTATTGAAGAGTTTAAAAACCGTATTAGAAACAAAGAATTTCTTGAATTTGAAGAGGTTTACAAGGATCAGTTTTATGGAACTTTAAAGAAAGAGGTAGAACGTTTATGGGACTTAGGAAAAAATGTAATTTTTGATATTGACGTTGTTGGTGGATTGCGATTGAAAAGTAAGTATCCAGAACGTTGTCTGGCTGTTTTTGTAAAGCCGCCGTCAATCAACGAGTTGCAAAAGAGGTTAAAAGGTCGTAAAACAGAAAGTCCTGAGAAAATAGCTATGCGAGTGGCTAAAGCTAGTACTGAAATGGCAACAGCGCCTCAATTTGACGTGATCGTTGAAAATAATGACCTTGAAAAAGCAAAGCTCAAAAGCTACAATTTAGTCAAAGAGTTTATTTCACAGTCCATTAAAGATGAAGAAGAATAGAATAGGACTTTATTTTGGTACGTTCAATCCTGTTCACATAGGACATCTTGCAATTGCAAATTATCTGGTAGAATTTGGTGATATTGACCAAGTATGGATGGTAGTTACGCCACATAATCCTCATAAAAAGAAACAAAACTTGTTAGATGATTATCAAAGATTACACATGGTTCATCTAGCAACTGAGGAATACGAAAAAATTACAGCAAGCAATGTTGAATTTGGTCTACCACAACCTAATTATACTGTTCATACACTTGCACATCTTACTGAAAAGTATCCTGATAAAGAGTTTGTACTCATTATGGGTGAGGATAACTTGAAAAGTTTACACAAATGGAAAAATTACGAAGTAATATTAGAAGATTATTCCATTATAGTGTATCCTAGAATAGGTGATGGACAGATTCCTGATCGTTTTAAAAACCACCAAAAAATCATCAGGATTGACGCTCCAATTATGGAAATTTCTTCTACCATGATAAGAAATGGAATTAAAGAAGGAAAAGATTTAAGATACTACATGCATCATGATGTCTTTAATTACGTTGATGAGATGCATTTTTATAGAAAATAACTCAATATTGACTCAATGGTTGACGTTAAAATCTTTAGCATTAACTAAATAAAATAACTATAGGGAAATATTACTTTGTTATTTTTGTTTTAATAAGATTTTCAATCAATATGTCACACCCGTCAAGTTATCAAAAACGCAGATTATTTAGTTCCTATTTTTGGGTGGTGGTAAGTTTGTTTCTGGTACTTTTTTTATTAGGATTACAAGGCTTTTTACTTTTAAACAGTCAGCAACTAGCTAATTATTTTAGGGAACAAATCCCAATGAGTATTTATTTTAAAGATACTGCAAAGGATTTGGAAATGAAACAACTAGAAACTACGTTACAAATGGCTGATTATACAAAAAGTGCTGTTTTTGTAAGTAGTGAAGAAGGTGCAAAGAAAACTCAAGAGAGTTTAGGAGAAAATTTTGTGGAACAATTAGGTGGTTTTAATCCGATACCCAATAGTATTGATATACGTTTAAATGCTCAATATGTTACACAGACTGATATAGATACTATTGTAGAAGAGTTGTCTTCAAAACCTTATATTCAAGAGATTAGATATGACAAACCACTGGTGTCTTTACTTAATCAAAATGTAAAAAAGATTTCATTTTACATGCTTATCTTGAGTGGTGTTTTTGTTTTAATCGCGTTTTTATTGATTAATTCATCGATAAGATTATCTGTATACGCTAAACGTTTTACCATCAAAACTATGCAAATGGTTGGCGCAACAAAAGGTTTTATTAGAAGGCCATTTATTTGGACTAGCTTAAAGCTGGGTTTAATCGGTGCTGTTTTAGCTCTTGCTGCCTTGTCGGTTGTAGTTTATTATGCAGACAGATTAGTGCCTGAATTAAGTATTCTTGAAAATTATGAGATGCTTGGATTATTGATTGCTGGTGTTATTGGTTTTGGACTACTGATCAGTTTGATAAGCACCTTTTTTGCCACGACCAGATATTTAAATTTAAGAACAGATCAACTCTATTATTAATCAACTATTTCACATATGAATAACGAGCAGAAAGATATCAAAAGCGACGAGCAAAACTTGAAGCCAAAAGTAGAGTTCCTGTTTAAAAAGAAAAACTACTTATGGATGATTATTGGTCTAGTAGTAATTGCTACAGGTTTCATTTTAATGTCTGGAGGCGCTTCTAATGATCCTAATGTTTTTAATGAAGAGATATTCTCATGGAGAAGAATCAGGTTGGCTCCGGCAATTGTTATTCTAGGCTTTGGTATTGAGGTTTATGCTATTTTATTAAACCCAGATAAGTAATGGAATTAGTTGATGCGATTATTCTAGGAGTGATACAAGGTCTTACTGAGTTTCTCCCAGTGTCTTCCAGTGGCCATATAGAATTGGGAAAAGCAATTTTAGACACGCAAGTACAAGATCCAGATGAAAATTTACTATTTACAGTTCTTGTACATTTTGCAACAGCATTGAGTACTATTATTGTTTTTAGAAAAGACATTTTTGAATTATTTAAAGGCATATTTCAATTTAAATGGAATGAAGAGTTTCAATTTGCTCTTAAAATTGTATTGTCAATGATTCCTGCGGTGATAGTAGGATTATTTTTTGAAGAGCAACTAGAGTCCCTTTTTTCAGGTAATGTATTATTAGTAGGCTTTATGCTTATTATTACAGGTTTACTGCTGTTCCTGGCAGGTAAAGCAAGGGATACAAATAAGAACGTTTCTTGGAAAGATGCTGTCATAATTGGAGTTTCTCAGGCAATTGCAATGTTGCCTGGTATTTCCCGTAGCGGTGCTACTATAAGTACTAGTGTCCTATTAGGAAACGACAGGACTAAAGCTGCAAGGTTTTCATTTTTAATGGTTGTTCCTTTAATATTTGGGAAAATTGCCAAAGATCTCTTAGGTGGAAAAATAGAATTTCAAGCAGATCAAAATTTACCTTTAATTGCTGGTTTTATAGCTGCGTTTGTAACAGGATGGATAGCATGTAAATGGATGATTAAATTAGTTAAAAAAGCAAAACTACATTACTTCTCATATTACTGCTTTGCAGTAGGGCTTATTGCAATTATCGCTCACTTTATATAATTATGAGACTTTTTCTTACAGCACTACTAATAGTAACTACTAACCTAATTATGGCACAACAATCTACAGTAAAAGGTGCTTTTCTTGAAAAATGGAGTAATTCAAAAGAATATTTAGTAGAAATAGCTCAATCAATGCCAGAGGAGTTATACAATTATAGACCTACTGAACGAGAGATGACTTTTAAAGGGCAATTACTTCATGTAATTGGTAATATGAAATGGTTGAGTACAAGTTACTTTTCAAATGAAAAATTTGAAAGGGAAACCTATGATCCTAACTTAAGTAAACAGCAGGTCCTAGAGTTGTTAGAAGCAACTTTTGATGAGGTTTATCAAAGAATTGAATCGACTTCAGAGTCTGAATTATCGGTTGAGGTAGATTTCTTTGCGGGTAAAAAATCTAAATTACAAATCTTGAATTTGCTTCAAGATCACGTTACTCATCATAGAGGACAATTGATTGTTTATATTAATATGAAGGGAATAAAACCACCAAGATATGTGGGGTGGTAAATAATTTTAAAAACGAATAAATAAAAAGCCCAGTTTAAAAAACTGGGCTTTAATATTCTTAGATTACACTTGTATTTTAGGATTAAGTCGCTTCTCGATCTTCTGCTTTTTAGCTGTAAGTTCTTTCATTAATTCCATTAATTCAGGATCCTTAGATTCCTTAAATAAATCATTAACTCCTAGTACAAGCCTTTTAGCTTCTCTCGATGCGTGTACGCGGTCACTTGTTGACATGTTGCTCATCGAGCTGTCTAACCATTCACGAGCTTCTTCAATTATTGTCATACTGCTTCAATCTTTTTAGTGCATTTAGTGAATTGAAAATCAAAACTTAAACACATTAATTTATACATAATGTCGCAATGTAACGTATTTAATTTTAATTTTTCAGCTAAAATTTTCTTAATTAAGATAATTTAATATCTGTAATATTCAGGTTTGAATGGACCCTTAACTTCTACACCTATATATTTTGCTTGGTCTTGACGTAGTTCAGTTAATTCTGCACCTATTCTTTGCAAGTGTAATTCAGCTACCTTTTCATCGAGATGTTTCGGTAACATGTAAACCTCATTTTTATAATTTTCACTGTTGTTCCATAACTCGATTTGAGCTAAAGTTTGGTTAGTGAAGGAATTACTCATTACAAAACTAGGGTGACCAGTAGCACAACCTAGGTTTACTAAACGACCTTCTGCAAGTAAAATTATATCCTTACCATCGATAGTATACTTGTCTACCTGTGGTTTGATTTCTACCTTGGTATCTCCGTAATTATCATTCAAAAAGGCAACATCAATCTCGTTGTCAAAGTGTCCAATATTACAAACGATCACTTTATCACGCATTGCTTTAAAATGCTCACCTCTTACGATGTCTTTGTTTCCAGTAGTAGTTATTACAACATCAGCATTACCAACAACCGATTCTAACTTTTTCACCTCAAAACCATCCATCGCCGCTTGTAAAGCACAAATAGGATCTATTTCAGTCACTGTAACTATTGAACCAGCACCGCGGAATGAAGCAGCAGTACCTTTACCTACATCACCATATCCACAAACCACAACACGCTTTCCAGCTAGCATCGTGTCAGTAGCTCTACGTACGGCATCGACAGCACTTTCTCTACATCCGTATTTGTTATCAAATTTTGATTTAGTAACAGAGTCATTTACGTTAATAGCAGGCATTACAAGAGTTCCGTTTTTCATACGTTCGTATAAACGATGTACTCCAGTTGTAGTTTCTTCTGAAAGACCTTTGATTCCTTTAGCTAACTCTGGATACTCATCAAAAACCATGTTAGTTAAATCACCACCATCATCTAATATCATGTTAAGCGGTTCACGATCTTCACCAAAGAATAAAGTTTGTTCTATACACCAGTTAAACTCCTCTTCAGTCATACCTTTCCATGCGTATACAGGAATTCCAGCAGCAGCGATTGCAGCAGCAGCATGATCCTGTGTAGAGAAAATGTTACAAGAAGACCAAGTTACATCTGCTCCTAAGGCAACTAAAGTTTCTATAAGAACTGCAGTTTGAATTGTCATGTGTAGACATCCTGCGATGCGAGCTCCTTTCAAAGGTTGCTCATCTTTATATTCTTCCCTTAACGCCATTAAACCAGGCATTTCTGCCTCAGCTAGTTCAATTTCTAGACGACCGTATTCGGCTAGTGACATGTCCTTTACTTTGTAAGGAACATAAGGTACTTTTGTATCACTCATAATTGTAAAATATTTAAGCTTGTTTGATAAAAACACTGTTTATAATCAGTAATTTACAAGCCTTTATTATTTATTAAATTGCGGCAGCAAAGCTACTAAAAAACTGCCATATTAATGCCTCTTTACAAAACCCTTAACAACAGACACAACACAGTTGTTCATATTTGGAAAATCACTGAAACTGAAGCCCAGTTACGCTCGGGAATCACCTTAAGTGAAAATAGTAAACAACGGTTGTTGACCATGAGCTCGGAGTTACATAGAAGAGGTTTCTTGAGTATACGTCATTTATTACATGTAGCTGGGTATACAGACCTTGAATTGTTCTATGATGATAAAGGTAAACCGCATCTTAATGATGGAAAATTCATCTCAATAACGCACAGTTATGAGTTCACGGCAATAATAGTGAGCGATACTCCTGTAGGGATCGATATTGAGAAAAAAAGAGAGAAAATTAAACGCATCGCCAAAAAGTTTATCAAATACGAAAACACCTGTGTTTATAATAGTTCACAACAAGTCAAATTACTGACCATCATTTGGGGTGCAAAGGAGTCGATGTACAAATTGTATGGGTCAAAGGGATTGGGATTTAAAGCTCATTGTCAGGTAGAACCTATCGATTTTTCTCATCCTAAGTCACGCTGTAGCATTCATTTTAATGGTGACTCAAGTTATTACGACTTGTTTTATTTGGGTTTTGAGAACTTTATGATGGTTTACGTTATTCCTGCTTAATTTATGGATTGGGTATCTCGCATTAAGTCAGGTAGATCGTTAGCCATTTTAATTGATCCAGAAAAGACTGCTGTTGATTACGCTTTCGCGAAAGCGATATCTAAAAAAGCACTTTCTTTAAAAAAGAAATTGAACCTAAATGAGGTGTTTTTCTTTATAGGAGGTAGCACTATGGAAGTTGATCTAGATAAATGGTTAAAGGAATTTAAAGGTCTAGTTACGCTACCTGTAATTATTTTTCCTGGATCTCACGAGCAAGTCTCTATTCATTGTGACGCCATGCTGTATTTACAATTCATGAGCAGTCGAAGTGCGCAATACCTCATTGAAGAACAAATTAAAAGTGCACTTTTCATAAAACAACATAAGATACTTGCCATCCCTACATCTTATTTACTGATTGATGGAGGAAAGTCTACAGCTGTACAACGTGTTACTAATTCACAACCCTACAAGCAAACAGATATAGAATTAATTACAGCGACAACGGTTGCTGGAGAACTTTTGGGGCACAAACTAGTTTATCTAGAAGCTGGTAGCGGTGCTGTCCTACCTGTTGCAGCTGGTATTATTGAAAAAGTAAAGAGTAGTTGTTCACTGCCTATCATAGTAGGTGGTGGATTGCGTGATGTAAGTCAAATTGAACGAGCGTTTACTTCCGGTGCTAGTTTGTGCGTAGTAGGAACTGCGATTGAGGAAAATGTGGAATGGATGGACTAAGTTTGCAATAAAATCAACTATGAAAGTTTCTATAGAATTAACCATGTCGCCTTTACAAGATGGATACGAGCCACTCATAATCGAGTTTATCAAAACCTTGCGTAATTCATCCTTTAAGGTTTTAGAAAACCCACTTTCTACTCAGATTTATGGGGATTATAGACCATTAATGGAATTTTTGACTGATGCTATAGAGACTAGTTTTGATAATCAAGAAGCGGTTCTTGTATACATGAAACTGGTAAAATCAGATCGTAGTGACTACCAACCTTTCTTTTAATGGAGGTTATTGATTTCTTATTTTCCCAGTATTCTGAGTATTCAAGCACTCACATAATACTTGAGTTGACAGCTGTTGTGGCTAGCGTTGTAAGTGTGCTTTATTCTTATCGTAACAGCTTTTTAGTGTTTCCTTTTGGGATTGTAAGCACTGCCATATTTACTTACTTGTTAGTAAACTGGAATTTATTGGGAGATGCGGTTATAAACTTGTACTATTTAATTATGAGTATATACGGTTGGTATCTTTGGATTAAAGGAGGGAAGAATAACACGGAACTTCAAATCTCTTTGACATCAAAACAGCAATGGATTAGAGCTATTACAATCTCAATACTCGCTGCGTTTTGCATCTATATTCTATATGTCTCTACAAATCGTATGGAAAGTGTAGTATCCTACATTGACATGGTAACGACAGGATTGTTTTTTGCAGGAATGTGGTTGATGGCAAAAAGGAAGTTAGAGCATTGGTTAGTTCTAGGCATAGGTAATTTTATCTCAATACCTTTATATTTTTATAAGGGTTACACTTTTAGTGCATTTTTATACCTATTTTTATTGATAATGGCTGTGGCTGGATTTTATGCATGGAAGAAATACCTAAACAACTCAATTATCAAGGCAAGCGTATAGTACTTTATGGTCCAGAGAGTACAGGAAAAAGTACTATCGCACAAGAACTAGCGCTTCATTATAACTCAATTTTCATCCCAGAATTTGCAAGAGAATATTTGCAAAGAAAGTGGGATGAGTCAAAACACGTTTGCACATTACAAGATCTTAAACCTATTGCAGTAGGTCAAAGAAATCTTGAGAATCAGGCGACTTTAAAGGGATCTGATTATGTTTTTTGTGATACAGATATCTTAGAAACTTATGTTTATAGTTTAGCTTATTTTAATCAAGTTCCATTGTCGATTGAAAAGGCTGTTCATGAATCTCATTATGATTTATATTTATTGATGGATGTGGATATTAGTTGGGTTAAGGATGATTTAAGGGACAAACCAGAAGAGCGAGAAGAAATGTTTCATAAATTTGAGGCCGCTTTACAAACTTTTAATAAGCCCTATAAGCTTATTTCGGGAAAGGGACCTGAAAGATTAAAAAATGCTATCGCTGCCATAGATTCTTTATCTATTTAATAATGAATTATACTGACTACCAAATACAACAGCTAAAAGAAAAAGGCATTTCCATAGATCAAGTTAATGAACAAATTGATCGATTTAAAAAAGGATTTCCTAATTTAGATTTAGATAGGCCTGCCACTTTAAATGATGGGATTAATAAACACAATGATCAGGAGCAAGCAGAGTATATATATAAATATGAACAGCTAGGTGAGAACCTTGAAAAGGTAAATTTTATTCCTGCCAGTGGTGCTGCAACTAGAATGTTTAAATTTCTCCATGAATTTTTACACTCTTACAATCCTGATGAAATAAGCCTAAATGCTTATATTAATACAACTAAGAGTGACCAGTTATTCACCTTTCTTGTTGCCCTTGAAAAATTCCCTTTTTACCGAGATATTGAACAGGAACTAAAAGCTCAAAACCCCATTTATGAAGGGTTGAAAAAGTATCAACAACAATTGGAATTCATAAAATTTCTTTTGTCTGAAAATGGTGCAAATTATGCAAGTAAACCCAAAGGTTTAATCCCATTTCATGATTATGGCAGCTATGTACGTACAGCTTTTGAAGAACACTTAAGCGAGACAGCTGGTTACGCAAGCGTTAATGATCAGGTTAAACTCCATTTTACGGTATCACCTAATCATCACAAGGATTTTTTAGATGAATTGGAAGCTATTAAGGACCACATTGAAAGAAGAGTTCAAAAGAAGCTTGTTGTAGATTTTTCGTTTCAAGATACTGCTACCGATACAGTTGCAGTAAATTTAAATAACCAGCCCATACTTGATGATAAAGGTGGTTTGTTCTTTAGACCAGCAGGGCATGGAGCATTATTAAAAAATCTGAATGCAATTGATGCCGATCTTATTTTTATTAAAAATATTGATAATGTCACCACAACAGCAATGCATCAAGAATCTGCATATTTTAAAAAATACCTTGCAGGTATAGCAGTCACATACAAGAAACAAATAGATTCCTATTTAAATCAATTATTAAATGGAACGAGTACTGATATTTCACAAATTGTAGATTTTCTAGAAAACTCAATAGGAACCGCTTTACCTAAGGATTTTTCAAAGTATTCATTCCAAAATCAGATAGAAACCCTGATAGATTGTTTAAACAGACCATTAAGAGTGTGCGGTATGGTTAAAAATGAAGGAGAACCAGGTGGTGGTCCGTTTTGGGTAAAATCTAGTTACGGAATTAATTTACAAATTGTGGAAAGCGCACAGGTGAATAAAGAAAATGAGAAACAAAAAAACATTGCTAAAGAATGTACTCATTTTAATCCAGTCGATATAGTTTGCTGTGTACGTGATTATAAAGGAGATAAATTTGATCTGCAAAAATATTGCGATCCAGAAATGGGTTTTATTACCCTAAAATCTAGGTTTGGTTTTAAGCTAAAAGCACAAGAGCTTCCTGGATTATGGAATGGCTCAATGGCTTATTGGAATACCATTTTTGTAGAGGTTCCAGTTTCCACATTCAACCCAGTTAAAACTGTTAATGATTTACTCAAACCAGCGCACCTTAGGTAATGAATGTTGAACAAATTAAAAACGAGGTAATGTTTAAAGCTGTTGCAAGTAGTGGTCCCGGTGGTCAACACGCTAATAAAGTGGCAACAAAGGTTCAATTAGAGTTTGATGTTATTAACAGTTACGCTTTCGCGGAAGCGGAAAAACAAACTATCCTAGATAACCTAAAAAGTCAGCTTACTCAACAAGGCAGCATCAAAATAAGCTGTCAAGAATCTAGAAGTCAAGCTAAAAATAAAGAGCTTGTCCTTAAAAAATTAATCAATTTGCTCGCTGGCGCAAGTCAAAGAAAAAAGAAGCGTAAGAAGACAGCTATTCCTAAAATTGCTAAGTTAAAAAGACTGAGAGCAAAGAAATTGAACAGTGAAAAAAAACAAAACCGAAAGTTTAAATATTAGACTTTCGGTTTTTTATTCATATTAATTCATTAATTCTTCAATTTCTTCAACTTCAATAGGTATGTTTTCCATTAAATTAATCGGCTCTCCACTTTTTTGGATAACGACGTCGTCTTCTAATCTTATTCCAAATCCTTCTTCTGGTAAATATATTCCAGGTTCTACGGTAAATACATTTCCTGCTTGCATAGGTTCCCATAGAATACCGTAATCATGTGTATCTAACCCTATGTGGTGCGATGTACCATGCATGAAATATTTTTTGTAGGCAGGCCATTCAGGGTTTTCGTTCTGTACATCGGCCTTATCTAATAATCCTAGATCAATTAATTCACTGGTCATCAATTTTCCCACCTCAACGTGATACTCTTTCCACATTGTTCCAGGTACGAGCATTTTTGTAGCTTCATTTTTAACCTTTAAAACAGCATTATATACTTGTTTTTGACGTTTAGTAAACGTTCCATTTACAGGAATGGTTCTAGACATGTCACTAGAGTAATTTGCATAACTAGCTCCTACATCCATAAGTATTAATTCACCATCCTTACATTGATTATTATTTTCAATATAATGAAGAACATTTGCATTATTGCCACTAGCGATAATAGGTGTGTAGGCAAATCCGTCACTACGTGATTTTATAAACTCATGAAGGTATTCTGCCTCTATTTCATATTCCCAAACTCCTGGTTTTACAAAATCTAATACACGACGGAAACCAGCATTTGTAATGTCACAAGCGTGTTTTAAGAGATCAATTTCAATAGGATCCTTTACAGCTCTCAACCTCTGTAAAATAGGATTACTTTTAGCATAATTGTGAGCAGGGAATTGAGATTTACATTTTTTGATAAATCTATCTTCACGTGTTTCCATTTCCACTGCTTGACGATAGTGTTCGTTTGTATTAAAATAAACCGTATCACACATAGTCATCATTTCAAAAAACTTTTTATCAAAGTCTTTAAGCCAAAAAACACTTGTAATACCGGTTATTTCAGTAGCTTTTTCTTTAGTTAATTTTTCTCCTTCCCAAATAGCTATGTGCTCATTGGTCTCGGTCACAAAAAGTACTTCCCTCAAATTAGGGTCTGGACAATCAGGAAAAAGTACCAAAATAGTGTCTTCTTGATCAGCCCCAGAAAGGTAAAAGATGTCTCTATGTTGTTTGAAAGGCATGGTGCTGTCTGCACCTGTTTTGAAAATATCGTTTGAATTAAAAACAGCTAGGCTTGATGGTTTCATCATCCCCATAAAGTTTTTGCGGTTTTTAATGAATAATTGTGGATTAATTGGGTTGTATTTCATAGTCCAGTTTGATTTTTTACTGCGTGAGCAAGTCAAGCAAAGATATCATTAGTCTAAAGAAAAAGAAAGCTGGCTACTAGCCAGCTTTCTTTATTTTCTAAGTCTTCTTTTCTTTTTATTCTTCATGTATGTAACTACTAAAAGAACGATAATAAGAATACATATTCCTAAAATAAAATATCTAATTCCTTCCATAATGTATTGAGTTAGTTTACTCTATGAAAGGTACGTCATTTTTTTTAGTCAACATAGATGCCATTTTCTGGTTTTTTGAACATACCATTATCCATTGGGGCATTGTCTACATCAATTTTTTCAAAAAGACGGGCATCACCTCTAGGAGTATCTGGTTTCCCATCTTTTACGGTGTACCACTGTAATTTTACAGGTAGTAGTAACCCGTTTACTTCATTCCAATCTTCATATTTAATAAAGCTATAATTGTTGGACTCTTCATTTTTACCATAGGTCACGGTATAAGCTAACCACTTCATTTCATAGCTAGAAGGATCGTAATAGAGAATATAATTGTCGTCAGGTGCATCACCTATTCCTTCATTATAACTTATTTTGATACCTGGGAACGTTTCATTCTTATGAGTTAGAGAATCTGCTGGCGAATAATTAATACCATCGTCAGATAATACAAATGGCATGGCATAGAAATAAAACATGAGATTGTGATAGAATCTAGCCCTACCTGGATCAAAATAAGTACTATCCTGTGCGATCCATACTTTACCATCATTACCGCCTATCATATAGTTATCTGTTTCCAGCAGTATGTTTCGACTTTGTAGGTCTGTTACAGTAGACTGCTCATTTAATTGATACGTCATGCTACGCATGCTTTTCCATGTTTCTAATCCACCATGTGCTTTAAAAACCTTAATGAGTTCTTCTGGATAGGCAGAATAGTCTACTTTGGGCATTTGATTTTCTACTGTAGAAACTTTTTCCTGAGTTTCCACTTTGGGCGCCTCTTTTTTACAGCTTATAGCTACAAGAAGAATGGCTACGATTGATAAAATTTGTTTCATGAGCGAAAAATAATTTCATCTGTTGAAGCTATATGTTAGAATAACTATAAAACATATCACAAATTTATAACAGATCAAAAAATACAAGTATTTCTGATACTTAAACCTAATTAATGGTAGTTTTAAAATACATAGTACCTTTGCAGTATGCCTAAAATTGGAGATATACAATTACCAGATTTTCCTCTTCTTCTTGCTCCTATGGAAGATGTGAGTGATCCGCCTTTTAGAGCCTTGTGCAAAGAAAATGGCGCCGATGTCGTTTACACAGAATTTATTTCTAGTGAAGGATTGATACGAGATGCCGCAAAAAGTACAATGAAACTTGACATCTACGAGGCTGAACGCCCTGTGGGAATTCAAATCTTTGGAGCTAATCTAGATTCAATGCTGAGGAGTGTTGAAATAGTTGAACAAACTAAACCGGATATTATTGATATCAACTTCGGCTGTCCTGTTAAAAAAGTAGTTTCTAAAGGAGCTGGTGCTGGTATATTAAAAGATATCGATTTAATGGTATCACTAACCGAGGCTATGGTAAAACACACCAAGCTTCCTATAACGGTAAAAACAAGATTAGGTTGGGATCATGATTCCATTAAAATTGTTGAAGTTGCTGAGCGTTTACAAGATGTAGGTATTAAGGCAATCTCCATTCATGGACGTACCAGAGCGCAAATGTATAAGGGTAATGCAGACTGGGAACCTATCGCGCAAGTCAAAAATAATCCTAGAATGCATATTCCGGTATTTGGAAACGGTGATGTAAATACTCCAGAACGCGCTATGGAAATGCGAGATCAATATGGTCTCGACGGAGCGATGATTGGTCGAGCAAGTATAGGCTATCCTTGGTTTTTTAGAGAAGTAAAGCACTATTTTGAACATGGAACTCACATGGCAAAACCTACCATGGAAGAACGTGTTAAAGTTGCTAGACGTCACCTAGAAATGTCCATTGCCTGGAAAGGTGAGCATTTGGGAGTTTTTGAAACTAGAAGGCACTATACCAATTACTTTAAAGGTATTCCTAACTTCAAAGAATATCGCATGAAGATGGTAACCAGTGACGATGCTCAAGGAGTATATGATGCGCTAGACGAGGTGTTAGATAAATTTGGTGATTACAGTTTTGCCTGAGAAAGTAAGCGATCATTAATACGTCTAGACCCTACGTAGCTGGCAATTATTCCTAAAATGGCTATAGTTCCAAATGCTACTACAATATTTTCCCATCGCATAGCTACTGGATAAGGTAACTGTGGAGCTATGTAAATTAATTTGTATTCCAGCTGCGAATAAACAACAGCAACGCCAATTAATAATCCTAAGACACCACCAGTAATTGTCATCAAGCTACCTTGAATAAAGAATATCCTGCGCAATTCGTGCACGGTCGCACCTAAATCGAGTAAAGTTTTTAGGTTTTGCTTTTTGTCCAATATCATCATGATAATAGCACCTATCACATTGAACAAGGCGATAATTAGTACTAAAGTAAAAATAAGGTAGACCGCAAGATTTTCAGAATTCAACATTTTATACAAAGCATCATTCAACTGGAACTTATTCTTTACTACTACGCTGTCTCCATACATATCCTTAATCAATTCACGAGCTTCATTTTCACTTTCGTAAGAACTTAGTTTAATTTCAACGGCACTAGCCATAGAATCGGGCATGTTTAATAACTTCTGTGCCGCTTCATATCGCATAAACACGTATTTATTATCTAGATTTTCATTGATGCTAAAGGTACCTGTAGCAATAGCATCTAGTGTGTTGAACGAACTCTGAATATTTAAAGCGGTAATGGCTCCTTTACCAGGTTTAGGCACCATGATTTGTAAAAATTCACTGTAGTCATTGACACTTAAAGATAGGTCTGATGCTATAGCTTGTCCGGCCACAATTTGAGCATTACTTTTTCCTAACCAAGAGCCGTAATATAGAATAGAATCTATTTTCACCATATCAATGTATTCATCGGGAACACCTTTGATATAGGCGATATCGTTTTTATCTTGATAATTTAAAAAAGCCTTTTCCTCTATTACGGGACAAACTAATTGGATCGAGGGATGATTTTCTAGAGTTCGCTTTCGCGAAAGCGGAATTTCAACAACCTTACCATGACTGGGGAAAATAGATAAGTCCGGATCAAAATAACTTGAAAACTGGGTGCTAAAATCCTTTAAACCTGAAAACCCTGACAATACAATAAATAGTGATGCAGATCCAACTACAGTAATTATAAAACTAAGTATATTGATAATATTAATGGCGTTTTTACCATTTTTTGATATCAAATACCGTCTTGCAATAAAGGAGGATAGAGACACTATAGTTTTTTACGTCTAGGAAGAGTGTCAGGTTGTTCAATAGGATTGTTCTCGCCTTTGAGTTCTCTCTCTAATTGCTCCATGTACTCTAGGGAATCATCATTAAAAAATTGTAGTTCGGGCATACGTCGCATTTGATGTCTAACCTTTGATGCAACTTCATGCCTTATGCTACTTCCTAATTCTTTTATTTCTTTTACCACAGTTTCTGCCTTGTCTGCTGGGAACACAGATAAAAACACCTTAGCATATCCTAAATCGGGAGTTACTTGCACTTTTGTTACTGAAACGATGAGGTTCTTAACCGCATTCTTTCTCATGATATTCTGTATGACCTGTGTAAGGTCCTCTTGTAGAATACCAGCTATCTTCTTCTGTCTGTTCGTTTCTTGCATAATGCAAAATTAGTAAATTCCTTTATAGCAGCGCTATAGTTATAGATTACTTAACGACAAGAGTTTCTTTACTATCACCACTATTACCTGACAGGTGAACTGTATAAGTGCCTTTAGGTAAGTAGGTCACACCATTTTGAGCAGGATCAGGGCGATCACCTTTTTTAAATGCTTTAAGCCCAGCTTTACTTATACTACCGTCGTAGGTATAAAAATTCAATCCTTGATCACTAGTAAAAGCGGTCTCATAGATAGTTTTACCAGCTTCGTTTTTTACTTCTAGATTAACTTTTCCAGCAGTAGGGTTGAAGTATGAAATTTGGATTTTTGGAGTTGGTCCATTGCTCCATAGGAATCCACGACTGCCGTACCTTCTAGAGAACCTAAGATCCTCAATAGAAGCCATTTTAAACTCTGTACCTACAAGGTCTAGAGCATTTAAATTTGCTAAGTAAATAGATCTACCATGAGTTCCTATAAGTAAATCATTTGTTTGTGGTTGTATTTTTATATCATGAACTGCAACTGGAGGCATACCACCTGATAACAATGTCCAAGTATTACCTTGGTCTAAACTTGCATAAGTTGCATTATCAGTTCCTATAAACAAGTAGTCTTCCTTCTTAGGATGCTCTGTTATAACATTAACTGGCGACCCAGGTATCGAAGTGGCTAATCGTTCCCACGTTTTACCATAATCCTCACTTTTATATACATAAGACTGGAAATCGTCCCATCGATATCCATTAAGAGTAACGTATACTCTTGATTTTTTATGTGAACTTGCTGTTACGCGACTTACCCATAGGTCATTAGGCCATGGACCGTCTAATTGCTCCCAAGTACTACCTCCATTTTTAGTAAGTTGTACAAGTCCATCATCTGTACCTGCGTAAATAAGTCCAAATTCAAACTTTGATTCACTTATAGTTGTTATTGTGCCGTATGCTACATTACCTGGCTTACCACCTTTAGTAAGATCTGGCGAAATAGCTGTCCACGTGTCTCCTTGATCTAGACTGCGCATTAATTTGTTGCCTCCTAAATATAAAATATCTTGATTATGAGAGGATAAAAGAATAGGAGTTTGCCAATTAAATCTATAAGGACTTTCTCCTAACTTATGTTTAGGCTGGATGTAAGTGCGATCACCGTTTTCTCTATTAAGTCTAAAGTAATTCCCAAATTGGAAACCTGTGTAAACGATATTACTATTTCTATTGTCAATTTGAATTTGCATACCATCACCGCCCATTATACTTTCCCAAGGATACTGACCAGATTGATGCCAAGCTCTATTTTCTCGCGCAGTGTGTGATCCTACCCATACACCATTATCCTGTAAACCACCGTAAACTTGATAAGGCTCTTCTAGGTCATAATTAATAGCATAAAATTGACCTACACTAGGTGTATTGTTTTTGATCCAGGTTTCACCGTTGTCGTAAGAAATGTTTACGCCACCATCATTACCATTTATAAGGTGGCCTTGCTTGTTAGGATTTACCCATAGAGCATGATGATCTGCATGAACATTTTCACGTGATATGTTTTTAAAGGTTTTCCCACCATCGTTCGAAGTAATTATGGGAACACCCATTATATAAACTTCATTGATGTCTCTAGGATTTACTCTTACTTGAGCAAAGTAATAACCGTAGCTATAGAAAACATCATCAATTTGTCCTTCATGTGTTTTGTACCATGTTTTTCCTGCATCATCGCTACGATACAGCTCGGCACCTTTAACAGGTGTGTCAAAAAGTTGGCTATTTGCGTCTTCTAGATATAGTGCAACGTCAGCCGGCGTTGCTTCACCTTTTTGTATCAGGTTTTTAACGCTTTCTGCTCTATACTTCTCTTGAAATCCATTCTCCTTTAGAAAAGCATTGAGCACTTTATTATCAAGTTTTAAGAAATCATCGGTTGACATTGACTTAAAGTCCTCTTTATTGATTTTTTTTGAGTTCGCTTTTGCTGAAGCGTTATCTCCATCTTTCTTAGCTCTTCTAAATTGTGAATCGTGAATAGCGTATAATGTGTTATCATCAAATACAGAAAGGCCTATACGTCCTACACCTATTCCAGTAGGGAATCCACTGTTTACTGTCGATATTTTAGTCCAGGTAAGGCCAGCGTCCTCACTTTTGTAAATGGCGCTTCCATTACCAGCGCCATCAAAATTCCATGCTTTACGATCCTTCTCCCAACTAGTAGCGTATTGGGTATTAAAGTTGTTAGGATCATGAGCTAGATCAATAAAACCAGTTTTATCGTCAATGTATAGCGTTTTATTCCAGGTTTTACCGCCATCCATGGTACTGTACATTCCTCTTTCTTCACTTAAAGAATATAATGGACCTGTAACAGCAACCACAACATTGTTTGGATTATCAGGGTTAATTATAATGCGACCTATGTGTTGACTATTTTTGAGCATGGGCGTGCTCCATGTTTTTCCCCAATCGGATGATTTAATAATTCCTACACCAGCATAGCTGCTTCTACTAGCGTTGTTTTCTCCGGTTCCGGCCCATATGGTTTTATTTTTCCAGTCAACAGCGATATCGCCTAAGTTTATGGTGATGGCATTGTCCATTATAGGAGAGAAACTTGTACCATTGTTTGTAGTATGCCATAAACCACCGCTTGCATAGGCTACAAGAAACTCGGTTGGGTCTTGTGGATTCACATCAATATCCACTACACGTCCAGACATGACAGTAGGACCAATGTTTTTAAATTCTAGGTTAGTGAGATTTTGCGCAAAAAGCAAAGTGGAAGAAAGGAAAAAAATGAGGACTGTTAATGTGCAGCGCATAGTGTATTATTTAATGTGGTTCAAGATATAACGAAATTCACTTTTTTTCATCTTGTTTACCATGGCTTTCTGGTTTTAGGTAATTATTAACAATTCTTACAGCTTTCGCCTATGTACATAGTGAAATAATTTTTCTCTAATAAAAACGGCGGTTTTGTGGAAATTAACTTGTGTATTAGTTAAATATAAACAAGAAAGTGCATAATTGGTTTGAGGTATTGTGTTTTTAATCTTACTAAAAGGTGTCTTTGTCTATTTTATTAATATAAAATTAACAATTAACGGTAATAGTTGTTTCTTTAAGGTTCTCTTTCAAAAACTATTGAATATGAAAGCACAACTACTTGTATTATTTTCTTTTATTTCTTTTTACGCGTTGTCGCAATCGACTATTAATATAACAACCTCTGGAGGAAGTTTTCCTAACGAGAAATGGGTTAGTATAACCACAGCTGTGGATGGTGGTGGAACTCAAGTGTGGGGTCAAGGTGATGGATCGTATAGCAATGGCGCAGGATTAATAAATCAAGACATTTCTATCGCTCCAGGAACTTATTATGTTAATTGTTATGATCAATACTCTGACGGTTGGGATGGAACGACTATTTCTGTTACTGCATACGGATCGGTAATAGGTGATAACGGTGGAAATTCACCCAGCGATCCATCAACGGTTGATGCAAGTTTTAATTGGGAACCAGGGTCACCAGAATTAGAATTGGAAGCTTCTTTTCAGATAATTGTACCTGTGCCACCTTCTTGTTTAAGCCCTAGCGTATTAAGTGCAAGTGCTATAACGCCAACCTCAGTAGACTTAGATTGGACTTCTGGAGGCAGCGGTGAAACTGAATGGGAATTAGAATACGGAGCTAGCGGATTTACTCAAGGAACAGGTACCATCGTATCAATTAATAGCAATCCTTATACTTTATCAGGCCTTATGGCAAATACTAATTATGATGTTTATGTAAGAGCAGTTTGTTCACCAACTGATTCAAGTGATTGGTCTTCAGTGGTAAATTTTTTGACCTTGCCTACATGTATTGCTTCTTCCTCATTAACTTCTTCAAATGTAACACCAACCTCTGTAGACTTAGATTGGACTTCTGGAGGCAGCGGTGAAACTGAATGGGAATTAGAATACGGAGCTAGTGGATTTACTCAAGGAACAGGTACCATAGTGTCAACTAATAGCAACCCATACACTTTATCAGGACTTACGGCAAATACTGATTATGATGTTTATGTAAGGGCAGTATGTTCACCAACTGATTCAAGTGAATGGTCTTCAAGTGAAAGTTTCACCACTCTTTGTAGCGCTTTTAATTTAGAATTTAACGCAGCAATACCTGCAAATCTCTCAGACAATTGTTGGAACGAAGCAGGCGATGGAACATTAGCAACTGGCCCAAGTAATTTAGGATCAGGATTATGGTATTCATCCAACTACGGTGGTACTCCTAGTAATGCTATTAATTTATATACAGACAATAGGTCAGATTGGGTACTATCTCCATTAATTGATGTAACGACATCCAATGCAACTGAAGTTAATATTACAGTAGCATTGACCGAAAATGCTAACAGTGGTTCTGGAGCAAGTTTAGGATCAGATGATTTAGTAGCTTTTGTGTATTCGGTGGATGGTGGTAATACGTGGGTTACGTTGCAGTCTTGGACTCAAGGAAATGAACCATCTGATACGGGAGAATACCTATCTTATGACATTTCATCTCTATCAGGACCAGTTCAATTTGCATTTTATGGAACCGACGGTAGTGTTAATGACACAGAGGATGTTTACTTCCATTTTAGCCAGCTTAGAGTAAGAGAAACACCTGCATGTTCAGAACCTTATTCTTTAGATGGAAGTAATATAGATTCCAATAGTATAGATTTATCATGGACAAGCGGTGGCAGCGGTGAAACTGAATGGGAATTAGAATATGGAGCTAGTGGCTTTACGCAAGGTACTGGTACTGTTGTAGTAGCTAACACCAATCCTTATACTCTATCAGGTTTATCAGCAAACACGAATTACGACGTTTATGTAAGGGCTAAATGTTCATTAACACATACGAGTTCGTGGTCAGGCGTTTATAGTTTTACGACATCATGTTTGATTTTCAATGTGCCTTTTACCGAAGGGTTTGAGTCAACAGCAACGGGAAGCACATCTTCACCGAATGCCCCAGACTGCTGGAATATGATAGATTCAGGCTCTGGTGCTGCTTATGTTTATGACAATTCTACAGTCAATGTCCAATCAGGTAATAAATCATTCCGTCTTTATAATGGTTTTAATACTACAGGGACCTATATGTTGATTTCTCCACAAATCGCTGAACTAACAACTGATGGAATTCAAGTATCATTTGGTGTTAAAGGATCAACGGGTCAAGAATTAGAAATAGGAACAATTACAGATGCTAATGACCCTGCTACCTTTACTTCTGTTGAGGTAGTAACACTAACATCATCATCATTTGAAAATGTAACCGTGGTAATTCCAGCAGGAACAGATTCTTATATGGCAATAAAACATGGACAAACAGGTTCTTACGATAGTTATTATCTAGATGATATTTCATTTACAATGGCACCTAACTGTATCATGCCAGCGGATTTATCTGCAGCTCCTTTTTCAAGTTCTGCACAAATCACATGGAGTGCAATAAATGGTGAAACCGAATGGGAATTAGAATACGGAGCTAGCGGATTTACTCAAGGAACAGGTACGGTAGTAAGTGCAAATTCAAATCCATATACTCTTTCTGGTTTAACTCCTGAAACTGATTACGATATTTATATACGTGCAGTTTGCTCTCCTACAGATACTAGTGATTGGTCTAGTGTAGTAAGCTTTGCAACCACATGTGCGCCGTTAACACCAAATACCATAGAAGATTTCTCAGTTTATTTACCGAATTGTTGGGAAGAAGCTACTGGTGAGATAGACACTTCATTGTCATTTGGATCTTCTGCATGGACAGATGATGATTACTTGAATGGGACTTCATCAAATTCGGCCAAATATAATATGTATACAAATACAACTGGACAATGGTTAATAAGCCCTTCGTACGATTTAGGCACAGGTAATAATTATGAATTAATTTTTGATATCGGAGCTACTGTATGGAATGGTACAGGTTCAGCAAGCTTCGAAGCCACTGACTCAGTTAGTCTTTTGATCTCAACAGATAACGGTGTGACCTGGTCATCTTCTAATGTGTTGCAAAATTGGTCACAAGGAACTGAACCTTCAAATAGCGGTGATTCTATTACCATTGATTTATCTTCCTATTCAGGTTTAGTTAGGTTCGGTATAATAGCGAAGGCAAGTAGCGCTGGTTCGTCAGACTTTGATTTATTCGTTGATGATTTTGGAGTACAGGCAGCTAGTACGGATTATACATGGAATGGCTCATCATGGATGGGCGGTAATAACCCAGAAGGGAATATTACAGCTAATGATAACTTAATAATTCAGTCTGGATCTACTGCTGTTTTATCAGCAGGAATTACAGCTGGTAATGTGACTGTTGAGTCTGGAGCATCGTTAGATGCGAGTGCAGGCGATTTAATAATAAATGGTAGCCTAGTTAATGATGGTAGTTTACTAGGTACAAATGCAATAGTCTTAAATGGTTCTAGTGCACAAGATATTTCTGGTACAGGTATCATCGATAATCTCACAATTGATAATACAAACAACGTTAATTTAAGTGGTACCCAGGACCTATTAGGAACACTTACTGTCGCAAATGGTAATTTAACAACAAATGGAGGTTTAACCTTTAAAAGTGATGCCTCTGGCACAGCCGTTTTAGCTCCATTAGGAGCAGGAGCTTCAATAAGTGGTAATGTAAATGTAGAGCGCTATATACCTGCTTCAAATAGAGCCTTCCGTTTTGTTGGTTCATCCGTTTCTGGGGAAACAGTTTTTGATAGCTGGCAAGAATCTGGTAACAATAGTACTGGTTTTGGAGTTCATGTGACCGGAACGACAGGAACAATAGGAAGTGTAAACGCTACCTCTGGTCATGATGAAACACCAACAGGTAATCCAAGTATGTTTAAGTGGAATGATGGAACTCAGTCATGGGACGCTATTACAAATACTAATTCAGAAATATTGAATACTGGAACCTACTATAGATTATATGTAAGAGGTGATAGAACGACTGATTTAAGTAATAATAACGCAGCTCAAACAGCCACAACATTAAGAGCTACAGGAACGCTGTATACTGGAGATATGAACATGACACCTACTATAGCAGATGGAGAATTCTTTGCCATGGCAAATCCTTATCAGGCCAAAATTGATATGGCTTCAGTTTCACCGGCTAATACTGGAGTTGATATGTATTATTGGGATCCTACATTAGGAGTAAAAGGTAATTATGTAGCAATTAATATAAGTTCTGGTACTGGTACCGCAGGTACAGCTAGTAACATTTTAGACCCAGGTCAAGCTGTGTTTTTTGCAGCAGCGACTGGAGCTACTAGTTTAACAGTAAGTGAGTCAGACAAGGTGACTGGTACTTCAAATCAGAACGTTTTTAGATCAAATCCATTAAATGGTTTTGTAGGAATAAAATTATTTCAAACTTCAAGATTAAATAATAATCTTTCGGAAAGTGATGGGATGTACATTCATTTTGATAACCAGCACAGTGATAATGTAGACTATAATGATGCCGTTAAATTAGATGGATTAAACGCAAATATCGCCGTACAAAAAGGCATCAATAAACTTGCAGTTGAACGACGCTCACTTCCTACAGCTTCTGAAACTGTAGTTTTAAACATATCTAATTATCAGGTTAATGATTATGCTATGCAAGTTTCAATTAACGAGCTTTCAAATGTGGATGTCTTTATTAAAGATACGTTTACGGGACAATTAACACCTGTATCTAATAACGCTACAACAAATGTATTCTTTAGTGTAGATTTCAATGATGTAAATACTATCAATTCTAACAGATTTGAACTAGTTTTTCAAACAGTTACTTTATCTACTGAAGAATCAACATTTGCTCAAGATCTAAGGTTGTATCCTAATCCTGTAAATGGAGATCAATTGCATATAGAGGTAAGTAATTCAGGTAATAATGAATTATCAGCCTTACTATTTAATAGTTTAGGACAAAAAATTAGATCTATTAATACTCATGTAACAACTAATGGAATTACAATAAGTGATTTAAGCAATTTAACAGCAGGAGTTTACTTCGTAACAGTAAGTAACGGAACAGATTCAACAACAAGAAAAATCCTCATAAAATAAAATCAAAACATGAAAGCAAAGTTATATATCACGCTTATAGTACTAATAGTAAGCAACTCAATTGTAATGGCACAACCAGGTTTTGATGACACGGTTGAAGACGTCGCTTTTATTCCTGGAATAGCACTAGCTATTGCTGCAGCATTAGGAATAGGAATAAGAAAAATTATGAAGAAAAAATAAATGTATAATTAAATCATTAAAAAAGGGCTTTCAATTTTGAAAGCCCTTTTTTTACTAATTAAACATGTTTTTTAAACTTAAGCTTTTCGCTTTTACCTTTCTTAAAAATATTGTTGCTATTATAGTGACCAGCACGTAGTTTTTTTTGCTCTTCTAGAGGAAGTTGGATAATGTCATTACATTCCTGACTACAACAGTTTTCATACTTTTCTTTACAAGAATCACATTGAATAAATAACAAGTGACAAGCATCATTAGCACAGTTTGTATGAGTGTCACATGGTTCGCCACATTGGTGGCAGTTAGCAATCACCTCATCACCAATCTTTTCAGACAATCTTTGGTCAAAAACGAAGTTTTTTCCTCTAAATTTATTTTCTAATCCCTTTTCTGTTACCTGTCTGTGGTACTCGATAATACCACCTTCTAATTGGTAAACATCCTTAAATCCTTTATGCTTGTAATAGGCACTAGCTTTTTCACATCTTATTCCACCAGTACAATACATTACCAGTTTTTTATCCTCTTTATGTTGCTTGATCTCGTTTTCTATAATTGGCAAGCTTTCTCTAAAAGTATCTACATCTGGAGTCCAAGCATTTTTAAAATGGCCGATTTCAGTTTCATAATGATTTCTCATATCCACAAGAATCGTGTTTGGGTCTTCAATTAGAGCATTAAACTGCTCGGCATTGACATGTTGACCTTTATTGGTCACATCAAAAGTCTCGTCGTTTAAGCCATCGGCAACAATTTTGTTACGAACTTTGACCTTTAGCTTTAAAAAGCTTTCGTTATCTTGTTCACGAGCGATATTTAGTCTTATATCTTTTAGGAAGTAGATATCGTCTAGAAAGTTCTTGAATTCCATAAAACGATCAGCAGGAATAGAGAGCTGCGCATTTATACCTTCATGGGCTACATAAATACGGCCTAATACTTCTAAATTGTCAAATGCGACAAAAAGATGATTTCTAAATAATTCTGGATTTCCTAATCGGGCATACTGATAGAAAGAAATCGTAAGGCGCTCTTTACCAGCCTCACGTATCATAGTTCTTCTTTCTTCAGCACTTAATTTGTTGTACAGTTGCATGCTATAAACAGTTAATAGTGTTGAGCTTGCAAAGGTATTGTTATTCTTTGAGTGAAACAAAACTCATTTTTGTAATGAAGTTCTTAGATAAAAAATAGTCTTTTAATCGTTCATTTTCTCTGTTTTCATTACGCTTTCGCGAAAGCGGAATAACATAATTTAATTTGCTTAAGCACTCAATTATAGTAGTTAATAATCTTATTGAATTCCAGTTGCAAATGCTTGAATCTCCCTTTATTTTTACGTAAAATATTTCAAATGGCAGACGATAAAGAAAAAGCAGCAAAATTAAAGGCGCTGAAGCTTACTCTTGATAAGCTAGATAAAGCATACGGTAAAGGTGCGGTGATGAAAATGGGAGATGTAGTGGTTGAAGAAGTAGATGCTATACCTACTGGTTCACTAGCTCTTAATTCTGCCTTGGGTGTAGGTGGTTATCCTCGTGGTAGGGTAATTGAGATTTATGGGCCAGAATCTTCTGGTAAAACAACACTTACCTTACATGCTATTGCCGAGGCGCAAAAAGCAGGTGGAATCGCAGCATTCATTGATGCAGAGCATGCTTTTGATAGATTTTATGCAGAGAAACTAGGTGTGGATCTTGATAATCTAATTATTTCTCAACCTGACCACGGAGAGCAGGCTTTGGAAATTGCCGACAATCTGATAAGATCAGGTGCTATCGATATCATTGTAGTTGACTCGGTTGCGGCGCTTACTCCAAAAAGCGAAATAGAAGGTGAGATGGGAGACAGTAAAATGGGATTACATGCTCGTTTAATGTCACAAGCTTTGAGAAAATTGACGGGTACTATCTCAAAAACTAACTGTACAGTAATTTTCATTAATCAATTACGCGAAAAAATCGGTGTGATGTTTGGAAATCCTGAAACAACAACCGGTGGTAACGCATTGAAGTTTTATGCATCAGTGCGATTAGATATAAGAAGATCTACTCAAATCAAGGATAGTTCAGGTTCTGTATTAGGTAACAAAACTAGGGTAAAAGTAGTTAAGAATAAGGTGGCACCACCTTTCCAAACTGCCGAGTTTGATATCATGTACGGTGAAGGTGTTTCTAAACTAGGAGAAATTATTGATCTAGGTGTTCAATATGAAATCGTGAAAAAAGCAGGTTCTTGGTTCTCCTATGAAGACACAAAATTAGGTCAGGGTCGTGATGCGGTTAAAACTATTTTAAAAGACAACCCAGATCTAGTCGACGAGCTTGAAGAGAAAATCATGAATGCTATTAAAGATAGTCTTTCATAACAACATTTAAATAATAGTAACTTTGTGACCAGCTGTAGATTACAGCTGGTTTTTTATTTTTTTATTTTTTCACGCAACCTTTTATATAGATATGCATCTATAGTATAGAAATGTAATTTGAATATGAAGTTGAAATCTTTATTGTTATCCCTTTTTGTTGTGTTATCAATAGTATCGTGTTCTATTGAAGATGATGGTCCACAGATAGCTTATTCTGCGGCAAAAGTGGTTGAAGTAAATATGCCAGACACCCTTGATTTTGGAACGACGCATATAGTTACTTTAAAAATAGAAAAACCTGCAGAATGCTTTGTTTTTTCAGGATTTGAGGTGATACCTACTTTAAATGAAAGAACGGTAACACCTGTATTGGTTTATAACGCAAATGATTGTTTTGCAGAAAATAACCCTAACAACGTTATTGAGGAAGAGGTCAATCTAAACTTTATAGCTGCCAGTAACGGTAGCTATGTGTTTAAATTTTTTAACGGATTGGATGCCGATGGGTTGCCTACTTATATTGAAATGACCGTTCCTGTAAGGGAATAAATTTATAATGTGGTTCAAAAAGAGCTTATCATATCATGTGCACAAGGAGATCGCAAGGCGCAAAGAGAAGTGTATGAACGTTTAGCTAGTAAGTTATACGCTAGTACACTCAAATACGCCCCAAATCAGGAAGATGCACAAGATATCTTGCAAGACTCTTTTATAACAATATTTAAAAAAATAGGTCAGTTTAGTCATAAGGGATCTTTTGAAGGCTGGTGTAAGAGAATAGCAATTAATGAAGCTCTTAAAAGATACAGAGGAACAAAAATTTATAAACTAGAAGACGAAGAACAAATTAAAGATGTAGAATTAGAAGTTGAAGATGATGAAAGCTTGACAATGGATGAACTTCTAGGAATGATACAAAAACTACCAGATCGTTATCGTATGGTATTTACATTATATTCTCTAGATGGTTACAGCCACAAGGATATAGCCCAAATGATGGAGATAACGGTAGGAACATCAAAGTCTAACCTTGCTAGGGCTAGATTTCATCTTAAGGATATGATAGAAAAATGGCGTGAGAATAATAATCATAACGCCAGCTAGAAAATGGCAGATAAAAAGAACATAGATAGAATTTTTCAGGAGCGTTTCAAGGATTTTGAAGTAACGCCACCACCTGGACTTTGGGAGAATATAGAACAAAAAATACCGTCTCAAAAACCAGAAAAGAAAGGTACGCCCATCTGGATATATTGGTCTGGAATAGCAGCAGCTATTGCGATAATTGTAACAACCGTTTACTTCTCAAATCAGTTTACTGATAATGTTGGGGTTCATAATGAGATAGTAACCACTCCAGACCTAGATCCTGACGTAGATGAAACAGAGGATAGAGCAATTTCTTATGAAGATAATAGCTCTTCTGTTTCGTCCACTCAGGATAATACCGAAGCTACAGATTCAAATACTAGTAGTCAGAGTAATAATACATCTATAAGGATCGATAACGATAACAATCAATCCATAATTAGTGATCAACAATCTAAAAATAATTCTGTTTTAAAGAAAAGTGATCGGGCAGGTGTATTGGTTAATAACTCATCCAAGTCTAGAATTAAAAAGAATTCAAAAGTTGCACAAAAAAGAGATTTACTATCAACTGATGTAGCAAATCAAAACTTTGCTCAAAATAATCTCAATAATAATGACAAAATTAAAAATGGAATTGGTGATAAAACTAATAATCCATTAGGTCAATCAATGGCCAATAATTCTCAAGAAACACCATCTAATCAAAGTGAAGTTGAAAATAACGGCATTAAGGCAACTAAAAGCAATCTAGAAAATGACCAGTCGTTGATGGCTCATAATAAGAAATTTACTGATAGTTTGAATAAACAACGGTCTCAAGAGTTGGATGCCATGCTAGCTGCTCAAAAATTAATGGAAGAGAAAAACGATTCAACCGCTACCGTATTCTCACCATCATGGCAAGGATCTAGTTTGATAGCACCAGTTTATTCAGATGTTTTATCGGGAACAGCCATAAACGATCAGGTAACTGAAAATGAAACTAATGGTAGTGTAAACTTAAGTGTAGGATTCAATGTTGCTTATAATTTTGCTCCACGGTGGAGCGTGAGAACAGGTGTGCACCGCATGAGATTAAATTATGGAACGCAGGATGTGGTGTATAACACAGGATTTGATTTTCTTGCCCGAGGAACTTCTAGTTCAACAGGCTATGACCCTAATGCTGTTTCCACTTCAAATCAAGCTCCTAATAATGTTGATTTACTAGCCTCTAGCTTTAATCAAGAGTTTGGTGCAACCACGACATTTAATGGTATTGAAGGTGAGCTTAGACAAGATTTGGGTTATGTCGAAGTGCCGCTCGAGGTTCAATATACCCTGATAGATAGTCAATTTAAGTTTAATGTATTGGCTGGTTTCAGTGCGTTATTCCTAACCGATAATGTTGTGGTCATTGAAAATGAAAAAGGAATAACAACCTTAGGTGAGGATTCTAATTTTAACACCTTTAATCAAAGTGCCAATTTTGGATTGGGTCTTGACTATAATTTTAATAATAAAATAGGTGTGAGTCTAGAACCTATGTTGAAATATCAACTCAATACATTACGTACCAATTCTGAAAATTTTAGGCCGTTTGCGGTGGGAATTTATTCAGGAGTTAGATATAGATTTTAAAAGTATAATTGAGCTTTAGTTAAGTTGAAACTCGATTAATTATGCAATGATGATGAATAACCGTTTCCTGTGCCATGGAGACGGTTTTTCTTTTTTATGATGCTCGTTCTAGTGATTGAAGAATTATTTGTCTTACGCTTTCGCGAAAGCGTACTTTATCATCCTGCAATGTCATACCAGTACTAGGTATACTAGGATGTACTATTGCTCTCATTTTTCCTGGACTTCCTTTAAAAAATTCAAATGGAAAACGCTTTTTATTATCAAATAAAGTGACGGGTAAAACAGGTATTTGATGTTCTATGGCAAGTCTAAAAGCGCCATCCTTAAAAGTGTCCAAGAGAATACTTGTGTCGTCGGGAACTCCACCTTCAGGAAAAATACAAATTCCTACGCCGTCTTCCATACGTTGTCTGGCTCGATCAAATACAGCTTTGCGGCTTTTTGGGTTGCTCCTGTCTACAAGAATACAAGTACGTTTATAGAAAAAACCAAATAAAGGGATCTTTGCGAGCTCTTTTTTACCTACAAAAACAAATGGATTTTTTGATATCAACAACATCATCATAATATCAGTCATGCTAGTGTGGTTTGCCACTAGCATATAGCTTTGATGAGGATCCATTTTGGCTAATCGTTTAATCTTTGGGAAGAATCCCATACCGTATAAAACGATGGCAGCCCACAATCTTGCAAGTTTAAAGAACCAATTGTAAGTTTTTTCAGAAATAGTAGTAAGAATTAACAATGGCATTAATACTACAATAGGAAGCCCTACTAGTACGTAGAACCACACTCGATAGACCGGCATTAATATGTAACGTACTATTTTCAAACTTTTTCAAAAATAATAAGAATTATAATGTTGAACGAGATAATGATCTCCACATTTTAACCTTAAATTCATCTAAAAGCTGGTAGGTAGTTAAGCTTATACGCTACTTTTGCAAAAAATTTCAAATTATGCAAGCTAAAACGCCATCGCAATCTTTTACAACGGTAACTGATATGGTATTACCTAGTGAAACTAATCCACTTAATAATTTATTTGGTGGTGAATTGCTGGCTCGTATGGATCGTGCAGCAAGTATTGCGGCAAGACGTCATTCTAGACGTATTGTGGTAACAGCATCGGTAAATAATGTAGCATTTAATAGAATGGTTCCTCTAGGTAGTGTTGTAACTATTGAAGCACAAGTAACTAGAGCCTTTAAAACTTCTATGGAGGTTTTTATGGATGTTTGGGTAGAAGATCGTGAGAGCGGTGAGAGAACTAAAGCCAACGAGGCGATTTATTCGTTTGTAGCAGTTGACGATACAGGTAGACCGGTTCAAATTCCAGCCATTACACCAGAAACTGAAGAGGAAAAAATGCGTTATGATGCGGCTTTAAGGCGTAAGCAATTAAGTCTAGTTCTTGCTGGTAAAATGAAAGCTGCTGATGCGACTGAACTTAAAGCTTTATTTGAAGAATAAGTAAGGCTTATTCAACAATTCCCATTTTACGCAACAGGAAGCTGGCGTTCATATTGTGAGCTACTCCAGTTTTACATTTATAATCAAAATGTAATTCATCATTTACAACTTCTGCATCAAAATAGTAATTTTTAATGCCAGGATAATCGTTTGCTACCTGTGTTAGGCTTAAATCATGTGTGGCTATAATTCCTGTTGCGCCCAGTGAATTAAGTTTTTGTACTAATTTTTGTGATCCAATAGCTTTGTCCTCACTGTTTGTTCCTTTTAAAATTTCATCTAAAACAATGAAATAAGGAAACTCTTCAATGCTATTCATAATGTATTGTAATCTCTTTAATTCACCGAAGAAGTATGAGGTGTCATCTTGTATTGAGTCTGTAGTACGCATACTGGTGATTAGCCTAATAGGAGAATATACAACATCATGAGCACAAACTGGAAGTCCGCAATTTGCCATAACGATTAGTGATGACACGGTTCTAAGAAAGGTGCTTTTTCCAGCCATGTTGGCTCCGGTAATGATGAAAAACTCGCCTTGACTTATAGATACTGGATTTCCAATCGCTTTTTCTGGATTTAATAAAGGATGTGAGGCTTTGGTAGCTTGTAAGGTAAACGGACCAGATTTGATACTAGGATAGGTATAGGTTTGGTTATTATAGGCATAATTAGCCATACTATTAATGGCATCCACCTCTTCAATCATACTTATCCATGTACCTACTTTTTCTTTATACTCACTTATCCAACGTTCTATGTAGCTCATTTGCTTAAGATCCCATAAACCTAATGCATTTGCCATAAATCCAAACAACATGTTATGCCTTTGATCTAACCTACCTAGAGCTTGTGAAAAATCATGCATAACGCTAGATGCTTTTTTATCCTGTGTTTTAAGATTGTTTTGGATTTCCAACAGTAAAGATGATTGAAACTCTTGATTCTCAATAATTGCAATTAGTTTTCCATATTGAGCAAAAAAATCTTCAAGCGGTGTAATTACTTGAGCTACTTGATTCACTTTTTTAAGATAGCGCCTTGTCACTAATAGAGCAATGACAACACCTACTGATGCTAAATAACCGTTTAAACTAGTAAAGCTATACAAGGCAATAAGCACTATGTTAACAGTGAGAATTATAGACCACACCCATGAATAATATTTAGGTACAAATGGTTTATAATTTGTAAACCAATGAGCAAAGTTTGTAGCACGATCTATAGAAATCAATCTTGCAGTAGCCATGTAGTTTTGCCTAAAATTAAGTTTGCCAGATAGCTCTTTAATCGCTATTTGCTTTTCAATTACATCAATAGGTTGATTGTGAGTTAGCTTTCGCGAAAGCGTAACTTCACCACCTTTTGTAGCACACCTATTTATTTGTTGAAATAATGAACCCTTACCAAATAAATCTATATCGTGTGAGTAGTCATGAGTTGGATTTTTATAAGCATCACCATCAACAAAGGAATCAAATTCACCTTGGACGGCTAAGATTTCCTTTTCATTAATTTCGATTAATAATTGATGAAAATCTTTTTGATTTTTTAAATTTTGGTGGTTCTTTACTAACCATAGAAATAGGGCGCCACCAGTACCTAAAATTAATGTTAGGATACCTATTTTACTCCAGAAATAATATACGCTTACAGCTAAGGATAGGAATAAAACTAATCTTACAGCACTGCTCAATGATAGTTTTTTCTTAATAGCTTCAACCTTGCCTCGGTTGATTTCTATCCTTTCTTTATAGGTGTTTAATAGGTCTAATATCATGTTTAGAGTAGCTGTAATTCTTGCTTTTGTTTTTTAGTGAGCTTATTTACTACAAGCTTGTAACTATGATCGATCCACGTTAACAGTTCGTCATCGCCCATGTCTTCATTTAAATAGACTGTATTCCAATGTTTCTTGTTACTATGATAGCCACCGATGACAGTTCCCTTATACTTTTCACGTAATTGTATAGCTTTTTCAGGATCGCATTTGAGATTAACAGCTGGCTTACCGTTTTCCCAATGTTCTAATCCTGTTAGACAATACATTTTTCCCATAACCTTAAAGACTAAGGTTACCTGATCAAACGGAAATTCTTCTGTGGTACCCTTTTTCGACAAGCAATAATCTCTAAGTTGTTCTACATTCATGATTTAAATTTGTCTAAAAATACAAAAGCAGCTCTTTTAAAAGAGCTGCTTTTAAGTTTCTAATACTTTTACTTATAGATCAAATTTTATCCCTTGCGCAAGAGGCAACTCAGTAGTGTAATTGATAGTATTAGTTTGACGACGCATGTAAACTTTCCAAGCATCTGATCCAGATTCACGTCCGCCACCGGTGTCTTTTTCACCACCAAAAGCACCACCTATTTCTGCACCGCTTGTACCGATGTTTACATTTGCTATACCACAATCAGAACCTGCGTGTGAAAGGAAGCGTTCTGCCTCTCTTAAATTATTAGTCATAATGGCACTAGAAAGACCTTGTGCAACATCATTTTGTAGCTCAATAGCGTTTTCTACTTCGCCAGAATATTTAAGTAAGTAAAGTACTGGGGCAAAAGTCTCATGTTGTACAATTTCCATGTTGTTAGATGCCTCTGCAATCGCAGGTTTCACATAACAGCCGCTTTCATATCCAGCACCTGTAAGTACTCCACCTTCTACTAGAATATTTCCACCTTGTGCAACAACATCTTCAAGAGCCTTGTTATAATTAGCAACAGCATCTGTATCAATTAATGGGCCTACATGGTTATTCTCATCTAATGGGTTACCTATTTTAAGTTGTTGATACGCATCTACTATGGCATTTTTAACAGTGTCATACATAGATTCATGAACAATTAATCTTCTTGTAGAAGTACAACGTTGACCAGCGGTTCCTACAGCACCAAAAACAGCGCCTATCACAGTCATTTTAACGTCTGCATCTGGTGTTACGATTATGGCATTGTTACCACCTAATTCTAACAATGATTTACCTAAACGTTCACCTACCGTTGCAGCTACTATTCTTCCCATGCGAGTAGAACCAGTGGCACTTACTAATGGCACTCGTTTATCTGTTGTCATAAACTCACCTACTTTGTAATCACCGTTAATTAAACATGAGATTCCTTCAGGTAGATTGTTGTCTTTTAAAACTTTGGCAATGATATTTTGACAAGCTACCCCACATAAAGGAGTTTTCTCACTAGGTTTCCACACACATACATCACCACAAATCCATGCAAGCGCTGTATTCCATGCCCATACGGCAACAGGGAAATTGAAGGCACTTATAATTCCTACAATTCCTAAAGGATGGTATTGCTCATACATGCGGTGTCCTGGACGTTCACTATGCATGGTTAATCCATGTAATTGTCTAGAAAGACCAACAGCAAAATCACAGATATCAATCATTTCTTGAACTTCACCCAATCCTTCTTGGTAAGATTTTCCCATTTCATAGGAAACCAGTTTACCTAAAGGTTCTTTAAGACGTCTAAGTTCTTCACCGAATTGACGTACTATTTCACCTCTTTGTGGTGCAGGAATAACTCTCCACTCTTTATACGCTATTTGGGCAGCACTCATTACTTCTTCATAAGCATCTTTTGTAGTGACAGAGACCTCACCTATAACGGCACCATCAACTGGTGAATAGGATGTGATAAACTCACTACCTTTGATTGATTTTGAACCTGTAGAAGTCCCTTCATTTTTCTTATTGAGACCTAGAGCTTCTAGAGCGGTATTGATACCAAATTCTTTGGCTATTTCAGACATGTTTTTTGATTTTAGTCTAGCTTATCAGCTAGTTTTTTAAATACTTTCTTTGGGTTTTTATTGTCGTATAAAATGCTGTAAACAGCATTTAAAATAGGAGTACGAGCTCCTTTATCTTCGTTTATTTTGTACGCGCTTTTTGTTGCGTAGTAACCTTCGGCAATCATGCTCATTTCTAATTGCGCGCTGCGCACTGTATATCCTTTTCCTAGCATGTTACCAAACAATCGATTTCGTGAAAAAACTGAATAACCTGTTACTAGTAAGTCTCCTAAGTAAGCGCTATCGTTAATGTTACGTTTCATTTTGTGTACTTTTTTAATGAATCGTTTCATTTCACGTATAGCATTACTCATAAGTACACTTTGAAAATTATCACCATATCCCAGACCATGAGCTATTCCAGCAGCAATAGCATAAATATTTTTAAGCATGGCGGCATATTCAGTCCCTATGATATCATCACTTATTTTACAGTTGATGTAATCACTATTAAGGCAAGTAGCTAGATGTTGCGCTTTTTCTTCATCTGCACATGCGATTGTAAGGTAGGACAACCGTTCTAGGGCAACTTCTTCGGCATGGCAAGGTCCCGTAATAACACCAATGTTTTCAAAAGGAATGTTGTAATGATCATGAAAATGTTCTCCAACAATAAGCCCTGTTTCGGGTACTATTCCTTTGATAGCACTAAAAATAATTTTGTTTTCCAATGAAACCTCTAGAGATTCCAACTCGCTGTACACAAAAGCACTAGGAATCGCAAATATGCAAATATCTGCAGCGCTCACGATTTCATTTATATCGCTAGACAAGTGCAATTGATTGTTTTTAAACTCAACTGAGCTTAAGTAATTAGGATTGTGGTCATTACGTTTAATATGTTCAATGGCATATTCACTGCGCATGTACCAATGGATAGTTTCTAGGTTCTCCGACAGCATTTTCACAATAGCCGTTGCCCAACTTCCACCACCTATTACTGCAATATTTTTTGATAATGTCATTCTACTTTTTTGGGGTATATGCAAATATAAGCAACTCAACAACAGACATACTTACACAAGTATTTTAGTTGTTATGCGTGCATGATAAAACTTTATGTTCTAGATCAGATTGAAGAAAGATTTCTTAAAGCTTTTTCAAATCCTCTAATGGCATCCAGGCCTTACTACCATTTGCGAGTTTTATGTGCGCCCAATCATTGAATTCTTCAAGGACCTCAACCTTAGTTCCTTCATGAATAACAAAGCTGGTACCAGCGCTATTTTTAGGTTCATTGCGAGTAGTGAATTCTTCTATGTAAACAATGGCAAATTGCTTTTTATCTAAATATTCACTACTGTAAAAGGCTGCAGCAGCAGTGGATAAAAACAAAATACCAGTAAGAATGAAAAGAATAAAAAACAATCTTTTTTTACTTGTAGTTCCTGCGTAAATATAAAGTACTATGAATAGTATGGTAAATAAGGCAGCAATGACACTAAAATAAGCCCATTCATCGACAGATAACGATTTTATAGTATCCTGTAAACTTCCAGATAAATTGTCTTGTGGTAAGGATTCTATAGCGTCTATTTTCATACGATTGGCAAATGCTAGATTGCTCTTAATATCTTCGTTTTCAGGGTCTAGTTCTAGGGCTTTCTCGTAATTATAAATAGCTGGACCTACCTGATTTAATTTGTAATGAGCATTAGCTAGATTAAAATAAACATCGGCACTGTGTAGACCTGTATTTAATACTTGCTCATAACCTGCAATTGCTATTTCATAATTTTCGTTAGTATATGCTTGATTCGCTTTCGCGAAAGCGGAATAAGCAGCCTCTTCTTGACTGAAAATAGGCCAAGTTAATAGAAATGTAGCTAGAAAAATTAAGGTTGTTCTCATAAAACTAGCTTTTTAATTGTTTGTCTATCAAATTAAGAACCTGACTAGCTTTTTCATAATCTTCTCTCATGCTAGCAGGAGTTGACGGCGTGTATCGTGCAAATTCACAGCTTTCTAGTAGTTTAATAAACTCTTGTTTTGTTTGAACGGTAGCACCGCGGTCTAATAAGAGTTGTCCTACATTGTTTTTAGTCATTTCACTTGTTGAAATACTAAGTTTAGATTTGAGATAATTGTGTAGGGATTTTTCTAGAGCGACATAGAATTCTTCGTGATTACCTAAATTTTTACGAGCAGTGCTCAAGTATTTTTTACTCAATTTATTGGCGTTTCTCAATCGATTACCTACTACATCGGCAGCTCTAGATTCTTTACGTTTTTTCACTATTAAGAATAAAGGTAAAAGAAGGAAAATACCACCTAAGGTTATCCAGTATTTTGTTGAGCCAAAAAACTGTTCCTCGTTTTGTGATGTTAATTCGGTGTCCGTTTTAATGAAAACAAACTGGTTGTTTTGAGTAATGACGTTTTTGTTTTCTGTGGTTGCTATAGGAGCAGCAACATCACCTTCTACTTGTAATAAAATTTCACCACTATTTAAACTTACATAGGACTCCTTTTTAGGATCAAAATAACTAAATTCAACAGGTGGAATAACATATTTACCGCCGTATTGAGGAACTATGGTGTATTTGTCCTTAATATTTCCTCGCATTCCGGTAATTGAGGTACGTACGTTATTAATGCGTTCTGGTTCGTAAACTTCAAGACTCTTAGGTGCTTTAAGTTCTGGTAAATCCATTAATTTAAGATTTCCTACTCCACCTACTTGAACACTAGCAGTCATGCTTTCACCTGCTTCAATTTGTACTTGATCAGTTTCTACTTGAAATTCAAATTGACCTACCGCTCCATTGAAGTTTGCTGGTCTACCATCTAGTGGAAGATCTTTAACATCAATAGTACGTTTACCAGCACTGACTGTAATTTGTTCGGTGGTCATATATGGTCTACCTGTAAAACTACGTTGACCGGTAGGAACTACCACATCTACTTCTAAAGTAAGCGGTTCTATAATTAATTTACCTGTTTTTTGAGGATAGAGAATAGCTTCTCTTAATACTTTGTAGCGATAAGGCTTTCCTTTATAAGTTCCTTCTTTAACTAGGCTATTACGATTGTCGATATTATCACTCCAAAAGTCTGCGTATTTAGGTGAGTTAACCTCGCGCCAGTCATTTACTCCAGATGTGTTTGAAACATAAAGTTTATATACGACCCTAATAGCTTCATTGAGATAAGGATTTGCGTTTGAAATCTCGGCAACGAGATGTACGGTCTCATCTGCTCGTGGCGAGGTGTCATTAATGTTTTTAGGTTTATTTACAGCACCAGTTACATTTATCTCTACTGTTTGAGTAGAGTATGTTTTACCCTCGTAATTCATGGTAGCTGGTTTAATATACTGTTTTCCTGTTTTATTAGGTTTTAATATATAGGTAAACGATTTTGTCATGGATCCTTTCCCATTAATCCATTGTTGTGAAAAAGATTGACTAGGTCCACCTACTACTTGAAATCCTACAAAGTTTGGCGGTGTAAAATCATTACCATTTACATTCATTTTAAATTCAACACGCATGCGCTCATTGAGTGCGATACGTTCACGACTTACGCTCGTAGTAAACTCTACTTGTGCGTGTGCCCATGCTGCTATAAAAACTAATATGTAAAACCACGTGCTTTTCATTACTTACCAGTCTTTTTCTGATTTCTTAACGGTTCCTTTGGCCTTTTTACCGTTTACTTTCTTTTGAATTTTCTTTTCCTCGTTATTCATCGCCTCGAGCAACTGTTTAATTTGTTGCCTTGTCATTTTTCCTTGCTGGCGTTGAGGTGCTTGTCCTTTTTGTTCTTCTGGTGAATCTTTACCGTTTTCACCTTCGCTATTTTTTCCTTGGTCATCATTCTTTTGATCACCATCATTTTTATCTTGATCTCCTTCTTTTTCGTTTTGATCTCCTTTATTATCACCATCAGACTTTTCGTCTTGATCACCTTCCTTATTCTTATCTTGTTCTTGCTCCTTTTCTTGCTGTTGGTTTTGATCATTCTCGTCATTGCCGCCGCCACCGCCGCCACCTTGTTTCTCTTTTTCTTGCTTTGCAAGAGCTAGGTTATAACGAGTTTCATCGTCGGTAGGGTCGTTACGTAATGCGTTCTTATAGGCTTCAATAGCTTTATCGTAATCTTTGTTCTCTAATAAAGTGTTTCCTATATTGTGAAAAATTTTATGCTTCATTTCTTTAGAAGTAGCAGCATCTGCAGCCTTTCTAAAATAGGAGTTTGCCTCAATTTTTTTCTCGTTGTTGTAATACAGATTACCCAAATTGTAAGCTACTTGCGCATTATCTGGGTTTAATGATAGGGCTTTTTTGTATTCCGCTTCCGCGAAAGCGAAATCACCATCACTAGCAGCATCTTGAGCATCTTTTATGGCTTGCTGTTCTGCGTAATTTATGGCTGGTTCTTGTTCGTTTTGAGCCGCAGTGTAGAATGATATTAGCATGAATATCAAAACATAGGTGATATGTATACTATTATTATTCATTAAATAAATTAAGTTTTTTAATCCATCCTGTTTTTCTTTCTAAATAGAATACATCCAGTACGACAAAGAATAGGCCAAAGGCTAGAAACCATTGGAATTGTGATTCAAAATCGGCATATTGTTGTGAATCAAAAGCTACTTTGTCCAAGGTGTCTAACTCTGCCTTTAGTTTTTCAATCACTTCATTAGTTAAGGTGCCATCGATATAAACACCATTACCAGCCTCTGCTATTTCTTGAAGCGTTGTCGCATTTAATTTGGTGATAACAGTTTTACCGTTTTGATCTTTTTTAAAGGATTTTACAATACCATTTTCTCGTATAGGAATGTTACTACCTTTTTGAGTTCCTACACCTATTGTTATTATGTGTAAGCCTTTTTCTGCAGCAGCCTCTGCTAGGTCAACAGAATCACCTTCATGATCCTCACCATCACTTATGATAACTAATACTTTTGCAGCTTCACTATCATCCCCATAGTATCCTAGTGCTAGTTCTATTGCTTCATTAATTGCTGTTCCTTGACTGGATACTAGATCAGTACTTAATCCTTGTAAAAATAGTTTGGCACTACCGTAGTCAGTAGTTATGGGTAACTGAGGCACGGCACTACCTGCATAGGCAATCAATCCTATACGGTCACTTGCAAGATTATTAATAATTTGTGTGACAAGTTGTTGAGATTTTTCCAATCGATTAGGCGCAATATCTTCTGCTAGCATGGATTTTGAAATATCTACGGCAAATACGATATCTACTCCTTCTCGGTTAACAGTTTCTAGTTTTGTTCCCGCTTTTAAATTAACTAATGAAAAGGCTATAAAGCCAAGCCCAAAACTTATGGTAATTACCTTAAGAAGTGGTTTAAACCACGACTTGTTGGGCATAAGGTGTGGTAATTGATGTTTTTGGGCGTACTTTTTTTGTGCTCTCAATCGCCACAAGCTTACGGCTATATAAAACACTAATAACAATGGAATTGCTACTAATAACCAAAAATATATTTTCTCTTCAAGTACGTACATATTTACTAGGCTACAGATTTAAATAGCGTGTGTTTTAATAATTGTTCTATCGCAAGCAAACAAAAGGCGATTAATGCAAATGCTCTAAATTTTTCTTGCACACTATAAAATTCAAATTGCTCTATTTCAGTTTTTTCAAGTTGATCGATTTCATTATAAATTTCTTTTAACTTTTCATCATCAGTTGCTCTAAAATAGCGTCCACCGGTGGACGCGGCTATATTTTTTAAAAGCTCTTCATCGATTTCTACAGGTAACATTCTAAATTGAAATTCCCCATTAGGATACCTGCTGTATGGTGAAAGAGCATTTCCATTTGTACCTATTCCAATGGTGTATACCTTAATTCCAAATTCTACGGCAAGTTCTCCGGCTATTTTTGGATCAATTACTCCGCTGTTATTCACACCATCGGTCATGAGTATGATTACTTTACTTTCTGCCTCACTTTCTTTAAGTCTATTAACTGCTGTTCCTAATCCCATTCCAATTGCAGTACCATTTTCTAGCACTTCGTCAAATTCGATACCTTTAACCGCATTGAGCGAGACCTTTTGATCGGTAGTAATAGGTGTTTTAGTATAACTTTCTCCTGCGTATACTACAATACCTATACGGTCATTTGGCCTGCCTTGTATAAAGTTTGTAGCAACCTCCTTAGTTGCTTGTAACCGATCTGGTTTAAAATCTCTTGCCAGCATACTAGCACTCACATCAATGGCAAGAACTATATCTATACCACTGGTTTTTTTTGTTCTAGTAGTAACATCGGTTGTTTGAGGTCTTGCTAGGGCTATAATTAATAAAGCGATAGCTAATAATCTAAGTAAATAAAGTATAGGCTTTAATTTACCTAAAAGTGATTCTTTAAACTTAAAACCAGCTGTACTAGAAATATAAACCTCTGCTTGTTGTTTTCTATGTGTAAAAAAATAGAATACCGCTAGCGGAACTAATAACAATAACAACCAGAAAAACTCTGGATTTAAAAACTTTATGTTTTCAAAGTTCCACATCTTTTACTTGTCTTTATTATTAGATTGTTGAATGGATGAAGCTATGGTCAAACTTTCTATAACCCTTTCTTTAAGCTGTTGTCCATATTGTCTTTCTTCTAATTCTTCATCGTCCATGATAATATAAACCATACACTCAACTACACCAGGTCCTGTAGCATAAAATCTAGTTTCGTAATCGTATTTATTTCCTCCACGTTCAAAACTTCCTGTGATACTTATACCTTGTATGTTATTGGTAGTGATTTCACTGTCAAAGTTTAGGATGTTTGATGCTCCTGTTTCTTCTAATTGTTTAAGGAAAATATCTATAAACTCTTGAGGATTAATTTCTTGTTTACCTTGCGTAGCACTTGCTGGTATTTGGTATGTTTTTACATAAACTCCTGCAAGATCTTTATCGTCTTTCCATTCAAAGACCTGCTCATTGATTTCTGTAGCAGTACTTTCTTCCTCACTGTTTAAGGTTGATTGTCTAACTAGTATTTCTGGTGTATCAAGTTGAATGCTTGGTAAACCATACTCTGCCGTATACCATTCTTGCTCATTATAACTGCGCAGTTTATTTCCAAAGACACTATCCTTTACATTGTCCCAACCTGAAAGGTAAGTCCATATCCCAATACCGCTACAATTGACTAGTAGACTAATTGCAGTAACTAGCAATCCTTTTTTAAGGGCTTTTTTTCTAGCTTGTTTTCTTTGATATTCTGCGCTTAGCATGAGCTCTTCCTCACTAGGTGGTGGCAACACTTGATGAATGTTGTATATGATATCGTGTGCATAACCACGATCTTCTTTGGCACTTATAGAGTCACTTGAGGCGCCAGCAAACTTGATTAAATCAGCTTTTTGAAGCAATGATTCTAGTCGGTTTTCCGAATTCTGAGTGATGTGCATGCCCTTTTCATTCATCACAACCTTGAGCTCGGTAAGCAATTGCTGTGTGGTGCTTTCCATCGTACGACCATAAACCTTTGAATCTATATATCTTCTTATGATGTATGTGATTTCAGAATAGTAGCTTTTCCAATCTCTGTTTTCTAGCCAATTGTTGTTTTCTAGTTGTTTAAGACGATATATAGCCCATTCATATGGAGCTAGTGTATCCTCATAGCTTTTCTTTTCACGCTTTCGCGAAAGCAAATAAATAATAACTCCAATAGGTAATAAAAGAAGTAGCCACCACAACCAGGACCAATCTGTTCTTGTAACAGTTTCAATATTAAGTGTGTCCTTAATAGGGAACATTTTTTGTTTAGTAGTATCTACTTCAACTTCTCTTACACTTACAAGAAGTGAATCAGTTAGGACTTGCTTATCATCGTTTATAAGGACTTTTAATTGTGGTATCCAGTAGTCGCCGCTGTCCCATTGTGTTACTCCGTACTTCTTAAAAAGCTGAAATTTATCATCAGCAATAACACTATCTACTGGATATGATTCTAAAACCTCTAAAGCTCCATAGGCAGGTTGCTCTGGAAAGATTACTAAATCACTTTTTTGAGCCGTAATGCCAATTTCTAGAACTACTTCTTCTCCAACTTTAATAAGGTCACGATCTACTTTTGTAGATACTTCTGGTTGTTGAGCTATCGCCCAAGCAGAAACAATAAAAAAGAGGTACAGTACGTATTTCATTATCTTGCTTTAAAGTAACCTAATAATTTTTTTGAATAATCTTCTCTAGTTTCTAGATCAATAGCTCCGGCATCAGACCTAGTGAAAGCATTTTTAAAATAAGCTGCTTTTTCTATATGATGAGCGGCATACTCACGGCGAGTTTTGCTAGAGTTTGTATTAATGAACAAATTTTTTCCTGTTTCTAGATCTTTAAATTGGACCAGGCCTATTTTAGGCAGCTCTTGTTCATGCTTATCGTAAATTCTTACTCCAGTAACATCATGCTTGCGTCCAATTATTTGTAAGGTTTTCATATAATCATCACTCATAAAATCAGACAAAACAAAAACAATGGCTTTCTTTTTAAGAACACCAGCCATATATTTTAAAGCCCCAGAAACATCAGTCTTTTTGTGTTCTGGTTTAAATTCCAATAATTCTCTTATAATTCTAAGAATGTGTGACTTTCCTTTTTTTGGTGGCACAAATAATTCTACTTGATCCGAAAAAAGTAATAACCCTACTTTGTCATTGTTTTGTAAAGCACTGAAGGCTAATGTTGCACACAGTTCTGTTATAATCTCCTTTTTAATTTGATTTTGAGTTCCAAACAAAGTTGAAGAACTTACATCTACCACTAGCATTAACGTAAGTTCACGTTCTTCTTCAAAAACCTTAATATAAGGCTCGTTATATCTAGCGGTTACGTTCCAATCTATATTACGAACATCATCACCAAATTGATATTGACGCACCTCGCTAAAGGTCATTCCTCTTCCTTTAAAAGCACTATGATACTCACCACCAAATACAGCGTCGCTCAATCGACGTGTTTTGATTTCAATTTTTCGTACTTTCTTTAAAAGCTCCTGAGTATTCATGAAGTTACGTTGCCTGTGGAACACAGGGATTTGTTACTAATTATAGATTTATTAAAAGGATTATTTAGATGCTACGGTACCTCTATGGTATTTACAATTTTATTTATGATGTCAACACTTGAAAAGTTTTCTGCCTCTGCTTCATAAGTGATACCAATTCTATGTCTTAAAACATCAAGAACGACGGCTCTCACGTCTTCAGGAATTACGTAACCACGACGTTTTATAAACGCGTAACATTTTGCCGCCTTGGCTAGATTGATAGATCCACGAGGTGAAGCACCAAAACTAATAAGAGGTTTTAACTCCTCTAGTTTATATTTCTCTGGATATCTAGTAGCAAAAATGATATCTAGGATATACTTTTCTATTTTTTCGTCCATGTAAACCAATTCTACAGCATCTTGCGCCTTTAGGATTTGGTCGGTAGTGATGACTGCATTAGGAACTGGAAAATCCTTTTTAAGATTTGCACGCATGATGTGTTGTTCATCATTTAACGTGGGATAATCAATAACTGTTTTTAACATGAAACGGTCCATTTGAGCTTCAGGTAGTGGATAAGTACCTTCTTGATCAACTGGATTTTGAGTAGCCATAACCAAGAAAGGTTTTTCTAGACTAAAAGTAGTTTCTCCAATGGTTACTTGCTTCTCTTGCATGGCTTCTAAAAGGGCACTTTGAACCTTGGCAGGAGCACGATTGATCTCATCTGCAAGGACAAAATTTGCAAATACAGGACCTTTTTTAATACTAAAATCAGCGTCTTTCATGTTGTAGATTAAAGTTCCTACAACATCGGCTGGTAATAAATCTGGAGTAAACTGTATTCGAGAAAAGCTAGCACTTACGGCTTTTGACAAGGTGTTAATGGCTAGAGTTTTGGCTAGACCAGGCACACCTTCTAGTAAAATGTGACCGCGTCCTAATAAACCTATGAGCAAACGATCAATCATATACTGTTGACCGACTATCACTTTATTCATCTCGCTTACAAGAAGATCAATGAACTGACTTTCTTGTTGCACTTTTTCATTTATGCTTGCTATGTCTATCGTACTATTATTTTGTTCCATGTCTGGATGATTAATTCGAATAGCTAATTAAAAAATGGTTTAACTATTGTAAGTTGTCTTTGTACGCTAAAATAACAAACAGAATAAGGACTACTCTAGGTTTAAAAATATTTTATGTTAATCAATGTGAAATTAGAATTGCGGTTGTAGAAAATAAAAAAAGCCTCCATTTTACAGGAGGCTTTAAGTATGCGATATAACTTTATTACTTTGACTTTTTATAAACAGATCTAACACCGATTCCAATAGCTGCGGCTGCGGCAATTAGTAATCCTGGAATAGGAGCAACATCTTCAACGGTGTCATCAAAACCTGGTTGAGCATTTGCAATACTTCCAATTAAAATAAAAGCGAATAATACTAACTTCTGTGAATTTTTCATAGTCAAAAAAATTGAATTTTAATACTTGAATTACATCAAGAGTAACAAATATAACAATTGGTTGCTAACTTTTTAAAAAGCAGTTAAATATTTAAGCTCTACTTAAACTTGATTTCATCCTTGAATAAGTCTGTTTACTGAAATACAGAAGGTTGTATTAAAATACAAAAGATTTAATTTTATCGAAAACAAAAACCCAAATCATATTGATTTGGGTTTTTGATTCTATTATCTAATGGAATTAAGCTTGTGCTTCAGGAACAATAGAAACAAATGATCTATTATTACCTTTCTTAACGAACTTTACTGTTCCATCAACTTTAGCATGTAAAGTAAAATCTTTACCTGCATATACGTTTTCACCTGGGTGGTGCTCCATACCTCTTTGACGAACAATAATGTTACCAGCTACTGCTGCTTGTCCACCAAAAATTTTAACACCTAATCGTTTCGATTCTGATTCTCTACCGTTCTTAGAACTACCTACTCCTTTTTTATGAGCCATGATGTTTTATTTTAAGCTTTCGCGAAAGCGAAATAGGTTAAACTTATTTTTCAACTCCTCCGTCTAGACGGTCTTGAAGTTCTTTTAATTCATCCCACTTACCATCAGCTGCAAGTTGAGCTTGTTGTGGCCAAGTAGTTGTTACGTGATTTCCACGAACATCCTTAATCATTTCAGAAATGTCCTCTGGTTTTGCGTTTGCAAGATCTGAGAAAGTAACAATTCCTGCTTCATTAAGAGTTGTAGCAATCTTAGGACCAATACCTTCGATTTTCTTTAAATCATCACCTTTTGAGCTTGCTTTTGGTGCAGCTTTTTTAGGCTCAGCTTTTTTCTCTTCTTTCTTAGCAGCAGTTTTTTTACCGCCAGTAGTTGAAATACTTGAGATTTGGATTTCAGATAAGTATTGTCTGTGTCCGTTTTTCTTTTTGTAACCTTTTCTACGTTTTTTCTTGAAAACGATTACTTTGTCACCTTTAAGGTGGGAAAGTACTTTTGCTTCAGCAAATGCACCTTCTATAACTGGGGCGCCGAGTGTGATGTTGTCACCGTCACCTACTAGAAGAACTTTGTCGATGTTAATAGTAGCACCTTCATCTTCTTGTAAGCGATGTACAAACAACTTTTGATCCTTCTCGATCTTGAATTGTTGCCCTGCTATCTCTACGATTGCGTACATAATTACGAATTAATGTTGTTAATTTAGGGCTGCAAATATACTGCTATTCTACAAATTAGCAATAGTTATCAACATTTCTTCAAGAATTTTATGCTTGCTGATTAAGTGGTTTTTGTTTGGACCTAATTTCTTTGGTGTTCCAGGATTGTTTGTAGATAGGTAAAATTACTAATGATGCTACAATCGTAGTTGCTACTCCAGATAAAAATACAAAAAGCAACAAGGCTACTTCTAATCCTTCACCTGCTATTGTAATTTGTTGTTTGAGTTCAGCGGCTAATTCGGGATGAATTTCAAATAAATAAATTGCCATAAAGACTGTAAATATGGTAGTTGCAATAAATCCTGCTGTTAGAGAAGCCGTAAATCCTTCCATATATTTAAATTGTCCTCTTTTTTCCTCGTAAACTTTTTTAATCAGTTGCCAAAGCCCAAAACCGACAATAGCGGCATTAAAAAAACTTAACCAGGACTCGTTCCCAAATCCGATAAAGTCAATTATGATGAAATAGATAATTAATGCTAAAGCTATCAGTAATCCGTATTTAGTAGTTTTTGAAAAATTCATGATGTAATATTTTTAGTTCAGTTTTCTTTTAAATATCGAACTTTTGTATCGTAGTCATGGTTGATTTCAAATAAGTTTAACTTGAAAACGAAAGAATTACGAGTATTTTTACAAAGATTTGTATTGTTTGTAACATTTCGATCAAATCTTACACTAACACAAACAGTTGAACTAAAGTATCAAAAAACATGAAAAAAATTGTTTTGAGTCTGGTAGCTGGTTTTACAGCATTAACTGGATTTTCCCAAGAGGTGGATTTTATAGAATATGATTTACCTAATGGACTGCACGTTATTCTTCACCAAGAAAATGCTGCTCCTGTTATTACAGTAGGAGTGATGTACCAAGTAGGTGCAAAGGATGAAGAGCCTGGAAGAACTGGGTTTGCTCACTTTTTTGAACACTTGTTGTTTGAAGGAACAGAGAATATTGAAAGAGGAAAGTGGTTTGAAATAGTAGGAGCAAATGGTGGTAGTAACAACGCAAATACCACTCAGGATAGGACTTACTATTATGAGACGTTTCCTTCTAACAAGCTAGAATTAGGTCTTTGGATGGAAAGTGAGCGTATGTTACATCCTAAAATTGAACAAATAGGTGTAGACACACAAAATGAAGTAGTAAAAGAAGAGAAAAGACAGCGTATCGATAATGCACCTTATGGAGCTATTCTTTACAGAACAGGTATCGATAAGCACTTGTTTAAAAAACACCCATACGGGCAGTCAGTTATCGGGTCTATGGAAGATCTTGACGCTGCAAAATTGGATGAGTTTATTGGTTTCAATGATAAGTACTACAATCCAAATAATGCAGTGCTAGTAGTTGCAGGAGATATCCAAATCGACGAGACTAAAAAGATGATTGAGGATTACTTTGGGCCTATTCCTAATAATGCTCCAACGAACGTAAGAAAGGAAATAGTTGAAGACCCAATTACGGAAACTCGTTTTGCTACAGAATACGATCCAAACATTAGTATTCCTGTAAAAATCTTCTCTTACATCACGCCAAAATCGGTAGATAAAGATGCTTATGTACTGGATTATATATCTAGTATTCTTACAGGTGGTGCAAGTTCTAGAATGCAGAAAAGAATGGTTGAAGAAGAGCAAATCGCTTTTCAAGTTCTTGCTTTCAATCAAGCAAATCAAGACTACGGTACTTACACTATGGGAGCTCTTCCTAAAGGTGATGTAACACTAGATCAACTAGCAAAAGTGATGGATGAAGAAATTAAAAAACTTCAAACCGAACTTATTTCAGAAAAGGAATTAGAAAAGCTTAAAAACCAATTTGAAGCTCGTTATGTTCAATCTAATTCAAGAGTTCAAGGTATTGCTTCATCTCTTGCTACTTATTATATGTTAAAAGGTGGTACTGATAAAATCAATAAAGAACTAGATATCTATAAAAGTATTACCAGAGAAGATATCAAACGAGTTGCAAATACTTATTTAAATCCTAATCAACGATTAGAACTAGATTACTTTGCTGGTGAAGCACCTAAAGACGCTTCAAATGAAGAAGTAAAAGTTGTTGATAATAAAATCCAAATTAATAAGATTTATTTTGATAATGATAAGGCAACTATCAAATCAGAATCAGCTAAGGAGCTAGACCGAATTGCAACTTTTATGCAGTCTAATCCTTCATTAGAAATAATGGCAGAATCTTATACAGATAGTAAAGGAGCTACTAAGTACAATAAGGAATTGTCTCAAAAACGTGCAGAGTCTGTAAAAACGTACCTTGTTTCAAAAGGTATTGCTGAAAACAGAATCACAGCTGTAGGTAAAGGAGAAAGTAATCCTGTAGTAGATTGCGCTTCTCAAGAATGTACAGAGGAACAGCATGAGCAAAATAGGAGAACTGAATTTACGATCATAAAAAAATAAAGAATTAAAATGAAAAAGCAACTTTTATATACTCTGGCAGTACTTTTTATCGGGTTAACCGCTACTGCACAGATTGATCGATCAAAGATGCCTGAATCTGGTCCAACACCAGAAATAAACATGGGTAAACCATATACATTTGAGCTTAAAAATGGGCTTCAGGTTTTGGTAGTTGAAGATTCTAAACTTCCTGTAATCAACATGAGTTTAAGTCTTGATAATCCACCAATTATTGAAGGCGATAAAGCTGGTGTACAATCCTTGACCTCTTCTATAATGGGTAAAGGAACTTCAAAAACACCTAAGAATGACTTTAACGAAAAAGTTGATTACTTAGGTCTTAGAGTATTTGTAAATGCAAACGGTGGTTTTGCCTCTGGTTTATCTAAATACAAAGAAGATATTTTCTCAATGTTTACTGAGGCGGCTTTATATCCGAATTTTACCGAAGAAGAATTAAAACTAGAACGTGATAATTTAATCCAAGGACTTAAATCCGGTGAAAATAGTGCTGCTTCAATTGCTGGAAAAGTTCGTGGTGCGTTAGTGTATGGTAAAGATCATGCAGCAGGAGAATTTGCAACAGTAGAATCGGTAGAAAGTGTTACGCTAGATGATGTTAAAAACTTCTACAACACTTACTTCAAGCCATCTCGTGGATTTCTTGTAATTTCTGGTGATATTACCAAGAAGGAAGCTAAAAAGCTTGCTAAAAAATACTTTGATAAGCAGTGGGAAGAAGGCCTTGCTCCTAAAGCACAATTGCCAGCAGTGCAAGACCTTGCAGAAAGACAAATTAACTTTGTTGACGTTCCTAATGCAGTACAAACAGAGCTTGCAGTTATGCATGTATCTGATCTTAAAATGAATGATCCTGATTATCATGCCGCTGTACTTGCTAACTACATTTTAGGTGGTGGATTTAATTCATACGTTAACATGAACCTTAGAGAAGAACATGGATGGACTTATGGTGCACGTACATCTCTAGGTAGCGGAAGAAATTACAAATCTACATTCAGAGCTACGACAAAGGTGCGTAATGAAGTTACAGATAGTGCTGTTGTTGAAATATTCAAAGAAATCAACCGTCTTAAGACTGAGGATGTAGATCCTGTAGTGCTAGAAAATGCCAAAGCAAAATTCTTAGGAAGTTTTATCATGCAATCAGAAGATAAAGAAGTTGTTGCAGACAGAGCAGTAACAATAAGAACAAACAATCTTCCAGAAGATTTCTACAAAAACTTTATCAAAAACATCAATGCAGTTACAGTTGCAGATGTGAAGCGCGTTGCAAATAAGTACTTAAAGCCTGAACAGGCTCGTATAGTTCTTGTAGGAAAAGCAAGTGATGTACTAGAGAACCTAGAAAAAATGAAAATTGATGGATTGCCAGTAGATATCAAATTCTTTGATAAAGAGGCAAACCCTACAGAGCGTCCATCCACAGTAGAAGTTCCAGAAGGATTAACTGCGCAAAACGTTCTTGACAACTATATAGCAGCTATCGGTGGTAAGGAAGCTGTTCAAGAAATTAAAGATGTGAATACATTCTCTGCCTATACATCTCCTATGGGAGAACTTATACTAGGAGTAAAGAGAGCACAAGGCGATAAATGGTCACAATCTATTAAAATGGGTGGACGTGAAGTAAATAAACAAGTTTACTTGGACGGGAAAGCCACTGTAGGTGCCATGGGACAATCACAGGAATTATCTGGTAAAATGTTAGAATTAGTAAAAGATCAAGCTTTATTTTTCCCTGAATTGTATCATGCAGATAAAGCTACTCTTGCAGGAGCACAACGTTTAGGAGATAATAACGTATACATTATCAAATGGAGTGATACAAAAAAATCATTCTATGATACTGAAAGCGGTCTTTTAGTTGGAGAAGAAGTGGTGTCTATGGGTCCTCAAGGTGAAATCACTACTATCCTTAAGTATAGCGATTACGAAGAGTATAATGGAGTGAAATTTCCTACCGTAATGGTTCAGCCTATGATGGGACAGGAGCTTAAATTTGAGACTAAAGATCTTAAAGTAAATACAGGTTTAAAAGACTCTGATTTCTAGTAAGATCTCGCTTTCGCGAAAGCGAAATAATGAAACGTAAAACCGGTTACTAGTCAGTGGCCGGTTTTTCTTTTTTTGCTCTTGTTACCAATACCACTGCAAAAATTATTACCGCGGTAGAGATGCCTTGCCAAAAATTAAATGATTCACCATCCAAAATTCCCCAAGTAAGTCCAACTACAGGCATTAAGTATGTGACACTACTTGCAAATACAGGAGATGTAATTTGAACAAGTTTATTAAACATGATCTTTGCTGCTACGGTACCAAAGATGCATAAAACGACAATGTAGCCTAAGCTTTTTTGAATTTGTGGGTTGGTGTAATCCAGACTGTGACCATCAGAAAGAAATAGTACGATTACCGCAAGTGGAGTAATAAATATGAAGTTACCTGCCGCGATAGCTAGTGGTTTTACGTTTTGTAAATACCTTTTAATAATATTGACATTGCTGGCATAACAACAGCATGCAATAAGTACAAACCCGGCAAAAAGATAATTTTGATCTGGATTGCCTTCCATTCCGGCAAATATTAAACCTATGGCGCCACCTAATCCAATTATTACGCCTAAAAGCTGTACTCGACTGAATGATATCCCAAAAACTATCGCTCCTAGAATAAGCGTGATTAAAGGCACTGTAGAGTTTAATATACCGCTTACTGCGCTATCGATTTCTGTTTGGGCATAGGCAAAAAGAAATACCGGAAAAAAAGTTCCTAGTAAACCAGAAATAAACAACCATAAATAATCACTCTTGCTTGCTTTTTTAAAGCTAGATAGTCCAATCACAGTTAATATCACACCTGATAAAATTACACGCAAGGCTCCTAGCTGTAAAGGCGTAAGGGTGAGATTACCGTTCTCTTGACCCAAAGCTTTTTTTATAAGAATAAATGAAGAGCCCCAAATAAGACTTAGAATGACAAGATAAACGTACTTTAATTGGCTCTTTTCCATCTATGCGATTTTATAAAATACAAAGGTGGTTCTATTAATTTGATTGAACTAATAATTTAAAACCAATGATTTGAAGAAGGTTTTGACTAAACTAACTGTTTAAAGATAAACATATTACGATTTGTTGGACTACTTCCATTGCAAGGTTTCCAGTAGATTGATCATATCTTTTTTGACATAATCAACTGCAGGAAGAATGCTATCGTAGTTGGGCCTTGTGTCAAAATACAGACTAGCGGTCAAGAAATGGTTGGTACTATCAGTGACGTAAAATTGTGCATTACTAGCAGCGTTACCTTCTACTTCATACATCATTCCATAGACTTTAGATTTCTCATTCATAAATGGATAATCCTTTATTACATCGGCTTTTATATTATGCTTATAAGATAGTTTTTGGCCGTCAATTAACAGTTGAGTTAAATTATCATCTACCTTATTGTAGGTTAGGTAAACAGTAGCGTCCATATAGGGATATTCGATTTTCATCGAGCAATCATTCTTGCTCAATACTCTAGCATACTCGTTGAGTTCAAAAACAAATGGGCAGTAATCAGTGGTAGTGGTACCGTATGTCGCATCGGGATACTGTAGCGCTAGACTTGCGCTAGGTTTGGGTAATACATCTTCATCACCACAGCTGGTTAAAATCAAGAAGCAAGAAATTAAAATCAGTTTTATGGTAGTGTGCATTTGATTTGTTTGATTCGTTTATTGTCCATCGCTTCTACTAAAAACGTGAATCCTTTGAACTTTATTTTATCTAATTTACGAGGGAAATTACCAGTTTGTTCCAATAAAAAACCTGCTAAAGTCTCTGATTCTCCACGTGCGTTTTCATATTGCTCTATTACTTCTTCATCGAGGTCTAGTACTCGGTAAAAGTCTTTCAGAGAGGTTTTACCTTCAAATACATAGTTTTTCTCATCTAGTTGTGAATAGACCAGATCTTCTTCGTCAAATTCATCACTTATATCACCTACAATCTCTTCTATTATATCCTCAAGTGAGATTAGGCCACTAGTACCACCATATTCATCCACCACTATAGCCAGATGCTTTTTTTGAACCTGAAATTCTTGAAGTAGGTCATCTAATTTTTTGTTTTCAGGAACAAAATAGGCTTCTCTCAATAACTTTGTCCAATCGTAGTTTTTGCGATCTACATAAGGTAATAGATCTTTTACATACAATACGCCTGTGATTTGATCAATGCTTTCTTTGTAAACAGGGATTCTTGAATAGCCGTTATCTACGACAAGAGTAATAACTTCTCTAAACGGTAATGATTCATCTAGAGCAAAAACATCTGTGCGATTACGCATTACGTTTTTCGTGTCGGTATTACCAAAGTTTACAATTCCTTGTAGTAATTGTTGTTCCTCATCAGTTGTGTCGTTTTCATCGGTAAGTTCTAAGGCCTGAGATAACTGTGATACCGTTAAATTACTTTTTTTACTACCTAAGTTGTCTTGTATTTTCAAGGTTATGAATCTCATGGGCAAGCTCAAAAAACTGAATAATACATCGAGAACTTTTAATGGAACCGCCATAAAATTTGAAAACCCTATTGGGTTACGATTTGCATATACTTTTGGAAATATTTCTCCAAAGAGCAATATTAAAAAGGTAGCAAACAATACCTCTAAGGCAAACCTTATCCAACTGGTTTCTATATCTGCAAACCACTGCTCTCCTAATAAGCTAAAAATTAAAACCGATGTAATATTGATTGCATTATTAGCAATAAGTATGGTTGCTAGTAATTTTTTTGGTCTTTCGAGTAGCTTACTTACTACATTTTGTTTGGTAAATGCTTCATTTGGTTCTTCTAGTTCGCTAGAAGTAAGGGAGAAAAAAGCTACCTCGGCACCACTAATTAAAGCACTACATATTAAAAGTAATAAATAGATTACTAGGTAAAGCGCTTGCTCACCTTGCGTTACTAGTAATAAGGGTAAATGTTCAGGATCAGGATCCACTAATCAATAGATTTAGTTAGAATGGTAGGTCATCAACCTCTTCATCACTACCTTCTGGTGGTACTACTGGAGCTTGATAACGCTGTGTATTAGACTGTTGTTGGGTTGCTTGCTGTTGTGGTCCCGTATTTGAATTCTCATTTTTAGGAGTTAAAAATGTAAACTCTTGTACCTGGATTTCGGTCGTGTATCGCTGTTGACCATCTTCACCAGTCCATTGTCTATTTTTAATGCGTCCTTCAATGTATACTTTATCGCCTTTACGCAAGTATTTTTCACAAACCTCAGCTGCTTTATTACGAACCACGCAATTGTGCCACTCAGTATTAGAAACACGCTCACCAGTGGTGCGATTTACATATTCTTCATTTGTTGCTAGAGGAAACCTTCCTATACAGCCACCACCTTCAAAATGCTTCATTTTCACATCATCACCTGTGTGACCTATAAGTATTACTTTGTTTACCGTACCTGCCATAGTTTGTGTTTGAATTATCTTTTAAAGATATAAAATCCTTTATAATAAATAGAATACAAAGGTAATTCTTAATGTTTGTAATCTCGCCAATATTCATTCATGAAACGTTCCATTAATACATGAACTGGCTTTTTAAAAGCATCTTTAATAGGTGACAGTCCTTCCATATAATCTTCTAGTTCAATAATCCAAAAAGTCGCATGTATTTTACGATGTGATAATTTGTGAATAATAGGTTGTTGATTGTATACGCTTTCGCGAAAGCGTAACTCACCTATAAGATTTTTAAACTCTATAGAATCTTTAATTTCAGACACCATCGCCGCTCCTGGAGTCTCAACAAGAGGAAATTCATAAAGACCTTTCCAAATTCCTGATTCATCACGCTGTTGCAACAAAGTTTTTTGGTCTGGAGAAATAATTACAAGGTAATTATGGAACAAATTTTTGACCTTGGTTTTTCTAGGCTTAACCGGTAACTCATCAATTAAACCCTTTTCGTGGGCAACGCAATCACTTTTAAATACACACGATGCGCAATTTGGATTTTTTGGAATGCATTGTAGGGCTCCAAACTCCATCATCGCTTGATTAAAGATGTCCGGCTGCTCTTTATCCATAAGTTGTGCAGCAAGATGAGTAAATTCTTTTACGGCTGCTGGCGTATTTATAGGCGTATTGATATGAAAAATTCTGGAAAGCACTCGATACACATTACCATCTACCACGGGAACAGCTTCCTTGTTAGAAAAGCTAGCTATGGCAGCAGCTGTATAAGTACCTACACCTTTAAGTTTAAGTAAATCCTTGTATTGAGAAGGGAACTTACCTAGTTCTACTACTTGCTGTGCGGCTTTATGTAAATTACGTGCTCTAGAATAATATCCTAATCCTTGCCATAATTTAAGAACGTCGTCCAGCGGTGCAGCAGCTAGCATTTCAACTTTGGGGTAGGTTTCAACAAACTTGTTGTAGTAAGGAAGGCCTTGTGCTACACGAGTTTGTTGGAGAATTACCTCACTCAACCATATGTAATAAGGATTAGTAGTATGTCGCCAAGGCAGATCTCTTTTGTTAACTAAATACCAATCAATGAGTTGGCTTGAAAAGTTCATATTTTCTTTATAATTATAGAGTGGAAAGATATATCTATTTAAAATTTAATTAATTAGAGATTTTAATTAGTTTAATTAGAGTATATTTGCGCCCTGTTTAATGTAACCCTAAATAATTAAAATAGAACTTAAAAATGACTAAAGCAGATATCGTATCTAAGATTTCAGATAAGTTGGGAATGGAGAAGACTGATGTTCAGGCAACTGTTGAGTCTTTTATGGAAGAGGTGAAAGGATCTCTGGAAACTGGAGAAAACGTATATTTACGCGGTTTTGGTAGCTTTATCGTAAAAACGAGAGCTGAAAAAACTGGTCGTAATATTTCTAAAAATACTACTATAAAAATACCAGCTCACAATATACCAGCTTTTAAACCAGCTAAAGTATTTGTAGAAGGTGTAAAAACAAAAGTTAAAGTAAAATAAACCAATAATATAAGAGATATGCCAAGCGGTAAGAAAAGAAAAAGACATAAGGTAGCTACGCACAAACGTAAAAAGCGTCGTCGCGCTAACCGTCACAAGAAGAAAAAGTAGTGTAGCACTACTTTTTCTTTTTTACGTTCATTGAAATAGGGTTGCAGTTGACAACTCGTTTGACTTTACAAGAAAAGTTCTTGTAATGTATTCTTTCATATCATCCTGTTGTAAAACACATCTATGGTTTTACAACTATTAAATAACAGGAAACATGGATAAAGAAATTATTATCCGTTCCGGTGCTACAAAAGTGGATTACGCCTTGACCAAAAATGGTAGGCTTATTGAACTCCACAAAGATGAAGATGAAAACAAGTTTGCAGTAAGCGATGTTTTTATAGCAAAAGCACGTAAAGTACTGTCTGGTCTTAATGCCTCATTTGTTAATGTAGGTTATGAAAAAGATGGGTTTTTACACTATCATGATCTAGGACCTAAATACCGTACACAGTTAAAGTTTACTAAGCAAATTTTAAGCGGACGAAGAAAAAATTTTAAACTCAAGGACATCAAGTTAGAAAAGGAACTAGATAAAAGTGGTTCTATTGACGATGTTGTTGAATCTGGCCAGCCTATACTTGTACAGGTAGTTAAAGAACCTATCTCTACAAAGGGCCCGCGATTGAGTGCAGAAATCTCACTGCCAGGTAGGTATGTTGTACTCGTTCCATTCTCTGATCGTATATCTATTTCCCAAAAAATAGAAGATAGAGAAGAAAAAAGCCGTCTTAAAAGACTTGTTAAAAGCATTAAACCTGAAGGTTTTGGCGTTATAGTACGCACAGTAGCCACAGGAAAATTAGTAGCAGACCTGGATCAGGATCTACAAAATTTAATGGAAAAATGGGACCGCATGTGTAGTAAATTGCACAAGGCTTCCTTTCCTACTAAAGTATTGACTGAACAAAGTCGTACTCACTCTCTAATGAGAGATGTGTTTAATGATACCTATACTTCAATCATTGTTGATGATAAAGAAGTGTGTGAAGAGATCAAAGAATATTTAAGTACAATAGCTCCACACAAACAGTCTATTGTAAAATATCACAATCCACGACTACCGATTTTTGAAAAATACGGTATCGAGAGACAAATTAAAACGTCGTTTGGAAAAACGGTTTCCATGAGTAAAGGTGCCTATTTAGTCATAGAGCACACTGAAGCCATGCACGTTATAGACGTTAATTCTGGTAATAGATCTAATAAAGCTGATAGTCAGGAAGACACTGCGCTTGAAACAAACCTAATAGCCGCTACAGAAATCGCTAGACAATTAAGATTGCGCGATATGGGTGGTATCATAGTGGTTGATTTTATTGATATGCGCGCTTCAGAAAACAGGAAAAAGCTGTACGAGCACCTGCGAGAAGAAATGTCGGATGACAGAGCAAAACATAAGATATTACCACCTAGTAAATTTGGTCTTATTCAAATCACAAGACAGCGTGTAAGACAAGAAGTTAAGATTAAAACTCGTGAAGAGAATCCTAACGGAAATGGTAATGAGATTCAAGCTCCTATAGTAATCGTACAACAAATTACTGAAAAATTAGAGCGCTTGTTTAAAGAAGGTAATAAAAACATTACCTTAAATGCTCACCCATTTATTGCTGCCTTTTTAACTAAAGGAGTGCCGTCAATACGTTCAAAGTGGTTCATGAAACACAAAAAATGGGTAAAAATTTTACCTAGAGATGCTTATACTTATTTAGAGTATAAGTTTAAAGACAAAGATGGAAAAGTCTTATAAATATAATCCCGCTATTCAGTTGAGTAGCGGGATTTTTTTATGCATTTTTTAAAGCATTATTCCTTATACATTCCAATAACTAGATCTCCTCTATCGTTCATACTAGCACGATACATACCAGCTGTATTAAACTCCATAGAAACATTACCATATTTATCAAGGGATACGATTCCACCAGTTCCACCTAATGCAGTAAGTTTTTTCTGTATAACCTCTTCCGTAGCTTCTTCTAGTGTAAGTCCTTTGTACTCCATAAGTGCACTTATGTCATAAGCAACTTGACCACGTATAAAATATTCACCGTGACCAGTGCTAGAAACACCACAGGTGTTATTATTTGCATACGTACCACTACCTATAATAGGAGAATCACCTATACGACCGTACTTCTTATTAGTCATACCACCTGTGCTTGTTCCGGCTGCGATATTTCCATTTTTATCTAATGCAACACAACCTACCGTTCCATATTTAGAATCTTGTATAAAAGGATCTTGAAAATTCATAGCTGTTCCATTATCTCCTTCTTTTGCCTCTTTTTCTAGTATACGTTTTAGGGATTGATAACGTCTTTCTGTGTAAAAATATTTATTGTCTACAATCTCTATGTTTGGATTTTGTTGCGCTTTCGCGAAAGCGTCACTACCGTTGCCACTCAATAATACATGTTCACTATCGGTCATAACCAATCGGGCTAGTGAGATCGGGTTTTTCACTGTACTCACTCCAGCAATCGCTCCAGCATTTAACGTTTTACCATCCATGAAGCTCGCGTCTAAAGAGTTAACTCCTTCATGAGTAAAAACAGCTCCTTTTCCTGCATTAAATAAAGGAGAATCTTCCATAATTCTTATACTAGCTTCAACAGCATCCATAGCGCTACCACCTTTGGCTAAAACGTCGTGTCCAGCTTTAATAGACTCGGTAAGTTTGTCGTTGTAAGCCTTTTCAAGTTCAGGAGTCATGTTTTCTTTTTTGATTGTTCCTGCACCACCGTGAATAACTATAGCGTATTCGCTTACTTGTTGATTGTTATTATCTGTGTTAATTGTAAGATCTTGATTAGGTGAGTTTTCTTCCTTTGGTTTACAGGAAGTAAATAGGCAGATTATACAAATGAAAAGAGCAATAATTCTCATATATTAAAGTTTTGAGACTAAGATACTGCTTTTGCAGCATAACATTTTCTACCTTTAGCCCATGAATTGGTTAGACATTTTCATTTGTATTGTATTATTAGTCGGTCTGTGGAAAGGCTACATGAACGGACTTTTTATTGAAGTAGCCAGCCTAGTAGCTCTTATAGCTGCAATTTATGGTGCAATTTATTTCTCAAATTTTGCCGGTGACTGGTTGAGAGAACAAGTAAACTGGGACGAGGCATACATTACCATAGCCAGTTTTATCATCACTTTTGTTGTCATCATTTTTGTGATTACCTATATAGGTAAATTATTTACCAAAATTGTGAAAACAGCACAACTCTCCTTCATAAATAAACTCGCTGGGGCCGCATTTGGATTACTCAAAATGGCCTTTTTGATAAGCGTCGTATTAATGTTTATTAATTCTGCCAGTGGTGAGTTTGAGATCATCAGTACCGAGGTAAAAGAAGAATCGATAGTCTATGAACCTATTGAACCTATGGCACCTTATTTACTTCCTAAGATTCTAGAAGAAGCAGACCGTGTAGATCGCAATTTACGAGGCGATAGAATAGAGTCTCCTAGACCAGTCGATCAAGATTCATTGTCCCGATAATATAAAACGCTTAATAACAATAGATTACATTTTTGGCACAGTTTTCGAAAACGTTGTAGTAATAACTTTAATACAACGATTATGAGAACAATTACTACTTTTTTAGGAGCTATGTTGTTATTTGTTTTAACAACTAGTTGTGATGCAGACATTCAATTAGGAGATGGAGTAGTAGCACCTACTCTAGAACAAGTTGTAGAAGGTAAACAACTGTGGTACGTCGATTTAAATTATGTACACGATGACATTGATATACCATTTATTACACAGGCTTTTACCCTAAGTTTTGATTATGGAACCCTTATGGCCAATAATAACCTAGTTGGAGTGGGAAGTGCTGGCGCAGGTATGGGAATTTCTGTAGGATATTATGAAACATTTGAAAACACCTTGATTATACATCATGATATAGATGGTACTTATGAATTTGATGTTAGAGTAAAAGATTTTGACAGAATTCATCTTATCGATCCAGCTAGTGGTTCCCTTATACGATTACAAGGATATCAAATAGGAAATTTTGATTATGACGCTCTGTTTTATGACAATATTCATTATTTCTTACAAGAGTATAGAGCGTGGGAAAAAACATTTACTAGCAATGCAGGTGTTATAAATGAATTTGATAGAGAAAATTTCTTGAGTTTTTTTCCTAGTTACGATGGCGATACTTTTTTAAGTTCAAAAGACGCTCGTGGTACATCTATACAAAATTTATTATGGGATTATGAAGGGTCGTACCAGGTTGAAAACCAGAATAATGATCTGATTAATAAATATTTAACGCTCCATTATGAAAATATAGGCAATGAAATGTTCGATCTTTACGTTATCAATGATAGAACGATAGAACTCTATCATATTTCCTCAGGAACGACATACCGTTTTACAGGAAAAGGATACATTCAGATTAAAAATTCTTCTGGAAAATCTAGATTACTAGATGTAAAAAAGAAGAAGTCATTATAAAGATTATTGGTTGGTTGGAAGCCGCCTGTTTAGCAATCCTTGCTTACGGGCGGTTTTTTTATGCAATAAATACTAATCTATTCCTAGCCAGTGTGGTATAATCCCTATTTTTGCGGCATAAAAATCACTCCATAGCATGGTACATTACAAGCACATTGAGATTGAGAAAAAGTGGCAAGAATACTGGGCTCAAAACAAAACGTTTAAAGCCGTAAATCACAGTGAAAAACCTAAATTCTATGCACTAGATATGTTCCCGTATCCTAGTGGTGCTGGGCTGCACGTAGGTCACCCATTAGGTTACATCGCTAGTGATATCGTTTCACGATACAAACGTCATACTGGTTTCAATGTACTACATCCTATGGGTTATGATAGCTTTGGTCTTCCTGCCGAGCAGTATGCGATACAGACTGGGCAGCATCCTGCAATCACGACTCGTGATAATATCGCAAGATACCGTGAGCAAATGGACCGTATCGGGTTTAGCTTTGATTGGGATCGTGAGGTAAAAACCAGTAATCCAGATTATTATAAATGGACACAGGAGATATTTATTTTACTTTTTGATAGCTGGTATGATAAAGATGCAGATAAGGCAAGACCTATAAGTGAATTAGAATCTCGCTTTCGCGAAAGCGGAACAACCACTATCAACGCTGCTACCGATGAAGATTTACCAGAATTCACAGCAGATGAGTGGAACAGCTATACCAAAGAAGAACAAGAGAAAATCTTGCTAGATTATCGCCTTACTTACCTGGCAGACACTGAGGTAAACTGGTGTCCGGCGCTAGGAACTGTACTGGCAAATGATGAGATAGTAAACGGAGTAAGCGAACGTGGTGGACATCCAGTAGTGCGCAAAAAAATGCGCCAGTGGATGATGCGTATTAGTGCCTATGCAGAGCGTTTATTAAACGACCTAGATGAATTAGACTGGAGTGATAGTATCAAAGAAATACAGCGCAACTGGATTGGGAAATCTGTTGGTGCTATGGTTAGTTTTAAACTAGACGACCATAAAATTGATGTTTTCACAACGCGACCTGATACTATTTACGGTGTTACGTTTATGACGCTGGCGCCAGAACATGAGCTAGTGGATAGCATTACCACCGATGCACAACGCGATGCCGTTGAAGCTTATAAAAAAGCGACCGCAGCACGATCAGAACGTGAACGTATGGCAGATGTAAAAACCATAAGTGGTGTATTTACTGGTGCTTATGCTACGCATCCATTAAGCGGTGAGAAAATACCTGTGTGGATAGGTGATTATGTGCTTGCTGGCTATGGAACAGGAGCAGTAATGGCTGTACCATGTGGTGATGAGCGTGATCATGCTTTTGCCAACTATTTTGCCGGTCAAGAAGGTATGCCAGCCATTAAAAATATCTTTGAAGGTGTAGACATAAGTGAAGAAGCCTACACTGCCAAAGACAACACACCTATTTGCAACAGCGATTTCCTTAATGGAATGAGCTACAAGCAAGCAATGGCTGCCGCTATTGAAAAATTAGAAGAAATAGGCGCTGGAAAAGGAAAAACAAATTATCGTTTGCGTGATGCGGTTTTCTCTAGACAGCGCTATTGGGGTGAACCATTCCCAGTGTACTACAAGAACGGTTTGCCACAAATGATAGATAGTGAGCATTTACCACTAGAATTACCAGAGGTTGATGAGTATTTACCTACTGAAGATGGTGCGCCGCCATTAGGACGCGCTACTACTTGGAGCTGGTGCACGGTGGAAAACAAGGTGGTATCCAATGATGATAACCGCGATTGCGTGTATCCACTAGAATTAAACACCATGCCAGGTTGGGCTGGTAGCTCTTGGTACATGTTTAGATACATGGATGCTAGTAATGAGAAGGAGATGTTTTCTAAGGAAGCACAGGAATACTGGGAAAATGTAGATTTATACATAGGCGGTAGCGAGCACGCTACCGGTCACTTGTTATACAGTAGATTTTGGGTAAAAGTGTTGCATGATCTTGGAAAAGTAACGGTAAACGAGCCTTTCAAAAAGTTGATTAACCAAGGGATGATATTGGGCGAGAGTGCTTTTGTGAAAGAACTTGAAGTTGAAGTAGAATCTGGAATTGAAAAAGTTTTTATCTCTCAAGGAGTAAACTTTGATGGTAAAGTCAAATCAGGTCGTAAACTTCACACAGATGTTTCTTTTGTAAACAACTCTAACGAATTGGATGTTAAATCATTTCAAACATGGAGACAAGATTCGAGAGATAAAAAATTCATCCATAACGATGAAGGTGTTTTCAAAGTCTCTCGCGAGGTAGAGAAAATGTCTAAGTCTAAGTTTAACGTAGTAAACCCAGACGACATTTGTGAGCAGTACGGTGCAGACACGCTACGTTTGTATGAAATGTTCCTCGGGCCACTAGAGCAAGCTAAGCCATGGAATACCGCTGGAATTACCGGAGTATATGGATTCATCAAAAAGCTATGGAAACTCTATCATAATGAAAATGGTTTCCATGTGAGTGATGAAAAGGCATCACCAGATAGTATGAAGACCTTGCATAAAACCATAAAGAAAGTACGCGAGGATATCGAGAACTTCTCGTTTAATACCAGTGTAAGTAGCTTTATGATTGCCGTTAATGAGTTAACTACTCAAAAATGCAACAGTCGGGAAGTTTTAGAACCGCTTGCGATATTGGTTTCGCCTTATGCGCCTCACATCGCAGAAGAGTTATGGTCACTACTAGGTCATGAGGAAAGTATAGCCTATGCTGATTTCCCTGTTTTTGAAGAAAAATACTTAGTAGAGAGCAGCAAGAAGTATCCTATCTCGTTCAATGGTAAAATGAAATTTACTTTAGAATTACCGGTTGATGCCAGTAAAGATGAGCTAGAAAAACTAGTGCTGGAAAATGAAAAGGTTAAGCAGCAGTTAGAAGGGAAGACAATTCGTAAAACGATTGTTGTACCTGGCAAGATCGTAAACTTTGTAGTAGGATAATTACATACATGAGCCGTAAATAGGGTTAAAAGTATATCAGCTGGGCTGCTGAGAATTTTAAATGTACTTTTATAACTCATAAAACAACCTTTTTGAGCACAACACGTAAATTATTTCAGCAAACTGCCGTGTATGGAGTTGCTACCGTATTGCCTAGAGTGCTTACGGTATTACTTAATTTACTGTTGACAACCTTTATAGATACTAAACAAGATTTTGGTAATCTGTCCATCATCTTTTCATGGATCATCATTTTTAATGTCATACTTACCTATGGAATGGAAACCTCATTTTTTAGGTTTTATTCTCATTCAAAGAGTAAAAAAAAGGTGCTTAGCACTTCGCTACTTGGGTTATTAGCTACTACAACATTGTTTACAGTTATTGCCTTTCTCAACCTTGACAATATTGAGCTGTGGTCGGGTAAAAACAGTGAATACTGGCGTTGGGTGATTGGCGTACTAGCCTTGGATACTTTGATGGTCATACCATTTGCGTATTTAAGAGCACAAGGTATGGCTAGAAAGTACGCTATCATTAAAATGATCGACGTGGTTATTTCATTTGTTCTAACCACTTTTTTCTTAGTTTTTTTATCAGATATTCCAGTAATACAACAGTGGTTTCCAACCGATAAAGTGGAGTTATTTTTCATTGCCTTGTTTACTCCCAAAATATTTTTGTTGCTACTACTCATCAAACCTTATTTTCACATAGAAGGTTTTGATTTTGCCATATGGAAACAAATGATGAAGTATGGTACTCCTATTCTGGTGGCTGGACTAGCATTTGCAATTAATGAAACTTTTGATAAGCAACTAATTGAATGGTTAAGTCCAGGTAATAGTACTGCCCAAGCTGGGTTATACACTGCCTGTTACCGACTTGCGGTGGGAATGACCTTGTTTGCCACTGCTTTTAAGCTAGGTGTAGAGCCTTTCTTTTTTAGTGAATCAAAGGATAAAAATGCTCCGCAGTTATATGCTTCCATTACCAAGATGTTTGTGATTCTAGGAGCAATCGCACTGGTGTTTTATATCACATTAATCGATGTTGTTAAACTAGCAGTAATTGATAGTGATTATTACGAGGCTATTTTTATTGTTCCTTATGTGTTGATTGCGTATTTCTTTTTTGGGATTTATCAATCCTTGTCTGTATGGTATAAAGTAACCGACAAAACAAAATACGGTGCAATAATATCGGTGTTTGGAGCTATTATCACAATAGCGGCCAATGTCTTACTAATTCCTAAAATTGGTTATCTAGCCAGTGCTATTACAACCTGTGTGGCCTATGGAGTAATGATGATTGTTTCCTATCTATGGAGTCGCAAACATTTTCCTATTCCTTATGATATCAAGAGTATTCTATTGTACTTGCTGCTATCAATAGGAGCTACGGTTGTAATCTTCTATCTTATAAGAGATTCATACGGCGCTGGTAGCTGGCAACAATACGTGTACGGTTTAAGCATTAGTTTGCTAGTGAGCGCTTTTATATTAGTTAGAGAAAAGAATTTTATACTTCAATTACTTAAGAAAAATGACAGTTAAAATCATCAATAAATCAAACCATGACCTGCCTCACTACGAGACATTAGGAAGTGCAGGAATGGATTTAAGAGCAAATCTTACAGAGTCAATCTCTTTAAAGCCACTAGAGCGTACCATTGTTAAAACAGGATTGTTTATAGAATTACCGGTTGGGTATGAAGCTCAAGTGCGTCCACGTAGTGGTCTAGCTGCAAAAAAAGGAATCACTGTCTTAAACTCACCTGGAACAGTTGACGCTGATTATCGAGGAGAAATTGGTGTTATTCTAGTTAATTTGTCCAATGAAGAATTTGTAATTGAGAACGGTGAACGAGTAGCACAATTAGTAATTGCAAAGCACGAGCGCGTGATCTGGAACGAGGTAGAAGTACTTTCTGATACTGATCGTGGTGCTGGCGGTTTTGGTAGCACTGGCGTAAAGTAAGGATTGTTGCTGTATGCTTTCGCGAAAGCGATACCTCAACCCAACTCTGTTTATTGTACTTAATAATTTTTACCTTAGCACATTAATCTAAAAATGCGCCCATCAGGGCTTTACATATGAAAATAATAGTACCTATGGCAGGTCGTGGTTCAAGACTACGTCCTCATTCACTAACTACACCTAAACCATTAATACCAATTGCAAATAAACCTATAGTCAACCGATTGGTTACTGATATTGCTAGAATTTTAAAAGAACCCATCGAGGAAATTGCTTTTATTCTAGGTGATCCAGCATTCTTTGGTGATGACGTGGTGAACAACCTTGAAGAACTTGCAGAAAGTTTGGGTGCCAAGGCAAGTATCTACCGTCAGTTAAATCCGTTGGGAACTGGTCACGCCATTATGTGTGCTGAACCTAGTTTGTCTGGTCCAGCTGTAGTTGCCTATGCCGATACACTTATTAGAGCCGATTTTGACCTAGATCCAGCAGCCGATGCTGTTATTTGGACAAAACAAGTTGAACGACCAGAAGCCTATGGTGTTGTGAAACTTAATGAAAAGGATGAAATTGTTGAGTTGGTAGAAAAACCGCAGGAATTTGTAAGTGACCAGGCCGTTATCGGTATTTATTATTTCAAAGAAATTGGTGATCTTAAGAAAGAGCTTCAGTTTGTGATTGATAATGAAATTATAAACGGTGGCGAGTACCAAATCAATGATGGAATCAAGCGTTTAATGGCCGCAGGAAATGTTTTTAAGACAGGAACGGTAGACGAGTGGATGGATTGCGGTAATAAAAATGTTGCTATAGACACCAATAACAAGATCATGCAGTTTATGATTACCGATGGTAGTGATGAAATTAAGCAAGAACCTAAATTGAGCAATGCAACAATTATAGAGCCATGTGTTATTGATCCTAGCGTTGTGATCAAGGATAGTACGATTGGACCTAACGTGTCCATAGGAGCTCATACTATTATTGAAAACTGCACTATTAAAAATTCATTAATTCAGAAAAGCAGCAGTATTAAAAACGCTACCTTAGATGAAGCAATGATAGGTAATCACGTGAAGTATGACGGTGATTTTACAAAAATCAGTATTGGAGATTACACGATAATGGAATAATTGTTGACTCATGAACAGCATGACTAGAAAAATCATATTTTTTTCACTTTTAACCTTAGGGTTACAAGTTCATGTTGGTGCTCAAGAACAAGGTGAGCAAGATGAGGTTAATGTGGATTTGCTACAGGATGTTTCAAGTGAGTTTAAAGAGAAGTTTTTTAACGCACTTACTGAAAAAGCAAAGGAAAACCACAACAAAGCCATAAATATTTTATTAGAGTGTGAAGAGCTAGAGCCTAATGCTGCGATAATTCAATTTGAACTGGCAAAAAATTATGAGGCAATTTCCGCTTTCGCGAAAGCGGAACAATCCTTACTAAGAGCCATTGAAATAGATGGGAAAAGAGAATGGGTTCTAGACAAATTATATGATGTTTATGATAAGCAACAAAAGTTTGATGAAGGACTTGAAATTCTAGAAGAACTCACGCAAATTAATCCGATTTATGAAGAGTTGTTGCCCTATCAATACTATAGAACGCAGCAATATCAAAAATGTGTTGATATAATCGATAAGTTGGATAAGCGATTGGGTACTGACAAGCGACGTACCTTTTTACAATCACAAGCAAAAAAGCAGCTAGGAATAGCTGAGGATTTAAACAAGGACATTACGGGAGCTTTAGCTAGAATCCAAAATGATGATAAAGATGAACAGGCATATATTGAGCTTATTTATTATTACAGTAAAAAGAAAGATCAAGAGAACACTCTAAAGTATGCTGAATTATTAGATAAAAATGTCCCTGATAGTGATAAAGCCCATCTTGCTTTGTATAAAATTTATCTGGATGCAGGTAGGTTAAGAAAAGGAATACGTAGCATGAAAAAGGTTTTTAAATCAACGCAGTTTGATGATGAAACCAAAGTGCGCGTACTCAATGATTTTATTACCACTAGTACGCATGATGATGAACTCATGGATGATGTAAAGGATGCCATCGATGTTTTTTCAGATTATGTAGAAAACCCAGAAGCCTTTACAGCTCTAGGAGCCTATTATTTGGAGAAAAAGAATGATCCCAGTGCGGCACTTGCTTTTTATGAAAAAGGATTGGAAATTAATGATCAAGACTTTGATCTTATAAAAAAGGCAGCTTTATTATCTATAGATGTTAAGGATTACAGCAAGGCTCATGATATATTAGAAAAAGCATTATCCTACTTTCCAGCCCAACCTTTGTTCTATTTGTTAGATGGGGTTGCCTTAAATTATCTTGATAAACCTGATGATGCTATTGAACGCTTGGAATCTGGAATGACCTACTTATTAGACGAGATTCAATTGGAACGAGATATCTATCAACAGCTTGCTATAAGCTATGATAAAAAAGGTAATGCAACACAAGCAGTAAAAATGCGTTCTAAAGCTCAAGAATTATCTAAAAAATTATAATGAAATTGAGATACTTACTAGTACCAGCTCTATTAATCATAGTGGCATGTGGTACTCAAAAATCATCAACAACTGCTCTAGCTACTGCAAAGAAGGCTAAGGTGGTGCGCAGCCATGATAATTCAGAACTTGAGTTTAATACACTCAAGGCTAGACTAGGTGTGGATTATGAAGATGACAAGCAATCTCGAAATATTACTATGAACCTGCGCATGGAAAAAGGTGAGAAAATATGGATGAGTGCGAGTATTCTAGGACTTACTCTAGCCAAAGTTTATATCACACCTGATCGTGTACAGTTCTATGAAAAAATTAATAAACGCAGTTTTGACGGTGACTTTAGATTAATAAGTGATTTTCTAGGTGAGGATTTGACTTTTGAACAACTAGAAGATGTTTTGCTAGGTCAAGCGGTTGAAAATTTGAGTAATCATGAGTTTACCATTCAAAATAACGAGTATCAATTCAAAACTGAAGATGTTATCACCAAGCTGTTTCGTTTACGACCATCTGATTTTAAATTGGTGGAGCAATCTGTTCTTAAAGCTGAAAATAATTACCTAACTATAAATTACCCTGAATATCAAGAGGTAGATAATCGTTTATTGCCTCGTACGGTAAAAATCGATGCAAAACGAGGTAAACGTTTTTCTCAAGTAGAACTTACCTTTAAAAGTGTAGAATTCAATAAAGAGCTATCCTTTCCGTTTGAATTACCAGATAATTATCGCAAAATCGAGTTATGATTAAAAAGTTAGTGGTTGTTTTATTAGTAGTTTTTTGTGGTGTACATGGGACGGCACAAACTCAAAAAGAACTGGAACGCAAGAAAGCCGCTATCCAAGATAAAATCAATCAATATGATAGATTGTTAAAAGAAGTACGTCAAGAAGAGAATACAATGACATTACTTCTAGAGACTCTCGATAAAAAAATAGCAAGTACTCAGGAAATTATTACCATCACAAATCGTGAAGCAAATGCTCTTACTCGAGCTATTAAGAACAATAGAACCGAGATTAAGAAACTAGATGAAGAAGTAGAGTCTCTTAAAAAGGAATATGCTAGTATGATTGTAAAAGCATACAAGAGCAAGAATGATCAAAGTAGATTGATGTTTCTACTGTCTTCAGAAGATTTTTTGCAAGCGTATAAAAGAGTACAGTACTTGAAATCCATTGCCGATTACCGCAAGAAACAAGCAAATGAAATTAGTGAAAAAAGTGCCCAGCTCAAGCAGAAGACTGAGAAGTTAGAGATCGATAAAAAGCAAAAAGAAATTGTAGTCGCTCAAAATCGAAAACAGAAAAAAGAATTGAGTAAGGACAAAACGGAGCAGGAGAATATGCTGGCTGTGGTAAACGCCAATAAAAAGAAGTACAGTTCGCAATTCAAAGAAGCCGCAAAAGAACGAGATCGTCTAGACCGTGAAATCAAAAAACTAATTGCAGCTAGAATTAAAGAATCCTATAAAGGATCAGGTAAAAAAGTAGATAAAAACAAATTTTTTCTTACTCCAGAAGCCAAGGCACTAGCAGCAGACTTTAAATCAAACAGAGGTAAACTACCATGGCCTGTTAATGAAGGCTTTGTTTCACGTAAATACGGAGAAATGCCGTCTCCAATAGATAGAAATGTCCGTATTTATTCAAATGGCTGGCGTTTTCAAACTCCTAAAGGGGCAAGTGCACGGGCTGTTTTCTCTGGTGAAGTAGATGCTATTGTTAAGAAACCAAATGGTATTTTAATAGTGTATATTCGTCATGGAAACTACACTTCTGTTTATAATAATTTGAAATCTGTTGCTGTGTCTAAAGGTGATAAAGTCAAGGTATACGATACAATTGGAGAGGTTTTTACCAATCGAGCAGGAGTCTCTGAACTGCGATTTATCTTAATGGAAGATACAAACACGCTCAATCCTGCCTACTGGCTTTTAAAAGGGTAAAAACAGTAGTTTTAGATAAACTTAAACGGCTACCGCCATAGTGGCTATTGAGATTTTTATATCAGGAATTTTTAGAAGTTCATGCGCACAACTACTTAATGTAGCTCCTGTAGTTATCACATCATCAACTATTAATAAATGCTTGCCTTGTAAGGTAACATCATTAAGTTCAAAAACAGCTTGTTTGATAGCATGACGCTCTACTTGATTTAATTGAGCTTGCTTCCGTGTATTTTTAGTCTTAATAAGAATATCCTCACGATAATCTGCCTGAATAGCTTGCGCAATTATTTTCCCAAAACCCGTCACCTGGTTATAGCCTCTCACCTTTTTTCGTTTAGGATGAATAGGTACTGGTAAAACCACGTCTATCTGCTCAAACTCTTTTTTATTTTTTATTTCTCTAGCCATCCATTTGCCTAAATACTCACTTATTCCTTCTTGTTTTTTATACTTGAGCTGGTGAATGAGCTGTTGAACAGCACCTATTTTTTCATAGTAAAATAAACTTGTAGCATTTTCTACAGGTACTCTCGCAAAAAATAAATCTTTAATTTGTTTATCCTTATTTTTATGATGTAGCGCTAGTGGTAGGTGTGCAATGCATGTAGTACATAGCTTCTCTTCTCCAGGAGTAAGCACGGTAGTACAAGCCATGCATGATGGTGGATAAAAGAGGTTAAATAAATCTAAAAACAAGTTTTTCACAAATTATTTTCTAGCTTGCTGCGTTATAAAGATAAACAACCTGTAAAAATGACTAAGGAAAAAGACAATCGTATTTATAAGGTGCTCCTAGGATTATTGCTGTTAGGATTGATAGCAGTGAGTGTTTGGGCCTATAAAAATTACAACGAGAACGAATCTATTAAAGCCGATTTAAGAGACGAGCAAGTTCAAATTCAAAAAGAGCTAGAAAACATAAGTGCAGAGTATACTGCCGAGATTGATAAAGGGAACGTCCTAAATGCAGAATTAACTAGTGCAAATGATCGAATTACTAGACTCGTTGATAGTGTAAGCAGGCTAGAAGCCGATGTAAAAGTAATTTCTAGATTAAGAAAAGAACTAGCAAAAATTAAACAAGAACGCACAGCTTTAAAAGAACGTATAACAGTACTAGAAACCTTAAATAAAGACTTGTCAAGAGTTAACGATAGTACACTTGCTGCGCTCAATGAAGAAATGATTAAAAGTCAGGAGCAAAGCGACATGCTATCAAAATTAAATGAGAATATGTCTAGAGCTGCAACTCTTGTTCCTACTAACTTCACAACTCAAGGCGTTATCATACGTCGTAGCGGTAAACAAATTGAAAATGACAAAGCAAGACGAGTTGATGACTTAAAAGTATGCTTTACCTTGCCACAAAATCCGCTTGCGCAAGATGGCGTTACTGAATTTTACCTTCAAGTAATAAATCCAGAAAATAATGTAATTGGTAGTAAGGCGCAGCAGCAGTTTGACGGCCAGTCACTTACTTACTCTAAACTAGTTAAGTTCAATTATCAGAATAAGGAACTAGATATTTGCGAGTTGATTAATGCTGGCGAGGATGAGATAACTTCAGGTCGTTATCGTATTAATTTATACAACGGTCCAGTGAGAATAAGTAGTAGCGAGATTACACTAAGATAAAAAATTGAGTCGTAAACTTTATAACCGTTCTAGAAATAGAGCGGTTTTTCTTTTTTTTACGCTTTCGCGAAAGCGAAAAAAACACAAACACGTCGCACAAGACAACACTTTTTTTACCTTTGCAGCTATGGCAAAAAACAACGATCAGGATCAGTTTAAAAAAGTACTCTCACATGCTAAAGAGTACGGTTATGTCTTCCAATCCAGTGAAATTTATGATGGCTTACAAGCCGTTTATGATTATGGACAAAATGGAGCAGAGCTTAAAAAGAATATAAGGGAATATTGGTGGCAAGCAATGACCCAATTGCATCAAGAAATTGTGGGTATAGACGCTGCTATTTTCATGCACCCGACTACATGGAAAGCCAGTGGTCACGTTGATGCTTTTAATGACCCATTGATAGACAATAAAGACTCAAAAAAGCGCTATCGCGCTGATGTGCTTATTGAGGATTATTGCGAGAAATACTTGCAAAAAGCAAACAAAGAGGTTGAAAAAGCTCGTAAACGTTTTGGAGAAAGTTTTGACGAGGATATGTATCGCAAGACAAATCCACGTGTTCTAGGATACCTAGAAAAAGCGACCGAGCCTACCGCAAGACTAGCATCTTTACTGGAAAATGAGGATCTAGCAGGAGTTAAAGCACTTATCGAGGAATTGGAAATTAAATGTCCTGTTTCTGGATCAATGAATTGGACCGATGTAAGACAATTCAATTTGATGTTTGGGACTAAATTAGGAGCCAGTGCAGATACAGCAACAGATTTATATTTAAGACCCGAGACCGCTCAAGGAATTTTTGTAAACTTTCTAAACGTGCAAAAAACCGGTCGTATGAAAATTCCATTTGGAATTGCTCAAACAGGTAAGGCATTTAGGAATGAGATTGTTGCTAGACAATTTATATTCCGCCAGCGTGAGTTTGAACAAATGGAGATGCAATACTTCGTTAAACCTGGAACCGAACTCGAGTGGTTTGAAATTTGGAAAGAAAGACGCATGGCGTGGCATCAATCTCTAGGAATTGATCAGTCTAATTATAGATTTCATGATCATGAAAAACTAGCACACTATGCAAATGCCGCAACCGATATTGAATTTGATTTCCCGTTTGGTTTTAAAGAATTAGAAGGGATACACTCAAGAACAGATTTTGACCTTAAGGCTCATGAAGAACACAGTGGTAAGAAGCTTCAATTTTTTGATCATGAAGAAAATAAAAGTTACGTGCCTTATGTAATCGAGACCTCAATAGGTTTAGATAGAATGTTTTTGGCTGTTTTTTCTAATGCTTTACAAGATGAAGTTTTAGAAGACGGTAGTGAACGTACAGTCCTTAAAATACCAGCGGTACTTGCACCTGTAAAAGCAGCTGTTTTACCACTGCTTAAAAAGGACGGCTTACCAGAAATCGCACAAGAAATTATAGATGATCTTAAATGGACTATGAACGTTCAATATGATGAGAAAGATGCTATAGGTCGTCGTTATAGACGCGCTGATGCTAATGGAACACCATTCTGTATAACTATCGATCACGACACCAAGGAAGATAAAGCTGTCACAGTACGTAATAGAGATACTATGACTCAAGAAAGAGTTGCGATTGCAGATCTTAAATCATATCTAGAGCCTAAAGTTGCTATGAGTGAGTGGTTAAAAAAGATCTAGAGTAATCCTGTAATACTAAAAGAAAAAGCCGAATACTAAAGAAGTATTCGGCTTTTTTTATTCTAGCTCTACAAGTACTGGACAGTGGTCACTGTGCACAGCTTCTTGTAAAATTACAGCCCTTTTTACACTTGATTCTAGCGGTGTTGTAACCATGTGATAGTCCAATCTCCATCCTTTATTTCTTGCTCGACTACCACCGCGGTAGCTCCACCAAGAATATTCATCGGGTTGATCATTAAACATTCTAAAAGTGTCTATAAATCCACTTTCAACAAATTGATCCATCCAAGCTCTTTCTTCTGGTAAAAAACCACTTGTGTTTTTAAGTCTTACCGGATCATGGATGTCAATAGCTTTATGACAAATATTATAATCACCACAAATTAATAGCTGCGGTCTTTCACGTCGCAGTTCTTCTGTATAGGCTAGAAAGTCATCCATGTATTGGAATTTGAAGCTCAGTCTAGCATCATTAGTTCCACTAGGTAGGTACATACTCATAATAGAGAGATCTCCATAATCTACTCTTAAGTTACGACCTTCATTGTCCATGTACTCAATTCCAGTACCATATTCTACATGGTCAGGCTGCGTTTTACATAAAATAGCAACACCGCTATATCCTTTTTTTTGAGCTGAAAAATAGTACTGATATTCGTATCCAGCTTCTGAAAAAGCCTCCTTATCAACTTGATCTTCGGTAGCCTTTATCTCCTGTAAACAAAGCACATCTGGATTTGCAGCTTTTAACCACGTAATAAAATCTTTTTTCATGGCTGCTCGTATTCCGTTTACATTGTAGGAGATAATTTTCATAGGATATAATTTATTTCAAAAGTAGGAGTAAGATCGCTTTATACAAAGGAACAAACTAATAATCTATTGCAATTCGGACCTAATAAAGTCCTTACTAGAAGTTACCTTTGCAATCTTTAAAAACAAAAATTATGGCAAGAGTTCTTACAGGTGTCCAGTCTACTGGAACACCTCATTTAGGTAACCTATTAGGAGCTATTTTACCAGCAATTGAGATGAGTGAACAGTCTGAAAATGAATCTTTTCTTTTCATCGCCGATTTACATTCACTTACTCAAATTAAAGATGGTGAACAGCTTAGGGCTAATACGTATTCAACTGCCGCTGCCTGGCTTGCTTGTGGTTTAGATACTTCTAAAACTACATTTTATCGCCAGAGCGATGTGCCTCAAGTAACAGAACTTAACTGGTACTTAAATTGTTTTTATCCATACCAAAGACTTACACTAGCTCATAGTTTTAAAGACAAGGCAGATCGTCTAGGAGACGTTAACGCAGGTCTTTTTACTTACCCAATGCTTATGGCTGCAGATATACTATTGTACGACGCGCAAGTTGTACCAGTTGGTAAGGATCAGTTACAGCATATAGAAATGACCAGAGATGTAGCGGGAAGATTTAACAATGCAATGGGTGAAACCTTGATTGAACCACAAGCAAAGCTTCAAGAGTCTACCATGTACGTTCCAGGTACTGATGGGGAGAAAATGAGTAAGTCTAGAGGAAATTACATAAATATTTTTCAAACTGATAAAAAATTGCGCAAGCAAATCATGTCAATTGAAACTGATAGTACGCCTTTAGAAGATCCTAAAAATCCTGATACCTGTAATGTATTTGCTTTATATAAGATTATAGGTAGTGAAGATGAGGTTGCTGCTCTCAAAGCTAAGTACCTAGCCGGTAATTACGGTTACGGTCACGCTAAACAAGCGTTGTACGAACTTATTTGTGAACGATTTGCGACAGCGCGTGAACGCTATAACTATTTCATGGAAAACAAGCACGAAATAGATGCTGCTCTTGAACAAGGCGCGCAAAAGGCTGGTGCTATTGCAAATGAGACTTTAAAACGCGTGCGTAAAAAAGTAGGTTATTAAGCAAACAGACCTGTAAGTTCTGCATCAATTTTATTGATGATGTCACCTAGATCTTCAGGGTTATTTACAAAATCTATGTGATCCACGTCTATGATTAGGAGATTTCCCTTGTTGTAGCCGTGGATCCATGCTTCATAGCGCTCGTTAAGTCGACTTAAATAATCAATAGATATTGAGTTTTCATAATCGCGCCCACGCTTTTGAATTTGCCCAACAAGATTAGGAATGCTACTGCGCAGATAAATTAAAAGATCTGGCGCAGCAACTAGCTTTTCCATTAAATCAAATAGTGATGCATAGTTATCAAAATCACGTTGAGATAGCAAGCCCATCGCATGCAGGTTAGGTGCAAAAATATTGGCATCTTCATAAATGGTTCTATCCTGAATAATTTTTTTACCACTTTCTCTAATTTCCAGCACTTGACGGAAACGGCTGTTTAAAAAATAAACTTGCAGGTTAAAGGACCATCGTTCCATATCGGTATAAAAATCTTCCAAATATGGATTTTCAAGGACATCTTCAAATTGTGGAGTCCATTTGTAATGTTTTGCTAGTAATTTAGTAAGGGTTGTTTTACCAGCGCCTATATTTCCCGCAACAGCTATATGCATGATCTATTTCTTGAAATTCAACTCTAGGCTGTGAATCTTGCCTGAGCTCCAAATATAAAGGTTTCCCGTCTTTAGATGAAAGCTTTTGTTGTTTTCAGTAATCAAAATTTCCTTTGGGATTTTGGTTGTTTCGCTTTCGCGAAAGCGAAAATCTTTACCAAAATTATAGGATGTAACATCATTGCCTTGAATTATTACCAATTGTTCTAGATGATAGGCTAGCATTGCGCCATTCAAACTCAAAGTTGATGTCTTACTACCATAAGTATTGAATGAAATTAGAGAGTCGTCTACTTGAACATGGCAGAAGTTATAATCCGTATATAAATGTCGTATGTTGCCTTTAATAACTGGTGTTGAAGAGATGATTCTATTATTGATATAATCGTATAATTCTATTTGATTAGTATCTGCATTGAGCATCCATAAACGTCTATCACCTGCAAGCTGGACTTTACTAATGAATCTTAGTGGATTAAGTGTACTTAAGGTTACTCGCTGTATTTCATTGAGTCTGTTGTCAAGAATTACGACGGTTTGAGTGTCCTCATAAAAAACGACGATTTTAAGTGGATTAAGTAAATCTACACTGGTAATAGGCCCTAATTGTATGTCAAAGTAGTTTGTAGATTGTGTAGTGGTTTTTTTGACTAGAGCTTGATCTTTTCCATAATACAAAGCACCAAAGTCATCAATGCCATAAAACTCCTGCATGTCCACAGGTGTTTTAATTTCCTGGCACATACCGTAAAAACAAAAAAGAAGAAATAAGTATTTCACACTATAAAGGTACTGCTTTTAAACGCAGTACTCTTTACCTTATTCTCCAACTATAAGTTTATATCCAAAACCTCTAACGTTAACAATTTCTATGTTTTCATCTTTGGCTAGTTTTTTACGCAATTTCGTAATGAACACATCCATACTGCGCCCAGAAAAGAAATCATCATCACCCCAAAGTTTTTTAAGGATGTAAGTACGGTCTAGTACTTTGTTCATTTTAAGAACAAGATGATAGAGTAGGTGAGATTCTCTATGTGTGAGTTTAATTATTTCATCATCGATTTTAAGCTCTTGTTTTGGGAAATTAAAATCGTAATTACCAATCTTATAATGGCTTGCTGTTTTTTGAATATTTTGTCTGGTAAGTAGGTTCTTAATTCGCACGATGAGCTCTTCCATGGAAAACGGTTTTTTTAAATAATCGTTACCGCCTACATGAAATCCTTCTAGAACATCATCGGTTTGTGATTTTGCAGTAAGAAAAATAATAGGTACTTCGTCATTAAGTTGGCGTACATTTTTTGCTACGGTAAACCCATCCATTTCGGGCATCATAACGTCCAGTACTAAAATGTCATAATCGTTTTTTTCAAATGCTTCTAATGCTAGTTTACCATTTTCAAAGTGATCCACGTCAAATCCTCTGGAATCTAGACTTTCACTTACAATCATTCCTAGTGCTGGTTCGTCTTCAGCTAATAAAACTTTAGTAGTTATTTGTTCCATGAGGTATTTCTATTTTAAACTTAGTATTTGGTTTTATGGCAACAGAAATGGTGCCACCGTGCTTTTCAATAATTGTTTTTGTGTAAAATAATCCGATACCAAAGCCTTTTACATCGTGTCTATTCCCTTGACTTACCCTGTAAAATTTATCGAATATGTTTTTAGAGTCTTTATAGCTTAGACCAGTTCCACTATCGCTCACTTCAATTACAGCGTTATCAACAGTTTCACTCAAGGTTACTTGGACTTCATCGCCACCATATTTAAAGGCATTGTCTACAAGGTTATTGATTGCATTCTCTATATGAAAAGCATCTACACGGCTGTAAATTTCGTCATTTGTAATGTTGATCGATAAGGACTTATCATTTCGATTTTGATACTTGTTGATTACGTTTTCTATAACCTCTGCTAGATTGGTAGCATTTTTCTCGAGCACTAATTCTTTACTGTCTAAAGTAGCAGTTTCAAGAATTTTCTCAACCATAACATTAAGTTTTGCTAATTGGTCACGTCCCATAGACAAGTATTTGTCTGTTTTTTGTGGATCACCAGATCCTGCAAAATTCTGAATTGCTTCTAGTGCTACACCAGCAGTCGCTATAGGTGTTTTAAATTCATGTGTAATATTTGAGATAAGATCATTCTTCATTTCATGAAGCGCTTTTTGGTTGCGTATTACCACGACTAGATAGAACAAACATGATATGACACCTACAATTAAAAGGGCACTCAGTAGAATTCCTGTAAGATTTTGTTTAAGCAGTTCACCACGATAATTTCCATAGTACAAAGTAACATTGTGACTAGCTGGCATAAGTTCTGTTTCTGGTTGTGTGCTGTATTGAAAATCAGGTTTTACAACGGTACTAGGGTCACTAGTATTCATCAAGTTGAAATCTAGATTAATCTTGCGCTTTCGTAAGTTTTCCTGAAAATTTTGGGCTAGTTGAGGTACATTAAGTTCATCTTCCTTAAAGCTCAATATGATCTTGCTGGTAAGAGCGGTTACTTGTTCTTCAAAACCATCATCACCAGTTTCACCAGAACTAAATGTAACAGATTGAGATTCCCTAGTAATCGTATTAGGATCAAAAGAAAATCTATTTTTACGCAATCGTTCTTCAAAGATTTCAAGAGAATCTAGATTGTCTCCGGATACTACGGTTATTCCTTTAAGATCATCAATCTTTACATCATCAACACTAAATTCAAGAGCGGTAGTTATATTACGTATACTGTCGACCCTTTTAAAGAATTTATCAAGACCAATTTCCCCAACACTACCTTTCATGAGTACTCCAAAGTTATTGCGTTGTGCTAGATCGGTGTAATAATCGTCTATACTTTGATCCAGGCTGGTCTGTACATCTGCAATAAGTTTACGTTCAGCTTCTTTGTAATTCTTGAAATTCCAATAAACCTGTATAGCCAAGGTAAATAGAATTACAACAGAAATAAATATGAGAAGGAAACGGTACTTTCTATCTTTCATGTGGTAAAGGTGCATCAAACCAAACTTATAAACCAATACGATTAACACATATTAACCTTGCTTAAGAATTGTATTTCTTTGATTTACTCATATTTGTATATCAAAAACCTAAACTATGATTACTATTACTCGCTATGTATTACTGGTATTGGCCTTGATTTTTGCAAAAACAAGTCTATTACAAGCTCAAGAATTTAAAGGTATCGCAACTTATCAAAGTAAAATGATAATGGATACAGAAATGGACAGTACAGCTGTTAAAGAAATGGGCGCAGAAATGGCCAAAGCCATTCAAAACGCTCTCCAAACCGCAGGAGAAGCTGAATTCACTTTACAATTCACTCGTACTGAATCTCTATATGAAGAGGTAAAGCAACTGGAAAAACCTCAACCTAAAATGGAAGGGTTATCTATAACGATTAGTGGAGATGGTAGCGCTTATGGAACTACCTATAAAGACCTAGAGAAGGGAACTTATTTAAGGGAAGATAAGATCCAAGGAAAAGAATTTTTAATCAGTGATGATCTTGAAAAATGGGATTGGAAAATTACTGGGGAACAAAAGAAAATAGGGAATTACACTGCTATAAAAGCTACTTATGTAATTCCAAAGCCAGAACTCACTGAAGAGGAAAAGAAAGAAAAAGAAGAAAAAGAGCAAAAAGAAGGAGTAAGTATATTAGACAGCATTCCACAAGAAGATACGGTAGTTACTGCCTGGTTTACACCTGAATTGCCAGTTCAAAATGGTCCAGGTTCCTACCACGGTTTACCAGGTTTAATTTTGGAAGTAAGTGACGGATCTACCATCTTACTGTGTACCAAAGTGGAACTTAATCCAGAGAAATTCAAGCTTAAAAAACCAAAAAATGGTAAAAAAATATCATTAAGCGATTTTGAGGAATTACGTGAGAAAAAACAAAAAGAAATGATGGAACGTTTTAAAGGTAGACGTTCTGGCGACACTCAAGTAATCATGATTGGAGGATAAAGGTTAAAAGTTTCTTAACGCTTGAAACTTTAATGGGCTTATGTAGTCCAACCCATTGTGGTAAAACCATATTAATCTAAAACCCGATTATGAAAAAGATATTTTTTGCTCTTATTGCACTGGCGGCAACGGTTGCGACTGCACAAGAGATTTCTGGCGAGGCTACCTACCTTTCTAAAACAAAAATGGACACCAGCTGGATGGATGAGAACCGTAATCTTACTCCAGAGCAACGCAAGCGTATTGAACAAAACATGAAAAAGATGAGTGAAAAAACTTTTACACTCACTTTTAATCGTAACGAGTCCATGTACAAGGAAGAAAAAGAGCTGCAAACTCCAGGTCGTGGTGGTCGTGGCTGGGGAAATTGGATGGGTACCAGTATGTCAGGCGATAAATACAAAAACTTAGAAGAAAAAGTATGGTTAGAAGAACGAGACATGTTCGGAAAACAATTTTTAGTAACTGATAGCCTGCATACTATCGAATGGGAGATCACGGGAGAACAGCGTCAAATAGGCCAATACCCAGCCATCAAAGCTATAGGAACTAAAAAGAACAATAGTTTGGATTGGAGTAGTTTCCGACGTCGTCAACCTAGAAATGCCGAAGAAAAGAAAAAGGATAGCATTGCCATGAAAGAAGGTCGTTTTGAAGACGTATACGAGCAAGCCGATGAAATTCAAGTCGTTGCTTGGTTTACACCAGCTATTCCAGTACAACATGGTCCTGCAGAATATGGTGGTTTACCTGGTTTGATTCTTGAATTAAATGCAGGAGAAACTACGTTATTATGTAGTAAAGTCGTTATGAATCCGGCAGAGCCTGAGGAAATTAAAAAACCTAAGAAAGGTGAGGTCATTAACGAGGAAGACTACAACGAATTGTTTACAAAAAAAATGCAAGAGATGCGCCAGCGTTTTAGAGGACGTGGTCGTCGTGGATAACATCTTAAAAACCCGAACATTTTAACCTACCTGTTCGGGTAATTTTTTACAACTTTACTTATGAAAAAGAATATTCTTATAGCCATTTTGTGCTTATTTGTTTTCGCTTTCGCGAAAGCGCAATCTGTTAAAATCACAGGAGTGGTGGCAGATAGTTTAGGAAATACGTTAGGTATGGCAAACGTAATCGCCTATCAACAGGATAAAAATTTAGGTGCCTTTGGTATCACAAATGATCAAGGTAAATACCAACTTTTAAATCTTAAAAAAGACAGTACATACATACTCAAGGTTTCTTTTTTAGGATTGAAAACTATTGAAGATACAGTCAAAAACATCCAGACAGATCTAGTTAAAAATTATATCATGTTAAATGGCGCCGATGAACTTGACGCAATTAACATTGTCTATGAGATGCCGGTTTCCATAAAAGGTGATACCATCGTTTACAATGCCGATAGTTTTACCAATGGAACTGAGGATAAACTAGAAGATACCCTTAACAAATTACCAGGAGTTGAAGTAAATGAGGATGGAGACATTCTTGTAGAAGGTAAACAGGTTGAAAAAGTCATGGTAGAAGGTAAAGATTTCTTTGAAGGTGATAGTCGTCTGGCTACAAAAAACATCCCAGCAGATGCAATTGATAAAGTACAGGTTCTTAGAAATTATAATAATCGCAGCCAATTAAAGGGTCTAGGAAACGATCAAGATAGAGTAGTGATTAATTTGAAGTTGAAAGAAGGGAAAAAGAAATTTTGGTTTGGAGAAGCTACTGTAGGAGCTGGTTATGGTGGTGACAAAGCTAGGTATATCATCCAGCCTAAAGCCTTTTATTACAGTGAAGATTTCTCAATGAATATTTTAACTGACTTTAATGATTTAGGAACACCTGCTTTCACTGGTCGAGATTACTTTAGATTCATAGGTTTTAGTCGTCGCGATACAAGACAGAATAATTCTAGTATAAACGTTCAAGCTCAAAACCCTTTAAACGTATTTCAGGGTAATCGAGCGCTTAATATAGAGAGCCAGTTTGGTGCACTTAACACATCATGGTCGGTTAATAATAAGTTGGATATAAGTTCATTTGCCATAGTTTCTAAAAACACAATCGATACGCGCAGCACGAGCAGGAGAACCTTTGTGGATAATTCTAATACTGAAGAAACGGATAATAGAGGTGTAGATGAAACAGTTGCCGCTTTATTTAAATTGGGAGCAGAGTATAACCCTACTGATGCGTTTACTCTAAGTTATGATGGAAGATTCAATTATGCAGACCAGCAAGGTGTAAGTGATTTAAGTTCTATTGATCGTGAAGCAGATCGTAGTATAGATACTCGTGATGAACAACAGCCTATTACGTTTAACCAGTCTTTAAATATGTACTATACCGCAAACGAGAAAAACATTTTTGCGTTTGAAAGTCAGTTTTTGAATCAGTACGAGGATCCTTTTTACAATGCAGTTTTAGATATAGATCCTTTTGACCCAACCACAAATACGGAACCTTTTAACGGTAGACTAGGTATAGGTGAGCAGGATATTTATAATATCAATCAAGAACAATTTGTTAACACAAATAAGTTGGATGCAAAGCTGGATTATTACTACGTATTGAATAAAAAAAGTAATTTAAACTTTACCGCAGGAACAAGTTATGTGTCTCAAAACTTTGATTCAGATATATTTGAGATTCAAGCAGACGGAACACGTAACGAATTACAAGATTCAGATTTACGCAATGATGATGTGAACTTTGATTTCTTAGACGTTTATGGAGCTGTTCATTATAAAGCTATTTTAGGTAAGTTCACTATAACACCTGGATTAACCGCGCATTCATTTCAAACAAAGGACAGACAGAATGGAGTTACTAATACTATCGAAACGGAACGTGTTGTACCGGATGTAGAAGTACGTTATGATTTTAGAAGTTCAGAAACTTTGACACTTAACTACGATCAAAATGTAACTTTTAATGATGTAAATAGTTATGCCAATGGAATTTTATTTAGAGGATATAGTTCCCTACAAAGCGGTAACAATCAGATAGAAGGAGCTTTGAATGATCGAGTAAGATTAAGCTACCGTAACTTCAACATGTTTAATTACACTACCATATTTGGTAATGTTACCTACACCCGATTAACTGATGCTATTCAAAATGAAGTGGCTTTGGACGGTATCAATCAAGTTTCTCGTCCTATAAATGCATTATTGCCTAATGAATCTTTAAGTGCAACAGGTTCTTTTGGGCGTGAAATAAAGAAGATTCAAGCTACTGTGACAGCAAATGTAAGTTGGTCAGAGAATAACAACATTATCAATAATATTACTCAAACAGCTACAAACTTCAATCAAAACTATAGTTTCAGAGCTCGATCAAATTTCCAAAAGGGAATTAATTTCAGTTTACAATACGCCCTTAATCTTAACAATAGTGAGAATGGTAACTTTGAAAATGATGCAACAACAAACAGTATAAACTTAGATTTAGATTATCAACTGGGTAAGAGCTGGTTGTTCAAGGCAGGATATGATTACAACATTTTCACTGCAACTGGTGATGTAGAAAATAACTTTGAATTTTTTGATGCTAGTATCCGTTATCAAAAACCAGACTCCAGATGGAGGTACGAGTTAATCGCAACGAACTTATTAGATACCGAGGCTAATATTCGTAATTCATTTGGTCAAATTGCAACAAGTACCAACGCAACTTTTGTTTTACCTAGATACGTATACTTTAGAATGAGATTTGACATATAACCATTTGTGGTTTAAGTCAATTAAATAGAAATGAGTTACATGTATTTTTGATTTATCATAACCCAATTATCTTATCACAAAAACCTCAAAGATCAATCTCTTTGAGGTTTTTGGATTTAATAAATTAAGGATAGCCTTTATGAATTTGTTATTGTTTATAGTTAAAGTAGAATTACTGGTGTCTTGTTAAACCTTTCTAACTTTAAATTTTTTTAACTCTTAAGCTGGCTATTTTCGTAGTAAATACCAACTTATGCTTAGAAAGCTACTCTTTATAACACTTCTCGTTCCTATTTTGGGAACCGCCCAAAAATTCACCGATTCTCAAATAAAAGAAATGATTGAAACTTATAAAGGCCTTGATCGAGGTCCTTATAAATCAATAAATTGGTTTTGTGAAGATGGCACCATTAGAGACTCCAAAGATCCTTGTCCTGGAGATCTAGAAGGAATTCAACACGCTAGCTACAAACCACAGGTAATTGAGCTAGCACAGCGTAATCATATCTATTTTGGAGAAATTCTGGCATCCAATGAGATCTGGAAATTTTGGGATGGCAACAATAACCACAGTAGATTAAAACAGTATCAACTTCAAAAGTTTCTGGAAAATTCAGATAATGGTTGGATACAAGAGAAATCACAATTTTACCGTGGTGCAAAACAAGTTGAGGATGAGGAAGAATGGGGAAGAAAATTCTATTATACAGTCCTGTCAAGCAATGAAATTGTAGATCGAGACTTTTTTCTAGTCAGAGAAAGTTTAAGAGACTTACCTCATGATGGTGACACCAATTTGTCACAAGAAATACGTAGTTTAAGCAAGATACTTGCCGAGCGTAATCCTGCGTTCATGGAATTACGAATAAAAATCCACGGTAATCCAGAAAAAGAAGATACCCAAGCAGTAGAAAATTGGTTAAAGGAGCACGAAAAAAAATCAAGAAAGAAGACCTTGAAAAATTTGAGTTATTAATTGATAAGATGCATGAATTCTTTAAGCCGGTAAGCATTAGTGAACTAGAAAAAATGGTTTCGGACTGGGATAAAAACTCTTTTATATATAACCAGGTGTCATGGTTTAGTAGTACGTATAAAAACGAGACCGATCCGTCTATTATAATACCAGCCGCCTCGGGATTAATGTGTGATATTCGTGTAAATCTTAAAGAAGATAGACGCGGTACTCGTAGAACTAGTGCATTGGAATTAAGTTTAAGGTTAGAAGAATTAATATTTCAACAAGCCTCACAATGGAATCCTAACACAATCAGAGAACACATTGATAAAATTTATGCATTAAGTGAGGCACTAGCATCAGCAGGTTACATTGAACAATGGGAATGGGACTTAGTAGAAAATGATTTGCACATTCATACTGATGCCACTGTTAAAGCAAAAATTCTACTTCAATTTATTCAAAAAGCTAGACAACAACTAGCATGGGGTAGTGGAATGGTTAAAAGTATTTACGGTGATACCGTAGAGCAATATGCGAGTTTTGAACCGTTAGCCCTTGGATTTTACGATGATAAGATAAGGAGCAGCTTACTCTTGCCCTTGGGAGATGCAATTGGAGATTTCTCAGGATTGGTGTCTAGACAAATAGGAATGGAAAACAATGTTCCAGTTGTTGATAATACAAGTACCATAAAAGGATTGAACCCAGGTTATGCCATTGGAACTTTGCATGTGGTAAGTGGTGATGCACATGGATTATCCGTAAACTCTTCAGATATATATGTTTTTGAAACACCGCCTAGTGATTTAAAACCGGTAGCAGGAATAGCCACCGTATCAGAAGGTAATCTAGTATCACATGTACAATTGCTCGCCCGTAATTTGGGTATTCCTAATGCTGTCATAAGCACTGAAAATCTAAGTGACTTAAAAAAACTAGATGGTAAATTGGTTTTCTATGCTGTAAGTCCTAATGGAATAGTTCATTTGTTTGACAAAGATCAATTAAGTAATGAGGAGCAGGATTTATTTACAGCCTCAAAATCCAAGGATAAAAAAGAAATTCGAATTGATGAAAATCGTTTGAAACTAGAAATTACTTCACCAGTTGATATGGCTACAGTAACTAGTAAAGATAGTGGGATATTGTGCGGACCCAAAGCGGCAAACCTTGGTCAACTCAAACAATTGTTTCCAGAAAAAGTGGTTAATGGAATAGTTCTTCCTTTTGGTGTTTTTAAAGATCACATGCTACAATCCATGCCAGATTATGAAGGTACTTATTGGGATTTTTTGAATAACGCTTTCGCGAAAGCGAAACAACTAAAACAAAATGGTTCAACACCTACCGAGGTGGAACAGTACCAACTGGATCAACTAGAGATCCTGCGGTCATCCATTAAAACAATGCCTTTAAAACCTAGTTTAATTGAGGAGTTAGAAAAGCAGTTTAAAAGTACTTTAGGAAGTAAATTAGGAAATGTTCCTGTGTTTTTACGCAGTGATACTAACATGGAAGATCTCGAGGAGTTTACAGGAGCTGGCTTAAATCTTACAGTATTTAATGTAGTGGATAGAGAAAAGATTCTTCAAGGAATACGCGATGTTTGGGCAAGTCCGTATACAGAGCGCTCGTTTAAATGGAGACAAGCCTATTTATCCAACCCAGAAAGTGTGTATCCGTCCATATTAATTATTCCTACTGTAGATGTGGATTATAGTGGTGTACTAATCACCAAAGACTTTTTAAACAATCATGCCGAAAAGGTTACGGTAGCAATGAGTCGTGGAGCAGGCGGCGCCGTAGATGGACAAAGTGCAGAAACCTATTTGATCCATCAAAACGGAACCACCGAATTGATTGCGCCAGCAAGAGAAAATAAGCGTCGTCGACTGCCTGTTACTGGAGGATCTTATATGGAACATGTTGATTTTAATCATTCCATATTGAATGAAATGGATTTAAAGAAAATACTACAATTTGCACAAGATGCACATGCTACCATGCCAGAATCTAAAAATGGCACTTATAAAGGAGCCTGGGATATAGAGCTTGGGTTCAAGGACGGTAAACTGTTCTTATTTCAAATAAGACCATTTGTCGAAAATCAAAACGCGCTTTCTCATCCATATTTACAGAAAATGGATGAAATGATTAATACGGAAATCGAGTTGTTAACTTCTAAAGAGATTCATGCGTAATGAAAATTATAAAAACACTTTCAATACTATTAATAGCTCTATTTTGTATTGCTTTTTATCCTATTGATGGGTATAATATTACTGGAATCAAAAGACTTAAACGATTAGAAAAAACTTTAGATAGTACCATTACTGAGTATTATTTAAAGAAAGGTAGTTTTAAAAAGCATGATGAGGTCAATTTGTGGCTCTGTGAGGAAACTGTATCAACCGATAGTTTGATGGTTGTTGATAAGGAGTTTCAAAAGGAAATGATGAGTTTGTTCCCTAGTAAACAAGGTTACGGGATTACAGTAATGGATATTACTAATCCAGAAAAAACTCGATATGCAGAGATGAATGAAAATCGAGGTTTTCAACCTGGAAGTGTTGGTAAAATAGCTGTAGCAACCGCTTTTTTCAATGAATTAAGACAATTGTGTCCTGAAGATTGGCATGTAAGACAACGATTATTAAGAAATAAAAGAGTGAAGTCTGGTAATTGGGGTTTGTATGATCATCACACTATTCCAGTCGTTGACATAGAAAAGGACAAATATGTCAAAAGAACAGTAGTATATGAGGATGAATTTTCCTTATATGAATGGCTAGACCATATGTTAAGTGTTAGTAATAACGGTGCAGCTAGCATTGTTTGGCGAGAAGCCTTGCTTATGAACATTTTTGGCGACGAGTATTTTAATTTAACCCAAGAGCAGGCAGATGAATATTTTGAGACTGCAGATCGTAGATTATTAACAGATAGAGCCATTCAATTAGTAAATCAACCTTTAAGAGATTTAGGTATCGGTCATGACGAATGGAGATTAGGTAGTTTTTTTACTAATGGTCCAGACAGATACGTAAGTAGTAAAGGAGGAAGCATTGGAACTCCCAAAGGTTTGATGAAGTATTTGTTGCAATTGGAACAAGGGTGTGTGATAGACGAAGAGTCTAGTTTAGAAATCAAACGGTTGTTGTATATGACAGATAGAAGAATACGATATGCTTACAGTCCACGCTTAAATAATGCTGCGGTCTATTTTAAATCAGGAAGTTTATACAGCTGCGATAAATCTAAGGACACACCTTGTGGTAAATATAGAGGGAATAGGTACAATTACATGAATAGTGTAATAATAGTTGAACATCCTGATGGCACCAATTATATTGTCTGTTTAATGAGTAATGTACTTAGTAAGAATAGTGCAGGTGCACACATGTATTTGGCAAGTAAAATTGATCAAGCTATACATAAAAGGAATACTCAAAATAACACGACCACTATACAAGAAGAAAATCCTGATGTAGGAGAAGATTAAGCTGTCTTTTCCTTAGGGTTAATATTTAATCGCTTTAAAAAAGTTATTACTCCTTCTTTTTCGCTGTTTTCTAAGTAAAGTACGATTCTCTTTCGTTGAGATAAAGGCATTACGTGCAGTAATTTAACTAGTTTGTTTTCTAGTAGTTCCTCATCTAGCAATATTGATTTTTTAATTAGCGTTTTATCAGGATAGAGTTGTATCTCATTAGTATAGTCAAAATGCCTCTCCTGTAATTTTAAATAAGAGTTTGTGGCATTAATTACTTGTGTGCTCAACTTTCTATGTAAAACCTCATTCAAATATTCTTTAGCCTCTATTTGTGAATTGGTTTGTTTGCTTAATAGTCCGTTGTAAGCTATCCATATATTGTCGGGAGAATATCTAAGTGCGAGTATATTAAATAATACTTTTAATTGTAGATCAATTAGTTGTTCGATTTCAATCGTCAATTCTTTAATTTGATTTACTACGGGTAGATGAGTAATATCATCATCCGAGTTTGACATTACTTTTAAAGAATAAAACATACGTATTAATTTATAATAGCGTTTACTCTCCTTCTTTATTAAGTTTTGAGCTGTTCTTCCGGTTAAACGCGGGAACTTTTTATTTTGTCTTAAATTAAAAAGCTTATCATAACACTTATAATTAGATGAAATAGTGTAGTCTGATGCTATTTGAATTAAAAACTTGTATGATTTCTTAGTATTAATAGCTCCTAATAACATGGGTAATTCTAAAAGTAAAGATTTGGTCAATGTACCTCGGCTGTGTTTTACTTTTAGAAAATGAAGTAATGAATTCCCGTATTCAACTAATGCTTCCGAAGCAACTTTTCGGTATCTAGGTTGTTCCAGTAAAGAAAACAAATCTTGTAAAAAGTACCTATCCTTAGTATGACCTGCAGACTTTATACAAGACGTTTTTATCACTTCGTTTCTGTTGCTCAAGTTGGTCTTGATAATGGTTTGATAGTTAGTATACTTTGCATATCCTATGGCTTCAATCAGTCTGCTTTTTTCTTTTAGGTCAACTTCTTTAATGTTTTCGTCTATTTCATCAAGAAACAATTTAATCCTCAAATGCAAATTGTATTTTTCACCAAGGTGTGAATCTCGACTTGCGTATTGGGCAAGTGCTAGTAGTGCTGTACTGGCTATGTGATCATCATCATCATCCAGATAATTTTCAAAAAATTGAGGAGCTATATGATCTTGTGTAATTAGGTATTGTAAAGCGGCAAAGACGAGTTCGCTATTTTTAGAGTAAATAAAATTATGAACACGGTAAACAGGCTCTTTAAAAACATGATTAAGCTGTGAAATGGCAGCTATTTTCACTTGATCATTTTCGTGATCTAGTAGTTTTAATAAAGGATCTTTAAGAGAATGATGTGCAACTTGAGGCACTTTTTTTAATATCTCAATAATATCCAACTTATTTCCGTTGTCGATAATTACCTTAATGTTTTCTCGAATCACCTTTAGATTACTTCGTTTATCGAACAGTCCGGTTTTATTCGAAATGCTTGATTTGAACGTGCTTAGATAGGTACTGCGAACCTTAAGTATCATATACATCCAGAATAGGGTAGCGATAACAATTATAAAATTAATGGTATAAGTAGGTAGTTCAAGTCCTTTAATTATCAGAATAATTAATAATCCAGCTATTCCTGTTGCAGTACTATCTACAACAACATCGATAAATGTTTTCGTTTTGTTTTTAATTTCACTGGGTACGGGAAGTGCAAGCAACTCAACACTACTCTTGTATAACGATTGCTTCAGGCTGCCATCAAATCCTTTGAGCAAAACTACTACCCATAATTCTGGGAATATGAAAAGTAAACTGGTACAAATGACAATCATTGTAGGTAGTACCAATAGATTAGAACTTATGTTGAGGTTTTCAAGAAATTTTTTGGTTAAGAAAAGTTGTATAAGCAATGAAATTATATTGAATGTACTGAACCAAAATCCAAAAAAAGAAGCAAGGTCATCAGGCTCTGGTATACTAACACTAGATAAGTAACTAAATTGATAGTCTACTAATTTTGCTACCACAACACCTAGTCCAATTACTCCAGCTAAATAACTTAGATGAGAGTTTTTTATGATTAATGAAAGCGATTTCTTTTTTGAAACTCGTTCTTGTTTTTGAAGCTTTATGTTTTTCAAGTTTACAATGCGCAGCGATCTAACTTTTTTATAAATAAAGACACAGGCTAGTATCATAAATCCAGCTGTAGCAATTAAAAAACCATTGTTTATATAGGGTGCGGTAATTGAAGTAAGATAACCACCTGCAATTCCACCTGCAATTCCACCAGCTCCTACAAAACCGAATAAGCGTTTTGCTTGGGAAACATTGAACACAATATTGGCGGTTACCCAAAATTGAGAAGTAGCTAGAATGGCATAAATGCCTATAAATATGTAGAAAACATAGGATAAAAAGATGTTTTCAAAGTCAAAAACTACTACTGCGCCAATTAAGACAAAAACAGCCCCAAAGAACCATAAAGAATTCTTAGTGATTTCATGTAAGGGTAATGTGACAAGAAGTCTATTGTAAGTGTAAGAAACAATTACTGCTACAAGCGCTGTAATAACAAAGGCTATTGACAAATTATCTCTACCTGCAACAGATAAAAAAAGTGCATTAACAGTAGGTTTAACTACTAGTAATGCACATATAAGTAAAAACAAATAGAGCTGCATCCATATCGCTATGGATAACTCATTTTTTTTAATATCAAATGCTCTGGTTAAGAGCTGGCTCAATGGTAGCACCTTTGCTTGGGTTTATAGGCAAATTAGGTGATTTTTCTAGAGCATTCTCTAAAGGTCGTACTAAATTTCTTATAATCTTTTCTCCATTAGGAGATTGAACCATGGCTACCATAATATAATATTTACCTCTGGTTTCGTCCCAAACTAATGCGCTGTCGCAGTGCCAGTTGCGCCATGATCCGCTTTTACGATAAACATCGGCAGTTGGAGCAATCTGATCAAGTGTATTTACAAATTTGTGATGTAAGCTAGGATCTTTTAAAAATCCAAGCATTTGATTACTACGATCTGTATTTATCAATTGCCCAGTAGCTAATTGGAAATACATTTTGGCCACTGAAGAAGTGGTTGCGGCATGACTTAAACCCTTAATTGGATCTGGATTACGTTTACCTTGAGCAGCGTATCGCTTACCTACCCACAAACCACCATCATGAAATTTGTCATAAAATGGATTTTCAGGGTTACACATTACATCTTCAATTTTTTGAAAACCAACACGATCAATCATTCTAGTAGATGCAGCATTATTGGATTTAGAAATCATAAGCCACATGTCTTGCTTTACAAGTTCTGTATAAGCTAATTCACCGTTCTCGATAGCATCCATTGCCGCATACAGTACGGCAATTTTAGGCATGCTCGCAGCATACATCATGTGATCGTCATTAATTCCAGCGTATCTTATTTCGTCGTCGCTTAAATCAACAAGACTTATGGTGAGCAATTTTTTATCAATTAAGTTTTTCCAATTGGGATTAGCGTTTAATTGTTCTTGTAACTTTAACTGTAATTCTGCGTTTTGATAGAATTCAACATCTTGGTGAATATCTTCTACATTTACTAATGGTGGCTTTGCATGTGCGGTAAGTGAGCCTAGTAAAAACAGTAAAAAGAAAAGTGGTTTTATCATATAAATATTCATGTTAATATAGGGAACAATAACAATGCCTAAACTACTGGTTTTATTGTGTTTAACATGTTAAAATTTAGACTTTAACATAAAACACGAGATTAGGGTACAATTTTACAGCTTTTTGAGGAATTCCCTTTACCTTTTGGACTTACCTTTACCTCTGTGAGTGGGATATATATACACATACCGTTTTGTAAACAAGCCTGTCACTACTGTGATTTTCATTTTGTAACTAGTACTAAATACAAGACTAGAATGATTCAGGCATTATGTGATGAATTACGTTTTCGCGCGAATCGGCCTAATATCGAATCTAATATTTCAAATACTGATATTAATAATTCCTCAGTTTATCTTGATGACAATGCCGTTGTAGAAACTATTTATTTTGGAGGTGGCACACCTAGTGTTTTACAAACCGAAGAAATAAACAAGATTATTGATACCGTCTATCAAAATTTTAATGTAAGTTCTAATCCTGAAATCACACTCGAGGCAAATCCTGATGATCTTGATGATTTAACCATTAAACAATTAGAGAAATCTCTTATAAATAGGTTAAGTATAGGTGTTCAAAGTTTTCATGAAAAAGATCTCAAGCTCATGAATCGGGCACACAATTCACAACAGGCAGAAGAGTGTATTTTAAAAGCGCAGCAATATTTTGAAAATTTGTCCATCGATTTAATATATGGTATTCCAGGTTTAACTAATGAAGAATGGCGCGATAATATCTATAGAGCGATCAAGCTCAAAATACCTCATATTTCCAGTTATGCACTAACGGTAGAGGATAATACAGCTCTAAAATCATTTATCGAGAAAGGCTTAATCCCGCAAGTCGATGATGAAAAGGCCCATGAGCATTTTAATATTCTGATTGATGCAATGCAGCTACATGGTTATAAAAATTACGAGTTTTCTAATTTTGGAAAGCCAGGCTTTTTTTCAAGAAATAATACTGCTTATTGGACAGGTAAACCTTATCTGGGAATAGGTCCTAGTGCTCATAGTTTTGATGGTGAAAAACGTGGATGGAACATCAACAATAACCTAAAATTTATGAAGGCTATTGAAAACGGTAATTCACCAATGGAAATTGAAAAGCTTACCAAAGTAGATAGATACAATGAGTACATAATGACAGGTTTGCGAACCATTTATGGTGTGTCTTTAGAGAAAATTGAAACTGAATATGGTATTGAGTTTAAGACATATCTTCTTAAACAAGCTCAAGAATACCTCAAGGACCATTTACTCTATTTAGATGGTGATACCTTGCTGGTAACTCGCAAAGGAAAGTTTTTAAGCGATGGAATTGCTAGCGAATTGTTTATGCTTAATTTAGGAGATTATAAAGAATAACTATGAAGGTCAGGTTGTTAATAGGAATTTTATTGATCGTAAGTTGTAAAAAGTCACCATCAATTGCAGATATCTCTACACTCGATGAAATTTCATATGAAGAAATGTTACAACAAGCAAGTAGTAATACTCTTATCGTTAGGGATGATGTTGTTTACTTAGATGAAAATAACAATGTACTTTCCAATGAAGAAAAGGAAAGTCGCAATGAAGATTTAATGTATGCAAAATGGCTAGTCAATGAACAAAATGAGCTGGTCATGGTACAATTACAATCCAGAGAAAATGCTCTTAAGTGGTTGAGTGACCGACCAGTTATTAAAGATAATTCTCAAATTGATTGTAACAAATTGGATATGTTATTAGAACGTATTTATCGACGAGACCAAGAAAATAGAAGTTCGCAATCGATTTTACCAAAAGTTGATTCACTCAATCTTGTAGCTATAGAAGCGGTGATAGATAAATGCGGTATGCCTACCATAGAAAATTCGGGAGAAATGGGGCCTAGCGCTGTTTGGTTAGTAATACAACACGCCAGCGCCGATAAGCGCAAAAAATACTTTCCCATGTTGTTAGAAGCTTCAAAAAAAGGTGATTTAGATAGGCAAGACATCGCTCTTATGCAGGACCGCATGCTTATGGATGCTGGCAAACCACAACTTTATGGATCCCAAGTTACCGTTGATGAAAGTGGTGAATACGTGCTTTACGATTTAAGAGACCCTGAAACTGTGGACCAACGCCGTGCTGTCATGAATTTAATGCCTTTAAAGGAATATCTTAATTTCTTTGAAATAGAATTCAATGTGCCTCAAAAATGAGAATAGCTCTGTTATTACTTTTAATTTTATCATTGATTGCATGCAATCAAAACAATACAACTATGACCGCTACCATTCATATAGAATCCAAAAATTATAAGATAGACCTAGACAAACCCATTGATATAAGTATTCCTGTACAACATCAATCTGGTGTAGGTGCCTGGTATATCGATCAACCTACTATTAAGCATGTTGAGGTTGATGGTTACGTAGGAAAAGTAGAATTGGGTGGCAGTACAAATTTTAATGATGTTTCGTTTAATCCTCACTCTCATGTAACTCATACTGAATGTGTAGGACATATTACAAAGCAAGTTTACAGCGTGAATCAAGCATTAAATAGAACCTTTTTTAAAGCACAGGTTATTAGTGTTCAACCAGAAGAGTTTGAGGATGATTTGGTAATTACCTTAGAAAAGTTTACCCATATTGCTGACGATGTAGAGGCAATTGTGATAAGAACTCTTCCTAATTCAGGTGATAAAAAGACTAGGAACTATTCTCATACCAATCCACCTTATTTACTGGAAGAAGTAGCAGTACGCTTTCGCGAAAGCGGAATAAAACACCTGCTTATTGATTTGCCCAGCGTAGATAAAGAAAAGGACGAAGGAGCATTACTAGCCCACAAAGCTTTCTTTAATTATCAAGGCGAATACCGAATGGATGCTACGATTACAGAATTTATTTATGTACCCGATGAGGTGAGTGATGGAAATTATTTATTGGATTTGCAAATAGCACCTATAGAGAATGACGCAGCTCCTTCTAGACCTATTTTGTATAAGATAAAATCTTAAGTTTGTGGTATGGAGTACTTATTTATAGGGCTAGCAGCAGGAGCAGTAATATCTTTTTTTATTTTCAAATTCTTAGTTAAGGGCAACCATTCAAAAAATAATACTAAGGAACAAAGCGTGGTGCTCATGGAAAAAATACGCACGGTATGTAAATTCATTACTGTTGAAGGAGATTTTGCCGAGATATATCACTACGAAAATGTAAAGGAAAAACTCATGACCCTATTACTAGGTAAAAAGAAGGCTATTGTCCTGGTAAATGCCAAAGCACATATAGGCTATGATTTAACTAAAATCAAAATGCATAGTGATCCTAAACGTAAAACGATTACTCTTACTAATTTTCCACAGCCACAAGTAATGAGTATTGAAACAGATCTTAATTACTATGACAAAAAAGAAGGTTGGGCAAACTATTTTTCAAGTTCTGATCTTACTGAAATTTCAAGAAACGCAAAGCAACATATCATTGACAAAATACCAGAAAGTGGCCTTTTAGAGCAAGCTCAACAAGAAGCCTTACAAGCGATTCAAATGATGGAAACCCTTGCACAAACTATCGGTTGGACCTTAGATTACAATGCACTTTTACTCGAGGAACCTGAAAAACAGGTTAAGATTTTAAATAAATAAGGTTATTGAACCTGGCTCGACACTACAATAATGACTGTAAGAACAATAAGTGCACAAACTACCGCAAAAAATATTTTCCAGAATGAGTAGGGCCTGGAGCCGTGTATTTTACCAGTTTGCCCATTTACGTAGAAGTGATATTGTTTACTGTTGTAATAATAACTACTTATGTATACAGGTAATAATATGTGCTTAAAGGTTTCATCATCTAAAGACATGTTGACACTACTTATTTTTTGAGTATCTCCACCTATATCACGACGTATCCAATTTCTACAAATCTCCTCAGCACGCCTGTTAGATACAATGTGTCCTTCCTTTAATGAAATGGTGTATTTCTCTGTCACATAACCAGCTAGAAAGCGCGAGTCAAAATTAGTAAGCTGTTTTAAATCCCACCTAGCAACTTGCTCGGGAATTTGGGACTGCTGTTTTTTAGTAGCCTTAACTAAAGTGTCATCGATAAATCCAGCGACATTACCAGCAGCAGGACTCCAGTCTGTTCTTCTTTCTCTAACCTGTCTTTTGTTTTCGCCACTACCTACTGTTTTTGTTACATAATAGTAATCACCTCGCATTCCAGTATAACCTGCTTGTAATTGAGCATCAAATGTCCAATAGGGTAAGTAAAGACCTTTGGTGTTTTCAGGACTTAATGAAGCCTTTTTTAAGTTATTAGGAGCCCACCAAAGTTTATTAACCCAGTTTTTAAATATTAAATGAGCTTTACCTTGATTAATTTGAAACGGAATAAGAGCGCCTGGTTGTATCCATTCCTCACGATATAGTTCATCAATTTGCAACGGCGATGCACAGTAAACACATTGCAAAGTTTTGTAGGATTCTTCAACATGCTGGGTAGCACCACAACTTTTACAATCCAACAAACTTAATTCTGTGGAATGCGATTGTGATCCTAACTGTTCTAGATAAGGAAGTAATTCTATTTCTTGAAAAGGTTGCTCCTTATGTTCAATTTGTTCTTTATGACCACAATAATCACAAGTTATTAGGTCTGTACCAGGTTCATAAGTAAGTTCTGCGCCACAATTGACGCAGGACTTTTTACGTTTTGAAACGCTTTTTATCGACTCGCTCACGAGCTGTTTATTAAGAATTAGGTAATGGCGGTGGTGTAGTTCCTCCTAAAAAGACTTTTAATTCATCAATGTCCTTAAGAGCTTTCCAACCGTCTAATCCTGCGCGCCATATTAAGGTTTCTTTGTTCACGGTTCTTCCTGCAAATAAAGCTCTTAATTGTTCAAAAGGCACAGGTCCGGCTTGTGCGCCGTTGAGTGCATAAAAATATTGAACAGCCTGCGGTAATGGTGGTGGCGCCACAGGCGCTGATTGAGTTTGAGGTGCGGCTGCTGTTCCAGCTGTTGGATTCATCATGCCGCCCATTTGTTGGGCTAGAACAAATCCCATTCCCATTCCCATTCCGGCACCAGCAGTTCCTCCTTCATTTGCTGCTGCCGCTTCGATTGCCTTGGCCGTTTTGAATTTTGTAAGCTTGTCTAGGTCTAACTTATCAATACGACTGTACTCAAAAATCTCTTTTTTAAGATCTTCTGGCATCGATACATTTTCAATGTAAAAACGCTCTAGTGAAATACCTACGCCCAAAAATTCTGGTTGCATTACTTCCTTGCAGGTTTCAGAAAGTTCTGATGTATTTGCAGCGTATAGTTCAATAGGTAAATTAGCTTCTCCTACAGTGTCAGTAAAACGTGTGGCGATCAGACTTTTTAAGTGTTCATTAATCTCAAAGTTGGTAAAATTGTTATCAGTCCCTACAATGTCAATGATAAACTTACCTGGATCATTAATTTTAAATGCATAAGTACCAAAGGCTCTTATTTCGACTAATCCAAATCTATCGTCGCTTAAGGTAATTGGGTTTTTAGTTCCCCATTTTTCATCAGTAAACAGGTGTGTGTTTACAAAATAGACTTCTGCTTTAAAGGGCGAATTAAAACCGTACTTCCATCCCTTTAAGGTAGAAAGAATAGGTAGGTTTTGAGTAGTCAGATCGTACGTTCCTGGTGTAAAAACATCTGCAAGTTGTCCTTCATTCACAAAAACCGCAGCTTGTCCTTCACGTACGATTAGTTTGGCGCCGTTTTTTATTTCGTTTTGATAGCGTTCAAAACGGTGTGCAATGGTATCGTCGGTATAATCCAGCCACTCAACAATGTCAATAAATTCGTGGCTTAATTTCTCTTTTATTTTATCAAAAATACTCATGGTGGTAGCTTTTAAATTTTGGGTAATCAATGTAGTGATTTTTACGCTTTCGCGAAAGCGTATTTATCAACCTTAATTATTTAATAAGATTGAGATCATTCAATTGGACAAGCAAGGAATCAATAAACTCGCGTTGTTCGAGCTGTGACTTGTTAGCAATTTTAATCGTATACACCTCGTTAAAGCTTGTTTGATCAGTAAGGGAGCTGTCTATAATAACATTAAGGTTATCTACTAATCTAGACATAGGCCAGTCCTTCATCACTAACGAATCACCCGTCAGTTTTAAAGAGGCTTTACCATATAAACCTAGACCATTTCCACCTTCAATATATCCTTCTAAACTTGAAGTTTTAACTTCTACACGTTTAAAGTCAGTGGAGCAGGAAGTTAAGCCAGTAACAAAGAGAAATAAGAGTAAGAAGTTTTTTAAGTTCATGAGGCAATAGCTTTGGGTAAATATAGTTATTAAACGTTATTTAATGAGGTGCTAGTATAGGGAGCTTTTTTGATTATCCTATATTTGTACTAGAAGAATAAAATGGCAAAAAGAAAAAGAAAAAAGGGAACGAATTCTCTAGAAAAAAGAGTAGATGGACCAGTCACTATCGTATGGTAGTGCTCAATGATGACACCTTTGAAGAACGTTTTTCTTTAAAGCTGAATAGGTTAAACGTATTCTTTATCACTGCCATAAGTGCATTATTGCTTATTGTTTTAACCACCTTACTCATCGCTTTTACGCCTTTAAGAGAGTATATTCCAGGTTATTCTAATGCCAAAACTAAAAGTACGGCAGTTCAATTGACAAAGGAAACTGATTCATTAAGACAAGTGCTGGCGACTAAAGACGAACAATATAACCGAATAAAAAAAATTCTTCTAGGTGACTTAACTTTTGAAGAATATGAAAGTACCACTGCAGAAGATTCTACCACAACAATACAAGCTGTACCAGATTTGTCACCTAGTGAGCAAGAAAACGAATTGCGCAATGAGGTTGCAAAAGTTGACCGATACAATATATTGAACGATGCGAGTGTGCGTACTGAATTTGTTCTGTTTACACCTGTATCAGGATCACTAACAGGATCATTCAATCCAGAAGAAGATCACTATGCTGTCGATATCGCAGCGTCTGTAGGAACTCCTATAAAAGCTGCTGCAGATGGAACTGTAATTTTTTCTGGGTGGACAGTTGAAACTGGTTATACGGTGATTATAGAACACGCATTTGGTTTAATAACGGTATATAAACATGCTGGTGAACTTCTCAAACAACAAAATGATCGAGTAGAATCAGGTGAAGTTATCGCTAGTATAGGTAACACAGGTGAGCTTACTACTGGACCTCATTTACACTTTGAAATATGGAGCGATGGTTACCCATTAGATCCAAGTAACTTTATTAGCTTTAAATAATGTCGTTAAAGTCCTTTGCAGCACGCATATTTGCTAAGTTTATCGATCGTAAAACTCGTAAGTGGAGTGAAAATCCAATTGAAGCTCAAAACAAAGTTTTCAAGCATTTATTGGAATCTGCTTCTTCGACTGATTTTGGAAACGATCATAATTTTAAATCCATAAAAACACATCAAGAATTTACAAAACAAGTGCCTGTACGTGATTACGAGGATTTAAGGCCTTATGTGGATAGAGTGGTTGAAGGAGAAAGCGATGTTTTATGGCCAGGTAAACCTCTTTACTATGCCAAAACATCTGGAACAACGAGCGGAGCCAAATATATTCCTATTACCAAAGAGAGCATGCCTGAACATATAAAAGCAGCACGCAATGCTATTTTGAGCTACATAAATGAGACCGGTAATAGTCATTTTGTGGATGGAAAAATGATATTCCTACAAGGAAGTCCAGAAATGGAGGATAAAAATGGTGTTCAACTAGGTCGATTGAGCGGTATTGTAGCGCATTATGTGCCTGGATATCTTCAGCGCAATAGAATGCCTTCTTGGGAAACGAATTGTATTGATGATTGGGAAACTAAAGTCGAGGCTATTATCGATGAAACTTTACCTGAAGACATGAGTGTGATTTCAGGTATTCCCAGCTGGGTACAAATGTATTTTGAAAGAATCGTACAGCGCACAGGAAAGCCCGTAGGTGAAGTGTTTCCTAACTTCAATTTGTTTATTTACGGTGGTGTAAATTTTGAACCTTATAAGGCTAGATTTGAACAACTTATAGGCAGGCAGGTGGATAGTATTGAGCTTTTTCCTGCAAGTGAAGGCTTTTTTGCATATCAAGATACTAGAAATGAAAAAGGTATGCTATTGCTGCTAGATGCTGGTATCTTTTATGAGTTTATTCCTGCAGATCAGTTTTATGATAAAAATCCTCCTAGACTTACCATTGCAGATGTGGAAGTAGGTGTGAATTATGTGATGATTATTTCTACTACTGCTGGATTATGGGCTTATAACATTGGTGATACAATTGCGTTTACTTCAGTTCAACCTTACAGAGTAGTTGTTACAGGTAGAATAAAACATTATATAAGTGCCAGCGGTGAGCACGTAATAGGAAAAGAGGTTGAACAGGCAATGAAAGAAGCTTGTGATGTTCAAGAGGTTATAATCAACGAATTTACTGTTGCACCTCAGTTAAACCCAAATGATGGTGAATTACCATACCACGAATGGTTCATAGAATTCGATCAAAACATGTCTTTTGACAAGAAAAAATTTAGTGCAGATTTAGATCAAGCGCTACGTAATCAAAATAGTTATTACGACGATCTCATAGTAGGTAAGGTTTTACAACCGTTAAAAATAACAACCGTTCCTAAGGATGGATTTAAATCCTACATGAAAACTATTGGTAAATTAGGTGGGCAAAACAAATTACCGCGATTGTCTAATGATAGAAAAATTGCAAGCTTTTTGGAAAGTTTAAGTTAGCCTATATCATTCCTTCCAAAATTAAAACGAACTCTCCTTTGTTTTTTTTAGATTGAAAGTGTGAAATTGCTTCCTGTACTGTTCCTCTAAAATGCTCCTCAAACATTTTAGAAATTTCTCTTGAAACACTTATTTTACGATCAGCTCCCATGTGTTCCATAAAGTCATTTAATGTTTTCCCTAGCTTGTGTGGTGATTCATAGAATATAATGCTGCGCGTTTCTTCTTTTAAAAACAACAACCTTTTTTGTCGCCCTTTTTTAACGGGAAGAAAACCTTCAAATACAAATTTGTCACTAGGTAATCCAGATACGGTTAGGGCTGGCACAAAAGCTGTTGCTCCTGGTAATGCTTGAACTTCTATATTTGATTCAATAGCCTTGCGAGTAAGCAGGTATCCTGGGTCGCTTATTCCTGGAGAACCAGCATCGGTTATTAAGGCCATACTAGTCCCTGCAGCAATTCGTTCTATTATAGAATCACTTATTTTATGTTCATTATGCATGTGATAAGACTGCATAGGAGTATTTATGCTGTAGTGCTGTAGTAATTTTCCGCTAGTACGAGTATCCTCTGCTAGAATCAAGTCAACTTCATTTAGCACATTAATAGCTCTAAATGTGATGTCTTCTAGGTTCCCTATAGGTGTAGGTACAAGATACAATTTCATAATGTGTTACTTAAGAAATTCAAAGATAGTTATATACTTCTCATACTAATAAATACGATGAGCTTCTTCTATCTTTGCATCATGACAAAAGATGAGCTACTAATAAAGAGATGGAAAACGACTGAGAGTTTTTTTCAGGAGCGTTTCGGTGATGGAGAAGAGCTAGATCTAGATGCTATTCTATTTGTTATCGGCGTTCAAGAGTTAGGTCAATTACATAGAAAATTTAAAAAAGATGAAAAATTACAGCTCATGCATATAGCTATATGTAGATTGCTTGAACCATATGGGTATTATGAATTCTCTCATTTTGATGAGGATAAATGGCCGCATTATCTTCTTAAAGAAAAATTGCCACCATTAAAGGCTGGTGAGCAATCTCTACTTATGAAGGAAGCAATTGTGAATTATATGCTAGAAACTGGGGTAATAGACTAATACAGTAACCTTATTAATTTTTTATTTAACAGGATAAATTGTTTAGGTATCTAATTGTTTTTCTCGTTTATCTATATCCATTTCAAAAACAAAATCTTAACGAACTTTTTGCAAGGAAAAGGCCAGTATTTCTACTTAATGCAACGTAAAGTCTAATTTACTTAATTAAGATTCAATCCAAATAAGAGTTTTTAACTCGGCTTGCAATTATAACGATTGAATTCTATCAATTGAGAGGTTATCTTTGCGTGAAATTAAAAATTTATACATGAGCGCATTAGTAAAATCATCACTAGCAAGAAAATGGGTGATGGCATTATCAGGGCTATTTTTAGTAGTGTTTTTAACGCAGCATTTTGTTATTAATATCACGTCGGTAATTGCACCAGATACTTTTAACGAATGGTCACATTTTATGGGTTATAATCCATTAGTGCAATATGTTTTGCAGCCAGTTTTAATTGCTGGTATTATCATTCACTTTGTTATGGGTATTGTGTTAGAAATTCAAAATAATAAGGCAAGACCAATAAAATATAAAAGCAGCCCAGGAAATGCTAATGCAAGCTGGGTTTCTCGTAATATGATCATCACAGGACTTGTTGTTCTAGCATTTATGGGATTACATATGTATGACTTTTGGGTTCATGAAATGGCTTATAAATATGTTGAGGTGAATCCTGAAGACCCAACAAGATATTATGAAGAAACTGTAGAAAAATTTGCTCCTATCTGGAGAGTAGTTCTATATGTTATTGCTTTTGTACTCCTAGCAATGCATTTATGGCACGGTTTCAATAGCTCTTTCCAATCTATGGGAGCAAAGAGTGTAAATAAAGGAGAAGGCTTAAAGAAATTTACTAAGGTTTGGAGTATTCTAATACCAGCAGGATTTATCTTTATAGCATTGTTTCACCATCTAAATCATACAAACTAATTATGTCTGTATTAGATTCAAAAGTACCATCAGGACCACTTGCAGATAAGTGGACGAAACACAAGAATACTATCAATCTGGTAAACCCAGCAAACAAGCGTTTAATTGACGTAATTGTTGTAGGGACAGGTCTAGCAGGTGGTAGCGCAGCGGCTACTCTTGCAGAGCTAGGTTATAATGTAAAGACATTTTGTTATAACGACTCGCCACGTCGTGCGCACTCTATTGCTGCACAAGGTGGTATCAATGCAGCCAAGAACTATCAAGGAGATGGAGATTCAAATTTCCGACTATTCTACGATACCATTAAAGGTGGAGATTACAGATCTCGTGAGGCAAATGTTCACCGATTAGCAGAAGTTTCTGGAAATATTATTGACCAGTGCGTTGCTCAAGGTGTTCCTTTTGCTCGTGAATATGGAGGATTGTTGGACAATAGATCTTTTGGTGGTGTTTTAGTTTCTAGAACATTCTATGCTGCAGGACAAACAGGACAACAATTGCTATTAGGAGCTTACTCTGCTCTTAACAGACAAATCAATAGAGGTAAAGTACAACCGTTCAACCGTCACGAGATGTTAGATCTTGTGGTAGTAGATGGAAAAGCAAGAGGAATTATTGCTCGTAACTTAGTTACAGGTGAGATTGAAAGACATGGAGCTCATGCAGTGGTAATTGCTTCTGGAGGATATGGTAATGTATTCTTCCTTTCTACAAATGCGATGGGTAGTAATGTTATGGCTGCTTGGAGAACGCACCGTCGTGGAGCTTTCTTTGCAAATCCTTGTTTTACACAAATTCACCCTACTTGTATACCAGTGAGTGGTGAACACCAGTCTAAATTAACTCTAATGTCCGAATCGCTACGTAACGATGGGCGTATTTGGGTTCCTAAGGATCTAGAAGATGCAAAAGCTATTAGAGAAGGTAGGTTAAGAGGTGTTGATTTACCAGAGGAGAAAAGAGATTACTATCTAGAAAGAAGATATCCAGCATTCGGTAACCTTGTACCGCGTGATGTTGCATCTCGTGCAGCAAAAGAGCGATGCGATGCAGGATATGGTGTAAATAAAACAGGTAATGCTGTTTATCTAGATTTTGCAGCTTCATTCTTACGATATGGTAAGATAGAAGCCTTAACAAGTGGTAAGAAAAACGCAACCGAAGAGGAAATGATTGCTTTAGGTAAAAAAGTAATCGAGAAAAAGTACGGTAACTTATTTGATATGTATCGTAATATTACCGATGACAATCCTTATGAGGTTCCTATGAAAATATTCCCAGCTGTACACTATACAATGGGTGGATTATGGGTAGATTATAATTTACAAACAACAGTGCCAGGTTGTTTTGCAGCAGGTGAGGCAAATTTCTCTGACCATGGTGCAAATAGATTAGGAGCAAGTGCCTTGATGCAAGGACTGGCCGATGGTTACTTTGTGTTACCATACACAATAGGTGATTACCTGTCAAATGAAATTCGTACAGGTGAAATTTCTACGGATACGCCAGAATTTGACGAGGCAGAAAAGGATGTGCGCAATCGTATTTCTAAACTTATGAATGGTTCCGGTAAACATTCAGTAGATTATTACCACAAGAAGCTAGGTCTTATTATGTGGAATAAATGCGGTATGTCTAGAAATGAGAAAGAACTTAAGGAAGCGATGGATGAAATCGCTGAGTTAAGAGCAGATTTCTGGCAAAACGTACGTGTTCCTGGTAGTGCCGACACTAAAAACCAGGAGCTTGAAAAAGCTGGTCGTGTAGCTGACTTCCTAGAGTTAGGAGAGCTGTTTGCCAAAGATGCTCTAGACCGTAATGAAAGTTGTGGTGGTCACTTCCGTGAGGAGTATCAAACAGAAGAAGGTGAGGCATTGCGTGACGATGAAAACTACACTTATGTAAGTGCTTGGGAATACAATGAAAACCCACGTGAGGCAAAACTTCACAAGGAGAATCTTGTTTTTGAAAATGTAGAATTGAAAACGAGATCTTATAAATAATTGAATTTTAAATGTTGCGCTTTCGCGAAAGCGTAATCTATAAAATATAGAAAGTATGAAACTTACTTTAAAAATCTGGAGACAAGAAAACGCAAATGCCAAGGGTAAAATGGTTACCTACCAGTTAGATGGTGTAGATGGTGATATGTCGTTTCTTGAAATGATGGATATCCTTAACGAGGATCTTAATAACAAAGGTGAAGAGCCAGTAGAATTTGATCATGATTGCCGCGAAGGTATTTGTGGTGCATGTTCAATGGTGATAAACGGTCAACCGCACGGTCCTCAAAAATTGACAACAACGTGTCAATTACACATGAGAAAGTTCAAAGATGGTGATACCATTACTATTGAGCCGTGGAGAGCAGCAGCCTTTCCGGTAATTAAGGATTTAATGGTAGATCGTTCAGCTTTTGATAGAATACAGCAAGCTGGTGGATACATCTCGGTTAACACATCTGGTAACACGCAAGATGCAAACGCTATTCCAGTTGAGAAAGAAAATGCCGATGAGGCTTTCTATAGTGCAACTTGTATAGGTTGTGGAGCTTGTGTAGCAGCTTGTAAAAATGCAAGTGCTATGTTATTTACAAGTGCTAAGATTTCTCAATACGCTTTATTACCACAAGGTCAGGTAGAAGCTACTACCCGTGTTGAAAATATGGTACGTCAAATGGATCTTGAAGGATTTGGTAACTGTACCAATACAGGTGCATGTATGGTAGAATGTCCAAAGGGTATTAAATTAGAAAATATCGCTCGAATGAATCGTGAGTATCTTAAGGCTGAAACTATAGGATAACACACAATTTAAATAGAACTTAAACCTCTCTTGCTTATTTTTAACAAGAGAGGTTTTTTTATTTACTTACTTATGATCAATTCCAAATTACCACATGTTTCTACGACCATATTTACTGTGATGAGTGATCTGGCACGAGAGCATGGTGCAATTAATCTATCACAAGGTTTTCCTAGCTTTTCAACAGATGATCACTTAAAATCATTAATCAAAAATGCGATTACTAATGACCACAATCAATATGCACCCATGCAGGGTTTGTTGTCAATTAGAGTTTCCTTAAGTAATTTGATTCACAATTGCTATGGAGCTATCTATCGACCAGATGATGAAATTTGTATTACTGCAGGAGCTACCCAAGCTATATTTACAGCGATACAAGCGATAGTTCATCCTGGAGATGAAGTCATCTACTTTACACCAGCCTATGATTGCTATGAACCAGCCATTCAATTAGCTGGTGGTATACCTGTACCTATAAGCATGGATGTGCAAAACTTTACTATAGACTGGGATCTTGTGAAGCAAACAATCTCGAATAAAACGGTGGCTATTATAATAAACACACCTCATAATCCTAGTGGAACCGTTATGAGTAAGGAAGATATGCTTTGCTTGCAAAAATTGGTGGTAGACCATGGATTAATTTGTATAAGTGATGAGGTTTACGAGCATATAGTTTTTGACGATAATAAACACATGAGTGCCGCAAGTTTTGAAGGTCTAAAAGAGCGTAGTTTTATAATTGGTAGTTTTGGAAAAACCTATCACATAACAGGTTGGAAAACCGGTTATTGTGTCGCGAGTAAAGTTCTAATGAAAGAATTTTTAAAGGTTCATCAATACCTAGTGTTTTGTGTAAATCATCCCATTCAAGTTGCCCTTGCTGAGTATTTGAAAACACCAAAACATTATTTAGAGTTAGGGGCTTTTTATCAACGTAAAAGAGATTTATTTTTAAGTTTACTTAAAGATAGTATGTTTAAATTCTCGCCTGCTCAAGGATCGTATTTTCAGTTATTGGATTATTCATCATTAACTAATGAGCATGACGTAAGTTTTGCAAAAAGATTAACGATTGAAAACAAAATTGCCTCAATTCCTATTTCGGTATTTATGAGTAATGATAATACGAAGAAACTTAGATTTTGTTTTGCTAAAAAGGATGATGAGCTCATACAGGCAGCAAATATCTTAAAAGCACTTTAGTATAATTTGGCTAGATTTATGTAGTCGTTTGTAAAAAGATTAAAAATGAAATGGATGGTTTTAGTGATTGCATTAACACTTGTTAATTGTAAATCAAAAGAAGGAGTAGCAACTATGAATGCAAAAAACAATGAAAACACAATATCTATACAGCAATGGAGCGGTGGCGCACCAGGTTCTGGATCAGGATATTTAATTGATTTTGAAAAAGCATTCTTCGTTGAAAAACCTAGTAAAGTATATTTCAAAGGTTCTTGGACTGATAAGGTGTCCATCCATCCAGATAAACCTAACTGGTATAGGGTGAGACTCCATACTCAAAAAGGAGACGTAGTGATGCATTCAGATTCTTCAAAAGAGGTTGTAAATGAAATACCTTTCCCTAAAAACGCCGTGCGTAAAGTAGATGACGGTGATATGGCTGTTCTAGTTGGTGATTTATGGATTATTGTAAACAATGTTACTGTCAAAGAGCCGCTTTTTTATCCCAGCGCACCACCTAGACAGCAGTAAAAGTTTATATTTAAGTACGCTTTCGCGAAAGCGTATTCACACTCACTTTAGAAGAATATTTTATCGCATTATTCTTGGAAAATATTGTGCGACAATCTGTTAATTCCTTTGCTCAAGGACGACTTCATAAGTATCTTTGCAAACCTTTTAAATTGAGGATTTGAGTCAAACAGAAACGGTTATAAAATCTCCAAGCGCTATTCAAAACTTTGTTGAAATAACAAAGCCTAGGCTATCTGTGGTTGTTGTTTTTTCTTCTATTGCAGGTTATTTTCTTGCTGTTGAAAGTGCAGATTTTCTAGAGCTATTTTATTTATGTGCAGGTGGATATTTTCTTGTAGGTAGTTCAAATGTTTTTAATCAGATTATTGAGCGCGATCGTGATGCTCTCATGAAGCGTACTCAAAACAGACCGCTTCCTACGGGTAGGATAAGCGTGCCTGTTGCCTGGACTTATGGAATAGCCATGGCACTTACAGGTGTGTTTTTACTTTATCTTATTAATATACCGACGGCATTTTTTGGTGCTCTAAGTATCGTATTATATGCGGCTATTTATACTCCTTTAAAAACAATTACACCCTTGTGTGTTTTTGTAGGAGCTTTTCCAGGAGCTATTCCTTATATGCTGGGTTGGGTAGCGGCTAGTGGTGATTTTGGTATAGAGCCAGGTACTCTTTTTATGCTGCAGTTTTTCTGGCAATTTCCTCATTTTTGGGCGATAGGTTGGATGTTAGAAGACGACTATAAAGCTGGTGGCTTCAAAATGTTACCTACAGGTGCTGCCGATAAAGGAACGGCATTACAAGTTGTGTTATATACCATATGGACAGTTTTAATTTCTATAATTCCAGTGTTTAACATCACGGGAGAATTGTACATCACCTGGTACAGTGCAATATTGGTAGGAATATTAGGTTTGTGGTTTTTATATTATGCCATCAAATTATTTAAAGAACAAAGTAAAACAGTAGCACGTAAATTAATGTTGGTTAGTGTGAGTTACATTACCCTTATCCAGATAATTTATGTTGCCGATAAATTTTTACGTTAATGACTGATTATACAGAAGTACCTCATGAGGTGAAGTTAGCAAGAAGCAAAAAGCAAATGATGTATTTTGCGATTGCCAGTATGGTGATGATGTTTGCAGGTCTTACCTCAGGTTATCTAGTAAGTAGGCCCAGAAAAGATTGGGTTGAAATAGAATTGCCACAAGAATTTTACTACAGTACAGGAATTATAATTTTAAGTTCGATAGCATTGTGGCTTGCAAAGCGCAGTATTAAAGCTGGAAATAATAAGGGTGCTGTTATTTTAACGGTTACTACTTTTGTCTTGGGATCTGTTTTTGTCTACATGCAATTCGCAGGTTTTGAAACTTTATATAACCTAAAGCATTACTTTACAGGTCGCGGTAGTAGTGTATCAGCTAGCTTTATTTATATCATTGTTTTTGCGCACTTGGTCCATATTGTCGCGGGATTAATAAGCTTAATGGTGATAACATTTAATGCAATTAAAGGTAAGTATAACTCTCAAAATTATTTAGGATTTGAGCTAGGTGCTATATTCTGGCACTTTGTAGATATTTTGTGGGTATTATTACTTGTGTTTTTCTTACTAGCATAAAAGAATTTTTAGACTTATTTTTGCGACTTATTGAATATCTAATAACTAACTATGGAAACAGCAGTAGCTACTACTGGAACTGAAGGACAAAAATGGGGCGGCGGTGATGCAAAACCGTTAAACGCTAGCTATGGTAAGATGATGATGTGGTTTTTCATCTTGTCCGATGCATTAACCTTCTCAGGATTTCTTGCCGCATACGGTTTTTCAAGATTTAAATTTATTGAAGAATGGCCTATCGCCGATGAAGTGTTTAACCACTTCCCATTTTTACATGGTGTTGACGCACCTATGTTTTATGTGGCGTTGATGACCTTTATCCTTATTGGTTCTTCTGTTACAATGGTGCTAGCCGTTGATGCTGGTCACCACATGGACAAAAAGAAGGTTTCCCTTTACATGTTGCTTACTATAATTGGAGGTTTCATTTTCGTTGGTTCGCAAGCTTGGGAATGGGCAAACTTCATCAATGGTGAGTATGGAGCTGTTCAAACAAACGGTGGTAAAATTTTACAGTTTGTTAAGGTTGATGATCATAAAAAACGTGTAGGTCTTGATGAATTTGTTACTGTTGGACCTAGAGATGCAGAGTTTTTAGGTAATAGTGAAGGAATATGGTATGAGTCATCTGGATATCAAGGAACTTATACTATTGAAGAAGTGAAAAATGCTTTTAAAGCTAATCCAGATATTACCATAAGAACACAACAACTTATTGAAAACCCAGAAACTGGTGCTTCAGAGAAGTTAGTCCTTTCTAGAGAAGAAGCGTTAATTAAACTAGAAAAGGATGGTAAGGCTGTAGTTGAAGGTGCAAACCTTACGGTAAACGAGTACGGAGCTCCTCTATTTGCAGACTTCTTTTTCTTTATCACTGGATTCCACGGTTTTCACGTATTTAGTGGTGTGATGATCAATCTAGTGATTTTCTTCAATGTTCTTTTAGGAACATATGAAAGAAGAAAAAGCTATGAAATGGTTGAAAAAGTTGGTCTTTACTGGCACTTTGTAGACCTTGTTTGGGTTTTCGTATTTACATTCTTCTACTTAGTTTAATAATAGATAAAGATTTTTAAAATGGCAGAACACGCACATAAATTAGAGATATTTAGAGGTTTAGTTAAGTTTAAATCAAACACTCAAAAGATTTGGGGTGTACTTATCTTCTTATCTATCGTAACTATTATTGAAGTTGCTCTAGGTTATATAAAGCCAGATATTTTAAACGGTAAATTCCTTGCCCTTAAATGGCTTAACTGGATATTTATCATACTTACTCTTGTAAAAGCTTATTATATTACTTGGGATTTCATGCACATGCGTGACGAGGTAAGTGGTTTGAGAAGAGCAGTAGTTTGGACAGGAGTTTTCTTAATAATCTACTTAATAGCTATACTTCTTGTAGAAGGTGATTACATATATGAGGTTTATAAGAATGCAGCCGTAAGTTTTGACTTCTAATGCTTACTAATAACAAACAAACTAGGACGGTATTTACCGTCCTTTTTTATACCTGATTATGGAAAAGTTACCACCGGCAAAAGGAATTAATCAAACAAATAAGGCAAAAAGTAATTTTGTACTCATAGTACTCTTTGCATTGCCTCTAATTGCATATTTGTTTTTTTTGAATGGAGAGCACAAGTTTAAAACTTTGCCAGTGGTTAAAGAATCTATCGGATCTATTGAAAATTTCAAAAGATTGGAGGATAATGCCACATTACAATTAAAAGATAGTCTTACTATAATTACATTTCTCGGTAAAAATCCTTATCAACGTATTGGTTATATTTCAAACATCAATGAAAAGGTGTACCGCAAATTTCATGAATTTGAAAATTTTCAAATGATAAGTATCATTGATACCAGTGGAACAGGTGATATGAAAGATGTTTACTATCAATTAAAAACGAATACCGATTTAACCGATTGGCATTTTTTAACTGGTAATGACCAAAGCATCCAAGATTTTTTTAATTCTTTAGGAACAGATTTGGAATTAAACTCTGATCTATCTTCTGACTACGCTTTTATGGTTGATAAAAAGGCACGCTTGCGCGGTAGGCCTGGTAATGATGAAGAGGATGAAGTTATTGGTTATGATACGAGTTCACTTGCAGCCATAAATAAAACAATGGTTGATGATATTCGTGTATTTATGGCCGAATATCGAATGGCTTTTAAGAAGAATCGCTCAGAAAAGATAAAGAAGGATGAGTAAGAAAAAGGACACGCCATATTACATTGGCTTGGCAATTATAATTGTCATTTTCGGCTATTTTGCGGTTAAGAATGTCGTGCATTATATCAATAAAGATAAAGTCGTAGATAGTAATCGTACAGAAGATCGCGCTCCCGTGGCCGATAAATTTCTGTATAGGCATGGAAAGATTCCTGACTTTAAATTTGTCAATCAACGCGGTGATACGATAACTAATGAAACCTTATTGGGTCAGGTATATATCGTTGATTTTTTCTTTACAAGTTGTGGCCTTATTTGTCCACCGATGAGTAAGAATATGGCAACCGTTCATGATGAATTAAAGGAATACAAAAATTTCAAAGCAATTTCTATAACCATTGACCCAATTACAGATACTCCAAAAGTGATGAAGGAGTATGCAGCAAGGTATACCGATGATACGCGTAACTGGTGGTTCTTACATGGAGAGATTGACGATGTTTTTGAACTAGCCGAAAAAGGTTTTAGTTCATACATCAAAAAAAGTGATGATCCAGCAATTCGATTTGAACACAGTGGTAACTTTGCTTTGGTAGATAAGGAAGGTTTCTTAAGATCTCGCAAGGATGAATACGGTAATTGGATTATGGTATATCGCGGTGTTGAGGAATTTGATGCGCCGCCACAAATAGATGAAATAGTTGAGGATGCAGTTACACTTTTAAACGATTAATTATGTTAGAAAAAAGAGGTCCAGCTATTATTATAGCCATTTCAATATTAGTTCCATTGGTAGTGGTAGTTCTTATGTTCTTACCAGAGCGTTTTAACTTTTTAGGAGTTGAAGCAGGTATGTTTCCTTTACTTCATGCATGTATAAACGGTATGACTGCTTTATTGCTAGTAACGGGTTTATTATTAATAAAAAATGGTGATCGACAAAAGCACCGCAAGGTTATGACCATCGCTTTTGTATTGAGCGCCATTTTTCTTGTGAGCTATGTAATATCAAAAATTAGCAACGATCCAACTCCATATCCCGAGGATGCTCCCTTTAGAGCAATTTATTTATTCATTTTGATATCGCACATAGTTTTATCTGGTATTATACTGCCGTTAGTACTATACACTATGTATTTTGCTTGGAATAAAAAATACGAGAAACACCGTCGTATAGCAAGATGGACGTTCCCTATTTGGTTATACGTTGCAATAACAGGTGTTTTGGTGTATGTTTTCATGGCTCCTTACTACTAATCGACTAGAATGAAAAGGTTTTTAGTATTACTCACTGTTTTTCTTTATTCCGCTTTCGCGAAAGCGCAATGTGCAATGTGCCGTGCCGTAATTGAAAGTTCTGGCAACAAAGCAGAGGCAGAAGGTTTAAACGATGGAATTACCTACCTAATGGCATTTCCATACATTTTAATTGGCGGTATTATATACATGATCTATCGCAGCACTACCAAAAAAACTTGATTTAACGTTTTTTTAGGTTCTGTCACTGTAACATCTGCGGAAATTTGAGGTCTAGTTAATATGTTTCTTTAAAGAAACAGAGTAACAACCATTATAATGATTGAAATTAAAGGCCTACACAAAAGTTACCGTACAGGTAACAATTCTCTTCATGTACTTAAGGGTATAGACTTCAGTGTTAAAGAAGGAGAACTGGTTTCAATCATGGGTTCCTCAGGTTCTGGTAAAAGTACATTGCTTAACATTCTAGGAATGTTAGACGAGGCAGATGAAGGTAGCTACGTTCTTGATGGTGTTCCTATTAAAAATCTCAATGAAAAAATTGCAGCCCAGTATCGAAATAAGTTTTTGGGGTTCATTTTTCAGTCTTTTAACCTGATCAATTACAAAACAGCAATTGATAACGTAGCCTTGCCACTTTATTACCAAGGAGTAAATAGAAAAGAACGTGAAGAAAAAGCGCTTCATTATCTAGATAAAGTAGGTCTGGCAAATTGGGCAACACACCTACCTAATCAGCTTTCTGGAGGTCAAAAGCAGCGTGTCGCAATCGCTAGAGCGCTAGCCAGTGATCCAAAGGTGCTACTTGCCGATGAGCCAACAGGAGCTCTAGATACCAAGACTTCATACGAAGTGATGGATCTTATTCAAGGAATTAATGATGAAGGTCGTACCATTCTTATTGTAACACACGAACCCGATATTGCCGAAATGACAAAGCGTGTGGTGAATTTAAAAGATGGTTTAATCATTGACGATCGTAAAGTAGAACAAGTAAAAGCTATCCAACATGTTTAATGTAGAAAGATGGCAGGAAATATTTGAAGCAATAAGCAAAAATAAATTACGTACTATTTTAACCAGTATGTCGGTCGCATCAGGAATCTTCATATTGGTAATTCTTCTTGGATTTTCCTCTGGAATACAAAATGGAGTTCGCAAACAATTTGAACAAGACGCTACTAATCGTATTCAGGTTTCCACAAGGGTAACTTCAAAAGGATATAAAGGATTAAATCCTGGAAGGCGATTACAATTGCGCAATGGTGATTACAATAACCTCACTGAGAAGTATGAAGATTATATTGAGTATAAAACGCCTTTATACTCAAATTGGGGCGGACAAATAAACTATAAGCAGCAGCAAGGTAATTACCGTATTGAAGGAGCCGAGGCAGACCAACAATACATAGAAAATCAAACATTAGTTTCAGGTCGATTCATCAGTCAGCAAGATGTTGATGAAAACCGAAAGGTAGCTGTTATCGGTTATCAAATTAAAGAAGATCTATTTAAGCAGGAAGATCCTATTGGTAAAACAATCCTCCTTAATAATAACATTAACTATAAAGTAATAGGAGTTTATACGGATCCTGGAGGAACTCGTGAAGAATCTAGAGCATTTATTCCTATATCTAGTGCACAACAAGTATTTAACGCAGGAGATAATGTAAATCGAATTGCAATAACAGTTGAGCCTGCTGCAACTTTTGATGAAACTGTGGAACGCAGTGCAATGCTAGCTCAAGCAATAGACAATGATTTAAGAACCAAATTTATTGTAGCTCCAGACGATCGCATAGCAGTTCGAGTTGACGACACATTAGAAGAAGCAAAGAAAATATTTGGATTAATCGATACAATAAGATTTGTTTTCTGGTTTATCGGGATAGGTACAATAATAGCAGGTGTAGTAGGTGTAGGAAATATTATGATCATTATCGTGCGTGAACGTACCAAGGAAATAGGAATACGTAAAGCTTTAGGAGCTCTGCCTTCAGAAATTATATTTATGGTGCTCCAAGAGGCTATTTTTATAACATTAATTGCAGGACTATTAGGTTTGTTTGCAGGTGTAGGATTACTACAAATTTTTGCTCCATATGTAGAAATGGATTTCATACACAATCCAACGGTAGACTTTACTACTGTTATGACTACGGTTTTCATTCTTGTTGTGGCAGGAGCACTAGCCGGCTTTATACCTGCTAGAAGAGCAGCTAATATTAAACCAATTGAGGCATTAAGAGACGAATAGTATGTTTAATAGAGATCGTTGGAACGAAATATTAGAAGCGCTTAACGCAAATAGATTTAGGACCTTTCTAACCGCATTTGGGGTTTTTTGGGGAATAACAATACTGGTGTTGTTATTAGCTTTAACTAACGGTTTGCGTACAGGTGTAGCCGTTGATTTTGCAAATCAAGCTACAAACACCATGTTTATGTGGGGTCAAAGTACTTCAATGGCCTACAAAGGAATGAATAAAGGTCGTCGTGTTCAGTTTAAAACAGATGATATCGACGCTTTAAAAAATAACATTCCTGGATTAAAGTATGTTTCACCTAGATTACAACTAGGTGGTTATCGTGGAGCAAATAATGTTACTCGTAAAGAAAAAACAGGAGCCTTTCAGGTAAATGGAGATTACCCAGAATTTATTAATCAACAATACATGGATATTATCAAGGGTCGCTGGATCAGTTACTCAGATATTGATAATAAAATGAAAAGTGCGGTAATCGGTGTAGATGTAGAAAAAACTTTGTTTGACTTGGGAGAAGAACCTATCGGCTCATACATAAAAATTAATGGTGTTAATTTTAAAGTGATAGGAGTGTTTAATAATCCAAACACAAAAGGAGATAGTGAGGAACAGGCAAATACCATTTTTATTCCTTTTACATCCTTTGCCAAGGCTTTCAACACAGCAGACAACGTTGGGTGGTTTACATTGACGGCTCATGATGATATCAGTATTACCGAATTAAAGCCGGATATACTTGCATTAATGAGGTCCCAGCACAAAGTGCATCCAGATGATATGCGAGCTGTAGGTAATTTTGATTTAGCAGAAAGGTTTGCACAATTCTCAGGCCTTTTTAATATTCTAAAAATTGTTGGTTATTTCGTAGGAATACTTGTCCTTTTCTCAGGAGGAATCGGTATCAGTAATATCATGCTCATTGTAGTAAAAGAACGAACTAATGAAATAGGAGTACGCCGTGCATTGGGAGCTACTCCATGGATGATTAAAAAACAAATTCTTCAAGAATCACTTGTCCTTACTTTAATTTCTGGATTAGCAGGTATTGCATTTTCTGCATTAGTTATGTGGTTAATGAATTATGCACTGGATATGAATGGACCGGTAGATAATTTTAAAAATCCAACAGTAAACATAACAGTAATAATTATCGCTTTGATATTTCTTACTGTTGCAGGACTTTTTGCAGGACTAATTCCTGCTAGTCGTGCAACCACTATGAAACCAGTAGACGCTTTAAGAACAGAATAAACACTAACCTAGATGAAAAGAACAGGGACTATAATTGTTTTATTAGTAATCGTAATTTCCTCATTAATTGGAATTTATTGGATATGGCAAAAGGATCAAGAAGATCCGATTGAGTATGCTGCAGAACAACCAGAAACAAAAACGATCGTTAAAGAAACTGTCGCAACAGGTAGCATTGTACCTAAAGAAGAAGTTAATATTAAGCCTAATATTTCAGGTGTTATTGATAAAATTCATGTTGAAGCAGGTGAGTTTGTTAAAGCAGGTGATCTTATTGCAGAAATCAAAGTGGTTCCTAACGTGAGCTCACTTACAAATGCAAAGAACAGTATTGATCAAGCTCGTAACGCGGTACAAACCGCAAAACTTGCACTAGATAATCAGGAATCGATTTATAAAAGGCAAAAACAGCTTTTTGATAAAGGAGTTGTAGCCGCAAATGACTTTGATCTAGCACAAAACGCATACAACAATGCGTTACAACGTTATAAACAAGAACAAGTCAATTTAAGAGGAGCACAACAAAATTATGACATCCTGCGCACAGGAACGACCTCGGGATCTTTAGGTAAATACGCACAAACAGCAATACGATCTACAGTTGATGGAATGGTACTTGACGTTCCAGTTAAAGAAGGAAACCAAGTGATTGAGGCAAATAATTTTAACGAGGGAACTAGCATTGCGGTTATTGCAGATATTAATAAGATGATATTTGAAGGTAAGGTAGACGAAAGTGAAGTAGGTAAAATCAAGGAAGGATTACCGCTTAAGATTACAGTAGGTGCCTATGATAACCAAAAATACGATGCAGTACTTGACTATATAGCTCCTAAAGGTGTAGAAGAAAATGGTGCTATTCAATTTGCGATTAAAGGAACTCTTAAAGCTCCAGAGGAAAACAAAACAAATTCATTTATACGAGCAGGACTCAGTGCAAACGCAAGTATTATCCTCGATCAACGTACCGATGTACTTGCAATCAAGGAAGCCCTTGTACAATACGATAACGAGACAAAAAAACCTTTTGTTGAAATCCAAACAGGAGATCAACAATTCCAGCGCAAGGAAGTTGAATTAGGACTTAGTGATGGGATTTTTGTTGAAATTAAATCAGGTATCAGCAAGGACGACGCAATAAAAGTTTGGAATCCATTAAAAGCTCCACAAGGCCGTGGAGGATATAATGGATAAAATTCTTGTAACAAATCATCTTCGAGATCTACATATAGATATCCAATTATGAAAAAAGTACTCTTAATTATTATGTGTTTCGCTTTCGCGAAAGCGATTCAAGCACAATCAACAACATCCACCGATAAGAAATGGACTTTACAAGAGTGTGTACAATACGCACTGGATAACAACATTTCAATCAAACAAAGTGAATTAGATTTAAAAGCAGCAGATGCAGATAAATTGAGTGCACTAGGTAATCTTTTACCGTCGTTAAATGCAGGTGCAGGAGTTTCAGAAAATACCGGATTAAGTTTTAACCCAGTTACCAATAACGCACAAACAACAACATTCCTTTCTGCAACTGGAAGAGTTAATGTAGGTTATAACGTATTTGATGGGTTTAGAAACTTTAGACAATTACAAAGAGCAAAAATTTCAAAAATTGCTAGCGAATATCGTCTAGATAAAATGAAAGATGACATAGCGCTTGCAGTTGCAAATAATTATCTTCAAATACTTACAAATAAAGCAAATTTGAAAACCTTCAAAGCTCAAAACGAGATTACAAAGGATCAAATTAAGCAAACTCAAGAATTGGTAGATGCTGGTCAACTACCACGAGGTGATTTATTAGAAATCAAAGCTCAAGATGCTACAGAGCAACAACAAATTATTAACGCGCAAAATGCTGTAATTATAAGTAGAGTAAGTCTTGCTCAATTGCTATTAATTGAGGACTATGAGAACTTTGATATTGCCGATGAGGATTTTGAGGTAATTGATGAAGAGGTTTCTGAAAAACCAGTTACAGAAATCATCAGTTCTGCTGAAGAAAATCGTTCAGAGGTTAGAATCGCAGAACAGAATTTAGAATTAGCCAAAAAAGATTTACAAATAGCCAAAGGAGCTTACTTGCCTACAGTAAGTGCGTTTTTTAGCTATGATACTAGATATACTAACAATGCCTCGTTTGACCAACGTATAGCCGACCCTAATAATCCTACCGAAACACAAATCATAGGAACTGTTGAAGGTACAGGACAAAATGTGGTAACTGAGGTACCAGTATTAGAAACCGTACTAGTAGGAGCAGAGCCTTTTATAGATCAATTGTATCAAAACGATGGTATAGCTTATGGTTTCCAACTTAATGTTCCAATTTTCAATGGTTTTAGTGTTCGTAGTAATGTAGAGCGCAGTCAAATTAATATTGAACGTTCTAAATACCAACTAGAACAAGCAAAATTGGATCTAGAAAGTAGTGTGTACCAAGCTTACGTTGATGTACAAGGATCACGTCAGGCTTTTGACGCTGCCAAAACCGCATTGGAATCTCAAGAGTTAGCTTATGAGTATGCTAAAGAAAGATATGATGTGGGACTTACAAATGCATTTGATTTTGGTCAAAGTAAGTTGAGATACGACAATGCTATCATTACATTAAATCAAGCTAAATATGACTATATCTTTAGACTTAAGGTGCTTGAATTGTTTTTTGGGATAGAACCTCTAGAATTAAAATTATAAGATAAATGAAAAAAACTTTAATCATCATAGGTATTATTATCGTTGTAGCGGTTTTAGGTTTAATCGGTCTTAAATCGACTGGAGCCATAGGCGGCGGTGATAAAGGTTTACTGGTAGAGACCAAGGAAGTGACAAAAATGAATGTCACAGAAACTGTAAGTGCTACTGGAAAAATCAGACCAGAGGTTGAAGTTAGTATCTCTCCAGAAGTTCCTGGTGAAATCATTGAATTACCTATTAAAGAAGGTCAGGCTGTTAAAAAAGGCGACTTACTTGTGCGCATTAATCCGGATTTATTAGAATCAAGTGTTAGTCGTACAAGAGCTGGTGTGGCAAATGCAAGAGCTGGTTATGAACAAGCAAAAGCAACCCTTGCCGAGGCAACTGCAAATTATAATAGAAGTAAGCAACTTTTTAATAAAGGAGTAATTTCTCAGGCAGATTTTGATACCAGTACTGCTGCCTATGAAAGAGCCAAAGCGTCAGAACGTAGTGCGTTTTATAATGTTCAAAGTGCAGGTGCTACTCTTAATGAAGCATCTGATAACTTACAGCGTACTAGTATTTATGCTCCTATGTCTGGTACAATTTCACTTCTTGCAGTTGAATTAGGTGAACGTGTAGTTGGTACACAACAAATGGCCGGAACAGAATTATTAAGAGTAGCCGACTTGTCCTCCATGGAGGTAGAAGTAGATGTAAATGAAAATGATATCGTTAAGATTGAAGTAGGAGATAAAGCAATTGTCGAGGTTGATGCTTATTTAAAGAAGGAATTTGAAGGTGTTGTTACTGAAATTGCAAATACGGCAAGCGGTCAATTAACTGCAGATCAAGTAACAAATTTTAAAGTTAAGGTTAGAATTTTGCCAGAAAGTTACACTGACTTGTTAGAAGGTAAAAGTGAAAATTACAGTCCGTTCAAACCAGGTATGACGGCAACAGTAGATATTATTACTAGAGAAAGTAAAGATATTGTTGCAGTGCCAATAAGTTCTATAGTAGTTAAAACTGATACTACAGAAAAAAAGAAAAGGTCAGAAATTTCTTTGGATGCCAAAAAGTTTGAGTGTGTCTATGTATTAAATGGTAACAAAGCGAAGCTTAGAGTTGTAGAGACAGGAATCCAAGACAACAGTAATATCGTTGTAACAGATGGTCTGGATATTGGAGAAACAATCATTACTGGTCCTTATCGAGCAGTTACTGATAAATTAAAAACGGGAAAACTAGTTCGTGTTAAAAAGGATCGCTCAAATGATACTTCAGAATCGGAATCTGAAGAAGATTAAATTTCAGCTATGCCATTGATTCTTTGTATTGAAACAAGTAGTACTAATTGTTCAGTTGCTATAGCTAGCGACAGCGCTACTACTAGTAATACATATGGTGCTGCTATGGTGCTGGATATTCTTGAGGACAATAGTGATTCATACAATCATGGTGAAAAGCTTCACGTTTTCATAGATGAAATCACTACTAGGAATGGATATGTAATGGGTGATTATGATGCTATTGCTGTAAGCTCTGGACCAGGATCATACACTGGGTTGAGAATTGGAGTGAGTGCAGCTAAAGGTTTGAGTTTTGCTCTAGACGTACCTTTAATTGCTATTGATACACTTAAAGCATTATCTACAATTAATAAAATCGATTCTGAATTTACAGCTGCTTTTCTTGATGCACGTCGCATGGAAGTATATGCTTCAATATTTGACCGATCAGGTAAACGAGTACTTGAATCACAACCAGTAGTTATTGAAGATGATTCTTTTATTCGCTTTCGCGAAAGCGGAACAATATCCTACATAGGGACTGGTATAGAAAAAACAAGAGAACTTCTAAATATTGAACAACAATATATAACCGAAATGAATCCGACAGCAGCAGCACTGTGTGCTCTCGCCATTGATGGGTATAAAAAAAGCGACGCCGTTGATGTCGCTTATTTTGAGCCAAATTATCTCAAAGAATTTAAGATAGGTGGTTAAATTACTTCAAATGTAATTTTTACATTAACTCTATACTCGGTTACTTTTCCATCTTTAACTTGAGCACTTTGCTCGTTGATATAAACCGATCTAATGTTGTTGACGCTTTTTGCAGCTTGTTCCACTGCATTATTAGTTGCGTCTTCCCAGCTCTTATCGCTGTTTGCTAATACTTCTATAACTTTTAAAATTGCCATAACTTTATTGAATTGATTTCTATAAAGTTATAATAAAATTATCCATTAAGAGCAACTACACGATCAATTTTACCAGGAATCATCTCTTTTAGCATAGTTTCAATTCCATTTTTTAAGGTAATAGTAGACGATGGACAACCGCTACAAGCACCTTGTAGAATAACGCTTACCTCTTTGGTATTTTCATTGTAATTTTCAAAAGCGATATTACCACCATCACCAGCAACAGCAGGTTTAATATACTCGTCTAGTATCTCTACAATTTTTTGGGAGATGTCATCTAAATTTTCAAAAACTTTTTGATTTTCTTCGGGCTCCTTACTTTTCTCAATGGCTTTTGATTCATGATTGCTAGTACCTATTTCTAGACCATTTTCCATGGATTCTTTTATCATGGAACGCAACTCATTACTTACTTCATTCCAATCTATAATATCGTGTTTAAGAATGGAGATGTAATTTTCAGAAACATATAATTCCTTTACAAAGGAAAACTCGAATAATTTTCTAGCTAGGCTTCCGGTTTGAGTATCGCCTATTGATTTAAATTCAATAGGTTTTACTACAAGCTTTTTATTTGCCACAAATTTCATGGCATTAGGATTAGGTGTTGATTCCGCGTAAACCGTTACTGGAATCTTCTTTGTTTTTGATTCCTCTGTTAGTAAAGGTTTATCGCTATTGAGGTAGGTTTCAATTTGAGTAGCAACCTCTTGCTGTACATCATTCCATTGTACTATGTCATATCGTTCAATGGCTATGAAATTTTGTGCTATATATACTGTTTTTACAAAAGGTAAGTAAAACAATTGTTGTGCAAGTGGCGATGGTTTTGCCTCGTCTATATTTTTAAATTCGTAGCTGTTGTTTTTTACTAAAAACTGACTGCTTTCAAACTTTACAATAGCCTCATTTGCAGTAGGTACGATTTCAATTTTATGCATTGTGAAATTTTTGAACAAAGATAGTTGGTTTCTTAGTTTAAAGCAGTTCAAACAATCAGAACATTTTATAGAAGAGTATAGGAATTTGATACTCGATGAAATACTCGAACTAGCTGTCGAATAAAACCTATCTCTAGAGAATTTATTATATATTTACGCCTGTTTGAAAAAAACCAACAAATTTTGTTTTAAAACAAATCTAATTTTCAAACGTTTAGGAAAATAGACTATTATCTACCGCATGAAAAAGATACTTTTAACACTAGCAGTTGTTCTAGGAATACAATGTGTGACAGCTCAAGAAGGTGTACCTGTTTACTTAGATTATTTAACCGATAATTATTATTTATTACACCCATCAATGGCTGGTGCAGCGGCTTGTGGAAAGGTACGTGGTACCGTTAGACAGCAATGGTTTGATCAATCAGACGCACCTAACTTACAAACCCTTTCATTTAACACTGGAGTAGGAGAAAACAGTGGTGTAGGAGCGATTTTATTTAATGACCGTAATGGTTACCATTCACAAACTGGAGCTTACTTATCTTATGCATACCACTTACAAGTAGGTGGTGGATATGAAGATTTGAATAGATTATCTTTTGGTATAAACGCTGGTATGGTTCAAAGTCGTCTAGATGAATCTGAATTTGATTTAACTGATTTTGATCCTATTATAACTGGTGTTTTGCGTAGTGACAGTTATTGGAATATCGATATAGGAGCTTCCTATTTTTTCAAAGAATTTTACGCTCACTTCACAGTAAAAAATGCTCTTTTCCAAAATCGTGATCTTTTTAGTCGTGAATTTGAAAGTACAAATCAAAGACGTTACATAGCTACATTGGGTTATTTATTTGCACCTAGAAATAGTAAGTGGCAATGGGAACCATCTGTATTATATCAAAGAACTGATAGAACAGCTGAGCAGTTCATGGATTTCAATGCAAAGGCATATTATGATTTAAATGATACTAGTGTCTTATATCTAGGTTTATCTTACCGTCAAAGTTTTGATGGTGCAGAATATTTAGACGGCAATAGTGTACAAGAACAAAACTTGAGTTTACTTTCTCCAATATTAGGGGCGAAAATAGATAACTTCACTATTGCTTATACCTACAGCTACCAATTTGGAGATATACGATTTGATAGTGGTGGTTTTCACCAAATTACATTAGGAATTGATTTCTTATGTCGTAAAGACAGATGGAGTTGTAACTGTCCTGCTGTAAACCTATAAACCAACTTTATTTTATTATTAAGGCAGCTGCAAAGCTGCCTTTTTTAATTAAATCAAGATGAGAAAATTACTTAATGAAGAGCTAGATAGGTTAGATGTTGATGCCTATAAAAACAGCGACAAAACACCCATTACGATTGTTTTAGATAACATACGTAGTCTAAATAATATAGGAAGCGTTTTTAGAACAGCCGATTGTTATCGTATCGAGAAAATAATATTATGTGGTATAACAGCCCAACCACCGCATAGAGATATTAGAAAGACCGCTCTAGGCGCAACAGAATCTATTGAATGGGAATATGTAGAGGATACCTTAAAAGCCCTAGAAAATCTTAAAAATAATCAATACCACTTGTGTGCTATAGAACAAGCCGAAAACAGTACTAGCTTGTATCATTTTAAACCTGAGAAAGGACAAAAACTAGCCGTTGTATTTGGGAACGAGGTTAAAGGAGTACAGCAGCAAGTTGTAGACTATTGCGATACGATTATTGAGTTACAGCAATTCGGGACAAAACACAGTTTAAACATTTCAGTTTGTGCAGGTATTGTGATTTATGACCTTTTCAATAAAGTAAGTTCACTTAGGAGTTGATTTGATCCAGTATTGTGATGTAATCCTCATGGTTATTGACAAAATCAAGTTCAGTAACATCAATAACTTTGATTTTTAAACTGTCTTGAGTTTTGATAAAATCGGCATATCCTTTCTGGATCTCCATTAGATAATCAGTTTGAATATCTTGTTCATATTCACGACCTCTTTTCTTAATGTTATCCAGTAAACGCTCCTCAGTTTGGTACAAATAGATGTACAATTCTGGTTTGACGAGCTCCTTATACATCATGTAAAACAGTCGTTTGTATAAAGTGTATTCCTCTTCTGATAAAGTTATTTTACTAAAGATAAGTGACTTTACCACGTAGTAATCGGCCACTGTGAATTCTTTAAAAAGATCCTGCTGACCTATTTCATCATGTAGTTGCTGATAACGATCGGCTAGGAATGACATTTCTAGTGAAAAAGCATAACGTTCTTGCTCTTTATAAAACAAGGGCAAAAAAGGATTATCTGCAAATCGTTCAAGAACTTCCTTTCCCGTAAAATCTTCACCTATTTTATGTGTTAAACTTGTTTTTCCTGACCCAATATTTCCTTCAATGGCAATGAAATTATGACGTTGAATGGGATATCGCTTTCGCGAAAGCGTAATTTCAAAATCATCCACAGGTTCTAGTGGCTCCATTTTAGATGCAATATTACCTATCTGAATGGTTTCATTTTCTATTTCCCATTCCTTGCAGAAATCCAATAAGGGTAATACAGCAAAATTTCGTTCTTGCCAATGTTTATGAGGAATCTCAAGCCTTTCTGACTGGAATTGGATGTTATCATAAAAGATAATATCCAGATCGATAGGGCGACTCTCATAATGATCCGTGACCTTAACCGCTCGACCCATTTCACTTTCAATATTTTTAAGCTTATCAAGTACATCTTGCGGTGTGTAAATAGTATGAATTAGAAGCACCGTGTTATAAAAGTCAGGTCCATCAAATCCAATACTTTGGCTTGCATACACTTTTCCAGCCTTAATGATTAAACCAATTTTGGTTTCAATAAGTCGTGTAGCGCGTTCTATTTGGTTTTTTTTATTACCTAGGTTTGTGCCTAACGCTATGATTACCTTATGATTGCCTATTTTTGAGATGCCTATAATTTTATCGCCAAATTAAGGAATATTTACTCGACCATAAACTACTTTTACACCTATATGAAAACACTTACTGGTAGGGATTTACGTCGAGCAAATCGTATCTATCTGGTTCTAGCAGCTTTATTTATTTGTTCCCTAGTCGTTTCAAATTTAATTTTTCAGAAGTTTTTTTATTGGAATCCATTTGGATGGTTCAATTTTGAGCTATCTGTTGGGTTACTGCCGTATCCTGTTACTTTTTTGGTTACCGATTTAGTAAGTGAAATTTATGGTAAACGCAAGGCAAATGAATTGGTACTAGCAGGAATTTTTGCGAGTATTTTTAGTCTTATTATCATCTTCATTGCCGATGCTGCACCTGCCGTAAAAGACAGCCCTATTCAAGATGTTGTCTTTACAAAAGTTTTTGGAGCTACTACTATTGCAGTTATTGCTAGTATGACGGCTTATTTGTGTGCTCAATTTGTAGATATTCAATTATATCATTTTTGGAAACGTCTTACTAAAGGGCGCATGTTATGGCTGCGTAACAATTTAAGTACGGTTTTTTCACAATTTGTTGACACACTGGCAGTTTTATTATTGCTATGTTCAACAGAGATAATTTCCTGGGACAATTTTATACCCTTTTTAATCTCAGGAGTATTATTTAAAATGTTAGTAGCCTTATTTGACACACCGTTGTTGTATTTAGGCGTAGGCATTTTTAAGCGTATGTTCAAACTTAAAATGGGAGAAGAAATTAAAGTCGATTGATGAAAAAAATATTGAAAATAGTCGGAGTATTTGTGCTCGCGGTTGTGGTGTTGTTAATAGCAGCTCCATTTCTACTGAAGGATCAAATTGCACAAGTGATCAAGGATAAACTCAACAACAGCCTTAATGCTCAGGTGGACTTTGCCGAGGTTGATTTAAGCTTATTCAGTGCATTTCCAGATGCCTCACTTAACTTAAAAAAACTTCAGGTAATCAATAAAGAACCTTTTGTAGGCGATACATTGTTTTACAGTGACGCTATTAAATTGTCGTTACCCGTTATGGATTTATTCAATGAAGTCGGTGAGCCTATTGAAGTACATGAATTAACAATTGACGATGCTATAGCTAGATTGAAGGTTAATGCAACAGGTGCCGCAAACTGGGATATTGCTGTTAGGGATTCCGCTTTCGCGAAAGCGGAAACGACACAAACACCTCAAGAAAACACAGGATTTGTATTTGACCTTAACCATTATGAAATTAATAATTCTAGTTTTTCTTATATCGATGAGGAGAGTAAGAATGTGTTACTCCTGAATGAATTAAATCATGAAGGTACGGGTGATTTTAGTTTAAATGAATCTACCTTACAAACCATCACAAACGCCAAAGTTACTTACGAATTGGACGGTATAAAGTACATAAATGATCAAGATGTCTCACTAGTAGCCGATGTGCTCATGAACCTAGACGATCAACGTTATACTTTTAAAGAAAATGAAGCAAAGGTGAATGACTTACCACTGGAATTAGACGGTTTTGTTGATTTAGAAGAAAATAGCACGCTCGTTGATCTTACATTTAAAACCCCAAGTTCTGATTTTAAAAACTTTTTTGCTCTTATTCCACAAGAGTACCGCAGCAATTTAGAAGGCATAACAACAACAGGAGACTTTATTGTCAACGGGACTATAAACGGTGAGGTTACCGACGAATTAATCCCTAAAATGGATATAAAAGTATCGTCGCAAAATGCATCATTCAAATATCCAGATTTACCACAAACAGTTCGTAATATTAATTTTAACGCAGCCTTACTTAATACTACTGGTAAGGTTGAGGATACTTATCTAAGTGTGCCTAGCGCAACTTTTAATCTTGCTGGTGAAACAGTAAGTGCCAAAGCACTGGTTACAAGACTTACGGAAAATATGAAAGTAGACCTAGAGGCTCGTGGTATTATTGACCTTCTAAAATTAAAACAAGCCATACCTTTTCCTGATAACACCTCATTCAATGGAATTTTAGATTTGGACATTGCAACGGTGTTTGATATGGAAAGTGTAGAGAATGAACGCTATGCGAATATCCAAACCAAAGGACTGGCAAAACTTAGAGATTTCACCTATCAAGGTGATGCGTTTAACCAATCCTTTGACGTAAGCACTGCTGTAATTAATATGAATAATAGCCGTGTGAAATTAGAGAGTTTTAATGCTAGAACAGGTAATACCGATCTTAACGCATCGGGAACAATTAATAATTTAATCGGGTTTTTATTTGAAGATCAAAAGCTTAAAGGAAACTTCAAAGTATCGTCTGATCAATTTGATACTTCTGATTTCATGAGTACTACAACTGGTTCCAAAGAAGAAACTATTACAACAGAAAATAAAAGTGTCGCTACTACCAATAATGAGGCAATCAAAATACCGGATTTTCTAGACGCTCAGTTGGATTTTAATGCTAATCGCGTGATTTATGATAATATCACGTTGAATGATGTGTCTGGAATCGCTATGGTAAGAGATGAAACTTTGTTTTTAAACGACCTAAAGACAAAAGTTTTTAATGGTACCATAGGTCTAGATGGAACCGTTTCTACAAAAGGTACTACTCCTAAATTTAAGATGGCCTTAAATATGAATGAACTCGATATCGCACAATCGTTTCAGGGATTTGAAATGTTTCAAAAATTGGTACCGTTAATTAATGCATTTAAGGGGAAACTAAACACCGATCTTGAAATACAAGGAGATTTGTCTAATGATCTTACTCCTGTTTTGACTACAATAGCTGGTGATGCATTTGCACAACTTTTAACCGATGACGTTGATACTAGTCAAAATAAATTACTTAATCTACTGGATAATAAATTAGGTTTTATTGATGTAAACGATTTAAACCTAAGAGATATAACTACTAAACTTAAACTAAATAACGGCGCGGTAGAAATAGCACCTTTTGATTTTAATATTAAAGATATTAAAGTAGTTGCTAGTGGTAAGCACAGCTTGTCCAATTCAATGGATTATACCTTGAACTTAGAGGTTCCTGCAAAATATTTTGGTAAAGAAGGAGCTAGTTTATTATCAAAGTTAGAAAGTAAAGAAATAGATAAAATCACCGTACCTGTTCCAGTAAAATTAGGTGGAAGTATAAGCTCGCCTTCAGTAGATTTAAATCTTGATTTAGCGGTCAAAAATTTAACAAACCAAATTATTGAGATTCAAAAGCAAAAGTTGAAGGATAAAGGCGAGGAAGCTGCCAATAACGCAATCAATGACATCTTACAAGGCAATAATCCATTGGATAACATTAAAGATGTTATCAAAGGAGATAAAGGTCAAGTTAAAGACAGCACACAGACTACAAGTCCTGTTTCTACAACTACCGACTCTTTAAAGCAAAATACTAAGGACAAGGTTAAAGAGACTGCAGGTAATTTAATTAAAGATCTATTTGGTCGCAACAAGAAAAAGCCAGTTGATACCACCAAGGCTAAATAAAAAAACCTCCTTTTAGAAAGATGTTCTAAAAGGAGGTTTTTAATAGTTGTTGTTATTATTATAGCTTGTAGTTTAATCCTAAACCAAATACTTCACGTACTTGAAAAGCTCCTACTGCATTATCATCGTAGATCGCTTGGAAAATTAAGTTTGCACTTAACCACTCGTTAACCTTCATGTTAACGTTTGCACTGTAATTGATATCAATATTACCAGGATTTTCTAGGTAATTAGAATATAGGGCAAGAACGTTAGACATAGTTATGTTTTCTGCTATAGTAAAGTTATAGATACCATTAAGAGAAGCGCCAAACTCAAATCTAGAGGAATCGCCAGCATCTACACCAAAATAATCACCATCTACATAACCAGGAACACTTGTAAAAGCATCGTCAACAAAAATAAATCTAGCTGTAGCAGGAGCGATGTTTACTTGTAAGTCATCGCTTTTTCTGTATAAGATACCAGGGCCAAATGATAAATAACCTGGCGATAGAAATTTAGTAAATTCAGTACGAGTTTCATTTCCATCAATGTCCTCACCAAATCGGTATCCAGTTGTCCATTGAGATAAAAAGTTTAAAAAAGCAGAATAAGACCAGTTGCTTTCCTCTTTAATTTTATAACCGTAAACAGAGTTTAATTCAATACGGTCGTTTGTTTTTCTTGTAAATTCCTGATTATCCAGTTTTGTTATACCGTATTCTGCAATAATTTTATTATCCCAAGTTGTGCGTCCTTTCAAATAATTAAGGTCATAATTTACACCTAGGTTTAAAGAAATGTTTGAGGTACCACCACCAGTCCATTCTGCATTAAAGGCACTCTGGTTGAATAAAGCTTGGAAGTTACCACCTTTAGACCATCCTTCTTTAGGTGCGTCGTCATCTTGTGCGATTGCTGTAAATGAGGTTCCTAGAACCGCAAGTAAAAGTAAAATTTTCTTCATTAAACTTAATTTTTATGCGGCAAAGGTACATTTATCTGCTAGTGAGAGAAAAAAATACTTAGTCTACTTCATTTTTTCGTTCATATTCGTTTAAAAGTATATGAATGTCTTCGATCAGCAGTTTTACATCCTCAATACTTGTTCCGTCATAAGAGCGACCTCGCAATCTACCTTGTTTGTCAATAAGTAAAAAGTTCTCTGTGTGCACCATGGCATATTCATCACCATATTTAGGTTGTTTAACTGCCATATAGGATTTTCTTGCTAGGTCATAAATCTGTTTGCGATCTCCTGTAACTAAATTCCATTTTTCATCAATCACTCCTTTTTTGAGAGCATATTCTTTTAATACAGGAATGCTATCTCGTTCTGGTGTTACAGAATGGGATAAGATCATCACATCTTTATTGTTTTTAAATTCATCTTGTACCAGCTTCATGTTTTTGGTCATCACTGGACAAATGGTAGGGCAAGTGGTAAAAAAGAAGTCTGCTACATAGATTTTTCCTTTGTAATCCTTATCTGTAATAGTATCACCGTTTTGATTAACTAGCTCAAAAGGTGCGATAGTATGATATTTTTTAACGAAAAGCTTGCTGTCATCCACCAGTGTTGGGTCAAAATCGTTGGGTTGTAGTACCGGTAGAGTTTTTACTGGAGTGAGAGCATATTGAAAAGCAGCAAGAATTAGTGAGCACAACACAAATAAAAAGACAATGCGCCATTTGTTTTTAACGAGAAAATCTTTCATAATAGTTGTTTTTGCAAAGTTACTTACCAATCCTCACATTTAGTCCATAGGAATACTAATACATTACTATTTAAGTGCTATTTGTGGTTGATAATTACGCTTTCGCGAAAGCGTGCTAAATCGCAATTCTAAAATCATCCTAATTATCACATTGTATGACAGCTACTGTGGTTGATATGTCCTATTTTTGCGCCTTAACAAATTCAAAATATGCATCCGATTTTAGTTACTGTAATCAATTTTTTGATGAGTTTATCTATTCTCATCGTTTTACATGAATTAGGGCACTTTATACCAGCAAGATTATTCAAAACTCGTGTCGAAAAGTTTTACCTTTTTTTTGATATAAAATTTTCATTATTCAAGAAAAAAATAGGAGAAACAGTTTATGGGATAGGCTGGTTGCCATTAGGTGGTTATGTGAAAATCGCTGGTATGATTGATGAGAGCATGGATAAAGAACAAATGGCAAAACCGCCACAACCATGGGAATTTAGATCAAAACCAGCCTGGCAACGATTAATAATAATGCTAGGTGGTGTGATTGTAAATGTGATCGTTGGGTTTGTGATTTATATATGCTTGATGTACGCTAATGGTAAAATATTAGAACCTGCGTCTGGTGCTACTTATGGTTTTGGTTATCCTAAGGTCTTAGAAGAAGTTGGATTTCAACAAGGTGATTTACCTATACTAGTAGACAATCAAGAATTAGAAAGAGCTCCTAGCTTGTATCACAATATTATGTTCAGGGATGTTGAAACCGTTACAGTTTTGCGTGATGGTAAGGAACAGGTGATTTCAATTCCAGAGGATACGGGAAGCAAGATGTTTCAAGCTGGTGTAAGACCCATCTTACTACCTAGAAGAACTTTTGTAGTAGATACCGTTGCTGATAATACTGCTGCTGCAAAAATGGGGATGAAATCAGGTGCTGTGATAAAAAGCATAGCAGGTTATCCGATTAATTACGATTCAGATTATGAATATGCGCTTTTGAATAAAACAAAGGTGAATGAAGAGTTCGAGGTGGTTTGGGAGATTGATGGTGAAACCAAATCGGGTACAACTAGTTTTGGTACAGTAACCGAAACTAATTTTTGGGGCGTAGAGTCTGAGGTGCCAGCACCTAAAGTTCTTGGAATTCGTAAAGGATTTCCAGATACTGATATTTTTGATTCAAGAGTTCAGGAACTTTCATTTGGCGAGGCAGTTAGTGAAGGAATAAGCAAAGGCTGGTGGACAATGAGAGATTATGTTTCTCAATTCAAATACATATTCACTAGTAAAGGAGCAAGTCAACTGGGTGGATTTGGTACAATTGCAAAGATGTATCCAGACACCTTTAATTGGACTCAATTTTGGGGAACAACGGCATTGATATCATTTATACTAGCAATCATGAATATACTTCCTATTCCTGCATTAGATGGTGGTCACGTTGCCTTTTTACTTTATGAAATTGTAACAGGAAGAAAGCCTGGAGATAAATTCCTAGAACGCGCTCAAATTATCGGGATATTGTTACTGCTAGGTTTGTTATTATATGCTAATGGTAACGATGTGGTGCGTGCGATAACGGGATAATACCTAGACTTAAAAGGGTAGTAATTTTTTTGTGATGCAATCATTTGATATTCATATAATTTCATGTTGTTGCATTAAATAGAGCTTAAAATTTACTTGATTTTTTAGAAATTATTTTGGCAACAATTAAAAAAGGTTTTATATTTGCCATCGCTTAAGAAAACTTAAGTTTGTGTATATCACATTCCTCTTTAGCTCAGTTGGTTAGAGCATCTGACTGTTAATCAGAGGGTCCTTGGTTCGAGCCCAAGAAGAGGAGCCTAAATCCCGATCAGTAATGGTCGGGATTTTTTGTTTTATTCCCTTCTTCATTTGATTTTTAGTTTTGAGATGATTATTCTACGATAGAAATATCTACCGTCAGTTAAGATTAATTTATTTGATGTAAAGTAATATAGCGACTAGGATTGATTAAAATAGGAAAACTTCTTTTCTATGCCATTCCAAGGCTTCTAGGGATGGGTAGTGGCGTGGATCTTGTGGTAAAATTATGCTTTTACCATCCAATTCAGTTATCTCACTTGTTGATGAAGATTTATTAATGGAAGGGGAAACTCTAATAATATAATCTTGATTTATTGTAATTAAACCTCTATCAAAAGCTCGATGGATATTAGGACTTAAAGATATGCCGTTCTGAATTGTATCGTCTTGGCTAATACTGAATGGAATAATATGACATGCATCTATCATTTGAATATTATAATTTGTGTTTACTTTGAAACCAGTTATACAACAGGAGTAATTATAAATTTTAGGAATAGTTTTTTTGAATATTCCTCCTCGAATAAAAACTTCTTGTTCAAACGCATCATTATCCATTTCAGATTTTATTATTTCTAATTTAGATATATAGGAGGTTTTATTTTCTTTGAGAATCTCAGTTTCAATCTGAGTTTCATAAAAATTCGAAAACTGATTTTTTGTGTTTTTAAATTCTGGGAAATATTCCTCGATTATGAAATTAATAAAAACAGTTCTAACCTTGGGCTGTTGTAATAGGTCAAAAAGGGATTTGTCGATCTCGGCAAACGCTATTAGTTCCGATAGTCGATTGATGCTTTTTAAACTCTTTACTTTATTTAAAGTCTTCATCATCCCATTTCTTGGAATTAATCTATAGAAAGGCTCATTTTTCATATGGAAAAATGGAAGAGAAAAATTGTCTACATGACTTGTGGTTACAAATTTTTTAAAATTTGATTTAAACTCTAGAACTAAATCACTAGTTATTTCAATTCTATTATTTAGAATAAGGTTTTTTCTATTAGAGAAATGATAGACAATAGTAAAATTGGTTTATGCGGCGCTTTCCCTAACCCCTTATTAAAACCTCTTTTTAGGGATTTGAAATTTTTTAAATATTTGATAACCTCTTTATTCATGAATATAAAAATAAATGATTATGAAGAACTGAAATATCAATATCAAAATAATCGGAAATAAGATTTGACGACTTGCATATGTTTTTGAAGAGCGTGTAAGGGTTACTTTGATCTATTTATTCCCTTTTTCATTTGATTTCAGTTCTCACAACTTTCCCTATCTTTACCTTTAACAATAATGATTCCGCTTAGGGTAATAAACCGCTAGGCGTCAATATATAAGGATAAGTGAATGAGCTGTAGTAGTTGTGGATCTGGCGGTAGCGTGCCAGGTGGATGTAAAAATCACGGAACCTGTGGAACAGGTGGATGTAATAAATTAACCGTTTTTGATTGGCTTTCTAACATGGAGCTTCCTGATGGACAGGAAAGTTTTCCTTATGTAGAGGTTCGATTTAAAAACAGTCGTAAAGAATATTTTAAATACAATAACGACCTAAGTCTTAAGATAGGTGATCTAGTTGCCACACAAGCACAAAATGGTCACGATATTGGGATGGTAGCTCTAGCCGGAGAGCTAGTTAGGGTTCAAATGAAAAGGAAGCGAGTAAAGTTTCAAGATGAAGCTTTTCCTCAAATTTATCGCATTGCCAATGAAAGAGATGTTGAGAAATGGCAAAATGCCCGCGATAGAGAAGAACCTATGAAAGTAAGAGCTCGCCAAATCGCCATCGAACTCAAACTTAAAATGAAAATTTCTGACATTGAGTTTCAAGGAGATGGTTCCAAAGCTACTTTCTATTACACGGCCGATGAGCGTGTAGATTTCAGGGAGCTTATTAAGCAATATGCATCTGAGTTTAAAACACGTATAGAAATGCGCCAGATTGGACTTAGACAAGAAGCTGCCAGATTAGGTGGTATAGGTTCTTGCGGTCGTGAATTATGTTGTAGCACTTGGCTTACCGATTTTAGATCGGTTACAACTGGTGCTGCGCGTTATCAAAACCTCTCTCTCAATCCGCAAAAACTCGCTGGTCAATGTGGAAAATTAAAATGCTGTTTAAATTACGAGTTAGATTCTTATCTAGATGCATTAAGTTCATTTCCTAAACAAAATCAAAAGCTATATACTCATAAAGGAACTGCCGTTTGTCAAAAGGTAGATATTTTTAAAGGTATAATGTGGTATTGTTATGAAGGCGAATGGATGAACTGGCATGTGTTGACTACTGATCAGGTTCACCAAATAGTTGCTGTAAATAAATCAGGAAATAAAGTTTCTAGCATAGAGGAGTACGCAAGTGAATTGATTATAGAAGAAGAAGCTTCATTTGAAAATGTAGTTGGACAGGATAGCCTTACTAGGTTTGACAAGCCAAAATCAAAACGTAACAAGCGTAAAAACAGAAGAAAACCGGCCTCTAATAAAAAGGAAACAGTAGCTGCTGTTAGTGAAACACCAGCAAAAAAAAGGACTCAAAATAACAGAAACAAGAATAAACAACGTTCTAACACTAACAGAAACGCAAAAAGCAGCAATAACAAAAACCCAAATCAGAACAATAACGCTAGTAACCAGAAAAAAACGGGAACAAAAGGGAAGCCTCAAAATAAAAGACGTAACAATCGTCCAAAAGGTAACAGTAACAACAAGCCTAAAGACTCTTCAAATTAGTGAAAAAGATAATTTATATATGCACACTCCTTGTGGTTCTTATAAGCTGTGATGATTATTTAGTTTCTTCGCAAACTGTTTCATTGGAAAACGCAAAATGGAATATTAATCAGGCACCAGTTTTTAAAGTGTCTCCACCAGACACAATAAATACTTATGACCTCTTTATAAACCTGCGAAATAATCACGAGTACGCTTTTAGTAACCTCTTTTTAATCTCAGAAATTAAATTTCCTCAAGGTAGGACTTTTGTTGATACCTTAGAGTTTGATATGACCGATAATTACGGTCGTTATTTGGGTAGAGAACGAGGTGATTTATATGAAAACAAATTATGGTTAAGAGAAGGAATACGCTTTCGCGAAAGCGGAACCTACCATCTAACCTTAAGACACGTAATGCGTAAGACAGGTGAAATAACACCAGTACAAAATTTAAACGGTATTGTAGACCTAGGTTACAGTATTGAAAAACCTAAAAATTATGGCAAAGACTAAAGCACAAAAAGTACAAGATAAAGAAGCCGTAAGTAAAAACGTAAAATTATTTTGGAAACTAGTTTTCACGGGTATCGGGCTTGTAGTACTGTTATTCCTCCTAGCAGCATGGGGAATTTTTGGAGCCTTACCTGATCACACGGTATTAGAAAATCCTCAAACAGACCTAGCTACAGAGATCATTACTGCCGATGGTAAAACACTGGGAAAGTTTTACAATCCCGGGAATAATAGGACACCTGTAACTTATGATGAATTACCACAAAACCTCGTTGATGCATTAGTATCAACTGAAGACGAACGATTTTGGGATCACAGCGGTATTGATGGCTATGGAACAGCTAGAGCATTTGCTTATTTAGGAAGTAAAGGTGGTGCAAGTACCATTACCCAGCAGTTGGCAAAACTTTATTTTACTGTCGAGCCCAGAGCAAACAAATTTGAAAGAGGAATTCAAAAAATTAGAGAGTGGATTATTGCTACTCGATTGGAAAAACAGTACACCAAAGAAGAAATTATAGTTCAATATCTTAATCAGTTTGATTTTCTTAAAGGAGCCATAGGTATACGATCGGCAGCTCGTATTTACTTTGGAAAAGAGCCAAAAGACCTCAAGGTTGAGGAAAGCGCTGTGCTAGTTGCAATGCTTAAAAACCCAAGACAATATAATCCACAAAGAGAAATATCAAAAAAGAAGTCTTTTAATAGACGTAATCAGGTATTTTTTCAAATGGTACGCAATGGTAAAATGACTGAAGAATTGAAGGATAGTTTGCGTGAACAACCTATTGTCCTAGATTTTAAACCAGAAGGCCATGATGATGGTCTTGCTACCTACTTTAGAGAATACCTAAGAGATTGGTTGAAAGAATGGGCAAAGGATCACGTGAATCCAGATACAGGAAAGAATTACAATATTTACAATGATGGGCTGCGTGTAAATGTTACCATCGATTACAGAATGCAAGAAATTGCAGAACAAGCCTTACAAGATCACATGAAAAACTTGCAGGCCGAATTTGATAAACAAAATATCAAAAACAAAACTGCACCTTTTAGAGATTTAACCAAAAAGGAAACCGAAAACATAATAAAAGCCGCTATGCGCAGATCTGAAAGATGGCGTATCATGAAAGCTGCAGGTAAATCTGAAAAGGAAATTTACGCCAGCTTTGAGAAAAAGACAGACATGACAGTTTTTACGTGGAAAGGTGAAGTAGATACATTAATGACGCCTAGAGACAGTATTGTTCACTATAAAAAATATCTGAGAGCAGGATTAATGTCTATGAATCCACAAAGTGGACACGTGAAAGCATGGGTAGGAGGAATAAACCATAAACATTTCAAATACGATCATGTAGAACAGGGAAAAAGACAAGCAGGATCTACCTTTAAACCTTTCTTATATTCTACTGCTGTAGACTTGTTGCACTACTCACCATGTAAAGAATTACCAGATGGTGAGTATACGATACCAGCAGGAAAATGGGGTAACTTGAAAGACTGGACTCCTAAAGATTCTGGTGGTGATTACGGTAATATTCTAACCTTAAAGGAAGCTTTGGCAAAATCAAAGAATACAATATCGGCTAGATTAATTGACGAGGTAGGTCCTCAACCTGTTATCGATAGGGCTTCTCAATTAGGAATTAATACCGATAAAATGGATGCTGTTCCATCTCTTGCTTTGGGTACACCTGATGTTAATTTGTTTGAAATGACAGGAGCTTATAGTGTTTTCGCTAATGGTGGTATTTACAACAAGCCAGTTCTCGTTACTAGTGTTGAAGATAAAAATGGTACAATCCTTTATCAATATGTGCCTGATTCTAAAGATGTGATGAATGAGGAAACGGCCTATGTTACCGTTGACCTAATGCGAGGTGTGGTAAACTACGGTAGTGGTAGTAGATTAAAGGACAGCTGGAGAAAATCTCAATATATTTATAAGAATGTCATCACTGGATATCCTTATGAATTAAAGAATGACATAGCAGGTAAAACAGGAACAACACAAAACAATTCCGACGGTTGGTTTATGGGAATGGTTCCTGATTTAGTTACTGGAGTATGGGTAGGAGGCGAGGATAGATCGGTCCATTTTAACTCTACAAAATACGGTCAAGGTGCTACAATGGCGTTACCTATTTGGGGTCTTTACATGAAAAATCTTTATAACGAAGAATCTCTGGACATATCAAAAGAGAAATTCAAAAAACCAGATAACCTATCCATTGAAACCGACTGTGAAGAATATAAAGCTCAACAATCTGGAGGATTAGATGAAGAAGATGACAGCGATGAATTAGAAATTTAAAGTATGATTCATAAAATTGACATGCACCATATTTTGTTTCTGGATATTGAAACTGTTCCTCAATATGCAAGTTTTGAAGAACTAGATGAAGCAGATCAAGAGTTATATTCTGATAAAACAAAATACCAGCGTAAAGAAGATTTTACGCCGCAAGAATTTTATGAGCGTGCTGGCATTTGGGCAGAGTTTGGTAAAATTGTATGTATATCAGTAGGGTATTTTGCTTATACAAGCGACACACAATTTAGAACCAAAAGTTTTGTGGGTGATGAACGCGACATTTTAATAGAGTTTTCTCAATTATTAAAAGAACATTTTTCTTCTAGACAGCACCTATTATGTGCCCATAACGGTAAGGAATTTGACTTTCCTTATATTGCTAGGAGAATGATCATTCTAGGGATGGATTTACCAGAAAAACTAAACTTATTTGGTAAGAAGCCATGGGAAGTACCTCATCTTGATACCATGGAGTTGTGGAAATTTGGGGATTATAAACATTTTACTAGTCTTAAGTTGTTAACTAGGGTTTTGGGTATTCCATCACCTAAAGATGATATCAGCGGCGACCAGGTACGAGATGTATATTACAAGGAAAATGACATCAAGCGTATTTCAGATTATTGTGAAAAGGATGTAGTCGCAATAGCTCAGATATTTCTAAAATTACGTAACCAACCTATCTTGTCGGATGACCAAATTATCTCAAAATAATACACTGGTCACTTGTGAAAATTTAAATGTAAGCTTCAGCACAGGTAAAAACTCTACACAGGTTCTTCATGATGTTTCTTTTGAAATATTATCTAATGAATTTGTCGCAGTTGTTGGAGAATCAGGTAGTGGTAAGTCGGTAATGAGTAAAGCTTTAATGGGCTTGTTGCCTATTGAGAACTCTGTAATTACCGCTAGTCAGTTGGTTATTAATAATAAGGAAGTTTTGCATTTCTCTTCTGGTGATTGGTCACGCTTTCGCGGAAGCGTAATAAGCATGATTTTTCAAGAACCTATGAGCGCACTTAATCCTACTATTACATGTGGGAAACAAGTAGCTGAAATTTTAAAGCAACACACTGATCTTAATAATGCCCAAATAAAGGATAAAGTAATTTCCTTATTCCAAAAAGTCCACTTGCCACATCCAGAGTCTTTGTATCATAAATATCCTCATGAAATAAGTGGTGGACAAATGCAACGCATTATGATTGCAATGGCTGTTGCTTGCAATCCCATTTTATTAATAGCCGATGAACCTACAACAGCTCTTGATGTTACTGTTCAAAAGGAAATTATCAAATTACTAAAGGATATACAGCAAGAGTTTAACATGAGTGTTTTATTCATTTCACATGATCTATCTCTTGTAAGATCTATTGCTGATAAGGTAATGGTGATGTATCAAGGTCACATTGTTGAGAAAGGTACAGTTCAATCGATCTTTAATGAGCCAAAGGAACGATACACAAAGGCATTATTAGCCGCGAGACCTGATCTCAATGAACGTGTTGAGGTTTTACCTACAATATCTGATTTTTTAGATAATAATTATTCAAAGAAACTTGTTGATGCTGTACAAAGAGAGCGCTCACTTAAAACCATGTATACACAAGAACCTTTAATTCAAATCAAGGATTTGAAAAAAGTATATGAGGTAAAAAACGGCTGGTTTAATAAATCTAACGCTTTTACTGCTGTCAATGGAGTGAGTTTTGATATTTTTCCCGGTGAAAGTTTGGGATTGGTAGGAGAGAGTGGTTGTGGTAAAAGCACCTTAGGCAATATCATTCTAGGATTAAAAGAAGCTACCTCGGGTAGTGTTTTGTATAAAGGAACGCAGGTTGTAGGACAATCTCAAATATCATTGAGAAAGATGCGTCGTCAAATGCAAATTATATTTCAAGATCCTTTTGCTAGTTTAAATCCTAGATTGACTGTAGGTTCTGCCATTTTAGAACCTATGAGTTGGTACAGGATAGGTAGTTCTAATAAGGAGAGAGAATTAATGGTTAAAGAACTGCTGGTTAAAGTAGGTCTTAAAGAAGAGCATTATTATCGATATCCACACGAATTTAGCGGTGGTCAACGTCAACGTATAGGTATCGCTAGGACGATAGCCTTACGACCAGAATTTATAGTGTGTGATGAAAGTGTGAGCGCCTTAGATATTTCAGTACAGGCACAGGTTTTAAATCTATTGAACACACTTAAGCAAGAATTTGGTTTTAGTTACCTATTCATTTCTCATGATCTGGCAGTAGTGAAGCATTTTTGTGATCGTATTGTTGTTATGAATAAAGGAAAAATTGAAGAAATTCAAGAATCAGAACAGCTGTATAAAAATCCTCAAAAAGCGTACACTAAAAAGTTGATTCAAGCTATTCCAAAATAAAAAGCCCAGCTTTAGGGAAAGCTAGGCTTATTACGTTTGTTAGTTAAGATAATCAAAATGTAAAAAATGTCTTCGTAATTAGTTTAAAAACTCCTTTTGCTAATAAATACGTGCGTATCAATGCGTTAGGTTTTTTAAGGGGATAATTAGTTGCCATTTTTAAATCTTGATACTGCTAATATCTAAAAAAAATCTTAATAAACAAGACAATGTGGTAAAATTGTCGTTTAAAGTTTATTACATCTTTGTTTGAGGTAACTTTTGTTCAATACCATCATTTTCTCCAATTTCAACTGTACTTGAGCCTTTTATAATTATTGTACCTGTAGTGAAATCTTCTTGTTTTGCTTCAAAAATATTCTCAACATACTTTTGTGGATTGCGATCGATGTAAGGGAACCAAGTGCTGTGTATTTGTATCATAACGCGGTGACCTTTTTTAAATGTGTGTAAAATATCTTGTAAAGGAAAGTTTACCTCTTCCTCTTGACCTTCTTTAAATGCTTCTGGTTGTGCAAAATTATTTCTAAATCTTCCTCTAAATGTCTCAGCTCTTACCAGTTGTTGATATCCTGCAAGTGAGATATGATCAGGAGTGTGTTCTCCATTTTCCATGTTAGTAGGGTAAACATCGATTAGTTTAACAATAAAATCGGCATCATTAATTCCTTTAAGAATAACATCCAATTTGGCAAGGATTTCTCCACTCAAGGTTAAATCCTCGTCTAGAATGTCAGTTTTGAAAGTAAGAACATCTGGTCTAAAACTAGCATGACGTTGATCATCTGTCATATAAGCCCTAGGAGTAAATGTAACGGGTTTAATCTCACTTCTGAATGGGACAGGCTTGTTAGGATCACTTATGTAGGAAAATTGAGCTTGCGAAGTGCTTTTAGGGTTGATCACCAATTTGCCATTTTCCTGAAAACCTAAAGTGATTTTTCCATCTCTTGGTGGCCATTGCGCAAATTGTTTCCATTCCTTTTTACCAGTGTCAAACATGTAAGCTTCTGGCAAATTAGGGTTTGACTTACCTTTTAAATGATAATCAAAAAATGGTTTCTCGATGTTTTTTTGGTAAAAGTCAGAAATACTATCACCGAAGTGAATGTGATTAACCATTTGTTTACCACGCTCTCTAGACCAGTCACCATGGCTCCATGGTCCCATTACAATCATGTTGTTAGGATTGTTAGGGTTGCGCTGTTCTACGTTCTTATATATATTGAGTGGACCGTATAAATCCTCGGCATCAAACCATCCACCAACTGTCATTACAGCATGATCGACGTTATCTAAATGATTTATAATGGCTCTTTTTTGCCAGAATTCGTCATAGTTAGGATGTGTGGCCACATCATTCCAAAAGAAGTTATCTGGATATATACTATCAGTTACCGTTGAAAGCGGTCCTATATTCATATTAAAGGTGTATGAATCGTTCATTCCACCTCTTTCCCTCAGTTTATTCCATTTATCATTGTACCAGCTTTGAGTAGTTGGTTCTTCAGTTTGATGTCCAAATACGGGATAAGCCATTAAATAAGATTGTAATGTTGCTCCCATATGATGAAAATCGTCAAAGAAGAAATCTCCAATAGGTGCTTGTGGTGAGCTAGCTACAAGAGCTGGGTGAGCTTCTGGTAGGGCAGCTGCGGTATAAAAACCTGGATATGAAATTCCCCATTGCCCGACTTTACCATTATGGTTTTTAAGATTTTTAAGTAACCATTCTATTGTGTCATACGTATCAGAGCTTTCATCTATGTCATTTTTATTCTTAGGGTCATTTCCTGGTACATGTGGTCGCATGTTGTCAAATTCTCCTTCACTCATCCATCTTCCTCTTACGTCTTGATACACAAAAATGTAGCCTTCCTTCATCATATATGGGTTAGGTCCTAGACTGCGTTTGTATTTACCTTCTTCGTACGGTCTTACACTATAACAAGTACGTTGCATCATGATTGGGTAATCTTGACTGGTGTCTTTTGGACTATAAACTACAGTATATAGTTTCACACCATCACGCATCGGGATTTGGTAGGTAGTTTTGTCGTAATTTTCTTTTACGTAGTTTTCTTGACAGCTCGCTTCCGCGAAAGCGAAAAATCCTATAATCAAGAATAGAAAAAAGTTTCTCATGGTTAAATTTTTGCCCTAAGATAATAACAAAAAAGCATCTCGTTGAAGAGATGCTTTTTTAATTGATAATCCAAGTTTGAGAAAATTATTCTATTAAAAGTTTTTGAGTGATAACACTGTCTTTTGTAGCTATTTTTATCAAATACAACCCTTGACTCACGTTATTCAAATCAATTTTATGATCGGTTCCTGTGTTGTTGAATTGTGATTGAATAAGTTTACCGCTGAGGTCATAAATAGAATAATCAAAAGATTGCTCATTATTCCATCTTAAATTGAAAGCTCCTTTGCTAGGATTAGGATAAATCGTAAAAGCATTTTCAAGAGTATTGTTTTCATTTGATAATGTTCCTGTTACCACAAAATTATCAATTACGGCACCTTCTTCTGTTTCAAATTGGTCAGAATGGTAAACAAATCTAAATATAATGCTGTTTTCATTGCTTAGGGCTGCAAGATTGTAGCTGTATGTTGAAAGCGTTGTTGAAAAACCAGTCCATTGTGCTCCTACACAATTAAAGCAATTTTGACCATTAGGTGATCTACTGCTGTTGTACCAGTTAGGATCACTTGCTGTTCCTAGTACAGACCAGCTTATTCCTCCATCTACTGAATATTGCATGTATAATAAATCCCAGTTTAATTCAATAGAAAAAGCCATATCAAATTGAACTACCGGATTTCTCATTGACGTTAAATCATAACAACCGCTATATAAATAAGCAATAGTATTGTTTCCATGATCTCCATCTAAGTTAGTTGCATACACGTTTGAATCGTTTCCTGGACCAGCGTTATTTAATACGCTTCCTGCAGGCACACCACGTTCCCATAAAGGGCTAGACCCATCGGCATTTTCTGTTAAGAAGTCCCTGCTAGCAAAGGAATATATATCATTTCCTACCGAGTTTTGATTTCTTATAATATTTAGGTTATAGTTGTTATTACCTGGAAATTGATCATTGGGTGCAACAATCTGTATATTTAATTCATTGTCACCAATGGTAAAAGGTATTCCTGAAAGAGTAAACGTAGAACTGCTACCTGCTGGAATATTTGTATTTAGCGTTTGTGAAACTACAGCTCCATTGTTTATAGTATAATTGATGTCTAGTGTTGATATAATATTCTGACCATTGTTTCTCACGGTTACATCTACATCATCACTACTACAGCTTATAGTACTGCCACTTAATAAGGCCGCATTTTGTATACTAGCGTCGTCTTGTGCTTGAACAACGGTAACTGCAGTTTGCCATATTCCTCTACCATAGGTTGCCGCAGTCAGTGTATTATCAACTGCATTAATCTCTAGATCTCTTATATTGGAATTAGGTAAATTATTCATGAATGGTTCCCACTGGTTGCTTGAATTGGTAAGTCTATAAATACCTACAGTACAACCTACGTACAACGCGTCATTAGCGCTTAAAGGTTGGTGAGCTAGTGTGTTTTTACCTAGGAAAGGTAAGTTTGCTGTAATGTTAGTAAAACTTACACCTAGATTGGTGCTCTTCAAAACTCTACCATTAATTCCACTAGTGGTAATATAAACAACATTACTATCAGTATTACTCACTTCAATAGCTTGGATGTTACTGGAATCGGTATAGACAAGGTTAAAGGTTGATCCAGCATCGTCACTACGAAACAGTCTAGTATTTACACCTACATATATTCTATTATTGTTTGATGGATCAATTTCTATCACATCTATTTTGCTACCAAAGGAAGATGAAACAGGAGTAAAACCACTTGAAGGATCCACAGTGTATAACCTGCTGTATCCTGCATAAATAGTTCCATCACTAGCAGTTTTTAATGGTGTAATCCAATTACCACCTTCTGGGCCACCAATGGATCCAGCATTAGAAATTCCATTAGTTGTAAAATACAATCCGCCACCGTTTTGAGTAAACCCATATCTTATATTGGGGTTTTGAGGATTAATTCCGGTGTCCATTCCATCGGCACCATAGTAATTGCTCCACGCATTATTTGTTCTTGTAAAACCTCCGTTATCTTGTAATCCACCGATCATATCGGCACTGTTAGCTGGACTTACTGCAATCCTATAAAATTGGCTTATTTGAGCACTACCAGTCAAATCAGTGAAGGTTACTGCTGTATCAGTAGATTTATAGATACCACCATCAGAACAAACAAATAGTTCGTTTCCAAATTGACGTATTTGATGAATATCAGCATGAGTGTAAGCAGCTCCTGTTGGGTTGTTCCAATCATTGATTTTAAAAAATGAAGAACCACCTGTTGTTGATTTCCAAACATTTAAACAGCCAGTGTATATAGAATTAGGATCAGTTTCTGAAACCTCAAGAGCAAGATCAAACCAGGCTTGTGAACTTTCTAAAATATCAGTTGAGCCATTATCACGTCTTGTGAATGATGAACCTCCATTGGTTGATCTATAAATACCACCAAAACTCATATCTCCTTGTGCATATAGTAAGTATACATAGTTGCTATTTGCAGGTGTAACACCGATAACTATACGACCTACGTTATTAGGCAATGGAAGACCAGCAGTAACCGAAGTGAAAGTTACCCCATTATCAGTCGATCTGTAAAAAGACTCATCTGTAGCTAGGTAAATTATATTAGAATCGGCATGATTTAATTTTATATCCTTTACATTACCTTGAAAAGTTCTCACTACTGTTTGTCCACCATTTGTAGACCTGTAAAATCCATTATTTGCAGAAATAAATAGCTTATTAGAGTCATTAGGATCTACATAAATTTCTGAAATGTTTCTAGAGTTACCAGCAAAAACAAGTCCAGTAGGATTAAAGGTCAATCCGCCATCAGTAGATTTAAGCATTCCTATACTCGGACTATCACCAGCATCGTCATCACCTGTTCCTATGTAAATAATATTAGAATTATTAGGGTCTATTTCAATAGCACTTACACCTATACGTCCTATGAAGTCCGATAATGGTGTCCAATTTATACCAGCGTCAGTAGATTTCCATATTCCACCATTTGGAGCTCCTATGTAATAGGTGCTAGGATTGTTAGGGTCAACTTTTATGGTATTTACTCTACCTTGTCCAGCAGACCAAGAACCTGTATTAGTATAATTAAATGGTCCAGCAGGAACCCAATTGGATTCATCCATCATGGTTGATTTTGCCACCGATATTGCATTTAATTGATCCATTATTTCCTTGCTTGATTGCAAGGTCCCATCAGGTTTAACAAATGCTTCCATTTGATTGAGCCATCTCATATATGGTTTATAACCACTACCTTTTTTGTTTTTGTCATGTGTTTGCCAGTAGGCATCTCCAGCGAGTTTGATATCTTTTAAAGTAATGGAACCATCTTTCTTATGTAGTTGTAGTTCCTTCATCCATGGAGCATCACTACCTAATTGAGAAAAGGCCATCGTGCTGCAAAACAACATGATGAAAAGGATAATAAATTTTTTCATTAAACTTTAATATTTTTTTAAGGGATAGCAAAATAGTGATGGAATATCAAAAAAGTATCACATTATACATTAAAAATGCATTTTATCGAGTGATATTAATCTTTTGACGAACTTTAACTCTATTACTCGATCAAATGTATAGACATTATTCGTTATTTAATTCGTAGCCTAGTTGCTTGCCTTTCTTTAAACGGGATAATCCTTTAGTCATCCATTCAGGAGCTGGTTCATTTTTAAGATAATGATCAAAAAACTGCATCATTCTTACAGATAAATCACGGCGATTCTTTGTTTTTCTGAGGTTGTGAGCTTCTTGATTATATACAAGTAACCAGGCTGGCTTATTCAACCTTCTCATGGCCATAAACATTTCAATACCTTGGTAATATGGAACGGCACCATCTTCATCATTATGCATCATTAATAAAGGTGTTTCAATTTTAGGTACACTAAATAATGGCGAGTTCTCTACATATAAGTCAAATCCATCCCACAAATTTTTTCCTAATCTGGACTGCGTGCGTTCATATTGGAAAGCACGACTCAGTCCGCTGCCCCATCTTATTCCTCCATAAGCACTTGTCATATTTGATACGGGAGCACCTGCCATAGCAGCAGCGTATTTATTGGTTTTAGTCACTAAATAGGCTGTTTGATATCCACCCCAACTTTGACCTTGAAGTGCCATGGCTTTTGAATCTACATAACCCGTTTTCTCTAAAGCTTCAGTACCGGAAACTATACAGTTATAGGCACTTTGTCCAGGATAACCATCCTTGTAAACAATGTCTGGAACAAAAACTAGGTAGTCATTACTCACCAAATAGCTGAAATTTACAGTACTTGCACTAGGTTGAGGAGATCGATAACTGTGTAAACGATCTGAGTATTTCTCATAGAAATAAACAATTAAAGGATACTTCTTGTTTGGGTCAAAATCTTCAGGTTTATATAATAATCCTTCTAATGGAGTTCCATCATAGGCGTTCCAAGTAAATAATTCCACAGTACCCCATTTAAAATCTGATTGTTGTGGATTTAGATTGGATATCTTTTCACTTTTTCCATCTATGAAAACGTAGTAGTCTGGGTATGTTTTGAAATTGCCTTTTGTGTAAAGTAAGGCGTTGGTGTTTTTCGCTTTCGCGAAAGCGTTAATGGCATAATCACTTTCTTCCAATAAGGGTTGTAAATTATTATTACCTAGTAATGAAATGGAGCTTTCTTTAGTCTTGTGATCAAAAACAGAAACTAAAAATTTACCATCTATAAGAGTAACATGATTGACCTTGTCTCTATCCATTCGATTAAGTCGATATGTTATTTTTTTCTCGCGACCATCGGGTGTAATTTTTATGGGTTGTTGCCTACCAGTTGGATCCAATTTCCAGATATCGTACTTATCATAAACATAGAAGTTACCATCTTTATCAAATCCTCCATAACCATTTGAAGCAACTGGAGCAGGATGGTCGTCATCTTCATTACTAAATTTCACTTTCAAGAATTTAGTTAGGTTGCGCCCGATGTTAGTTTCTAGATTTATACTATGCCAGTCCTCTGTATCATAATTATAATAGACAACATGATTAGATGCTGGGTTTAAGATGGGTCTGCTTCCTGAGTTTGCTAAAGTTTGAGCAAACCTACCAGTTTGTATGTCAAGTAAGTAATAGTCGCTGCGCCATGGGTATTCCCATGATCTTTCAATATCATATTTGGTGTTATCTGCGAATAACGCATATCTCGAATTAAGATCTCGATCCATTATAGGATCACTCCATTCATAATTGTTGAACGGGATGAATCTATTGTCTTCTGTATTAAAAACGGTAGTAGCGCTTTTGTTTTTTAAAGAAGAGAATCTAACTTTTTGTTCTGGTTGGGTTAATCGATCCTTGTAGGTCCATACGTCAACATCAGGCAATTCTTCTTTCAATAGAGTTGTGTCTATTGTGTATTCAATTTTAGGCTGACTGTAAAAGAAAAGTCTTGTTCCGTCTTCAGAAAATCTGGCCCTTTTTGAAGTTAAACGCCAATCTTCTTTAATGGTGTTACTGCCATAACCCAATTGTTGAGTAGTTGCAAGACTGTTTTTTTGATAAAATAGTTCATAATGAAGCGAGTCTTTGTGTGCGCTATCCATGGCAACATGGTAGGCTATTTGTTCACCTTTTTCATCGATACTTAAATTAGAATATCTCCATGCGCTTTGTAATAATGTATCTACCTTTTTGGTATCACCATTCCACAAATAAACTCCGTTATCTTTCTCTTTTTTGGACTGCTTTACTGAAAAAATGAAATTGCTACTTTTCTTTGATAAGGTGTAATCTTTAATATTAGAAATAGTATCTCTTCTTTTTGTGCTAGGTTGATATATTATCAAATAATCTTCTTTTTCATACGGTGGTAAACTAGGAGTAACCGCTGGTAAAACACCTTCTTTTTTTTCACGTCGCAACCTGCGTCTTTTTTCTCGCTTAGACTCATTTTCAGGCGTAGCAGGCTTGGTCTCTTCTTTCTTTTCGGGTTTTAAGTCTTTGTAGTGCTCTATGATTACAAAATCTTCTACATCCTTAACCGTATTGAATTTATTAACTCTGGTGACAGAATCAATTATTCTACCAGTAGCAACCTCGTAAACCATGAAGACGTTTTTGGACTGCTCATTTTTTTTAACCTTATCTTTTTTCTCTTTTCTAGTTATATCGTAAGCTGGTTTTTTTAGGAAGAAAACAAATTTCTCATCTTTTGAAATCACAGGTGACACACCATTAAAAAATTGCTTGCTTGTGTTGTCGTTTATATGATGAATTTGTAGATATCCGTCACCAGCACCGGTAGTTGTGACAGCACTATATACGATTATGTTACCGTTATTTGATATTTGAACATTGCGACCGCTTTTCCATAAATCATAATCGTTATGAGTGAGTGATTTCTTTTGAGCATGAACGGTAACGCCTACTAGCAATAGTAAGCACACAAAAATTGTTTTCATTTTCATTTGAGGTACTTTGATGGTATTAGTTTTTAAGTTTTGAGATATACTGTTGATCCCAATCTTTTTTAAGTTGAGTGAGAGATTTTACATTTTCATTAGGCACAGCTATAGAGAGAACATAATGTGCTATTTTGAGTTGATTGTTTTCTAAAAACAATACACCGCTGCCTCTACAAATACCCATTTGAGTTTCTAATAACTCGTCAAAATAAGTGATGCCGTTCTTCGTATAAATATTACGTTCAAGCGGTGTAAAGGACCATGCTTTACCACGATCAAAATAAGGTTTTGAAAAAGCTTCAAATTCCGTCCTTGACCAGTTTTCTGTAGCGTCTGTACCTATAAAAACAGCATTTTGTGTCATTAATGAAAAGTAAGTCTCATAATCGGCCCTAGCAGCTGCATCATGCCAGTCGTCTAGTACTTGATTTACTTGTTTGTTTGATACATTTTTAATCGTTGCGCAGCTAGTCATAACCAGCCCCAAAACAAAATAAAGAATAGTTTTTTGCATGCCTAAAGATAATGACAAAACTACAAGTGTAATTCAGTCTAAAACATGTTGATTTTGAATGGTTTTTAGGAAATCTGTATTTTGAAAACAAATAGAGCTAGCAATTATTGCTAGCTCTATTAAAAATGTATGGTCTTTAAATCTATTTCTGTAATAGGATTTCAGCTTTTTCTATAGTTTGTAAAGTGAAATCCTTAAGTTCTTTGATTTCTTTTACTTCTTCTTCTAGAATGGGCATTTTTTTATTTAACTCTTTTGCTGTAGAAGGTGATGGTTCACCGTAAGGAAACTTAGAACTGTAATCTTCCATCCAAGTAAACATGTCATCATAAGCTTTTTGGAGATCCATTTGAACATTCTCAATTTCCATTGCCTGATCACCTTCTATTTTTTGAGCTTCTAGTTTCTTTTTTAAAGAAAGTAATCTTCCCATGTCTGGCATGATAACATCGTGTGCTTTAATAGCCTCTTTCATAAGTGAATCATAAGTTTCAATTCTTGATTCTAATTGAAGTTGCTCCTCATTCTTAGGTTCTTCTTTACATGAAAAAAGTAAAAGAGTAATTAGTAAAAGGCCTATAATATTTTTCATAACGCTAAATTTTTACAAAGATAAACTACAACAAAAGTTCATCCCTTTATTTTTGAATTTGATTTAATCCTGTAATTCACGAGATACTTGTTTCCTATAGCCTTTCATCCCATTTACAAGCACCCATTGCCAGATGGTCATAGATTTCCCATGATTAAATATGAGTTGTTACCGCAACAACTAATTCATGAAGGAGTAGCTACAGCTACTGATTTTTTTGAACCATCAAAGAAATGTAAAGTGGACGATGTGTTACGGGTTCATACAATTACGTATTACAATGATTTAATAACGCTAAATTTAGAACGTAGAGCAGCACGCAAGTTGGGATTTCCTCTAAGTGAAGAATTGGTTCATCGAGAATTACTTATAGCACAAGGAACTATTGAAGGTTGCTTGCATGCTATTAAAAATGGAGTTGCAATGAATATCGCAGGAGGAACACATCATGCCTACACAGATCATGGGGAAGCATTTTGTTTACTAAACGATCAAGCGATAGCTGCAAGGTATCTTCAGAATAAGGGTTATGCTCAAAAAATTCTTATAGTTGATCTAGATGTTCATCAAGGTAATGGTACGGCCCAAATTTTTAGGGAAGATGATAGTGTTTTTACTTTTTCCATGCATGGTGCCGGCAACTACCCTTTTAAAAAGGAAGAAAGCGATCTGGACATCGCCTTGCCCGATGGAACGGGTGATCGAGAATATTTGGAACTTCTACAAAAAACCTTACCCGATTTGATCAATACGGTAAAACCTGATTTTATTTTTTACCTCTGTGGTGTGGATGTGGTTGAGACCGATAAGTTAGGAAGACTTTCTTTGTCTCAAGAAGGTTGTAAAAAGCGCGATGAAATTGCTTTTTCTGCTTTCGCGAAAGCGGAATTATCAACTACAGCTATAAAAAAATTAGACAGGAACTTTGCCAAAATCCCTGTCCAGTGTAGTATGGGTGGTGGATATTCTCCTGAGATTAAACACATAGTAAACGCACATACGAATACGTTTAAAGTGGCAAAGGAATATCTTATCTAAGCCATCCTTTTTTACGAGAACTGCGAGCAAAAAGCCACAGAAAAATACCCATTAAAAGTATAAAAATCGTGAAACCTTGTTCTGCTCCTGTGATCACTTGAGTAATTCCAGATGTGAAAAAATAAATCGTACTTATCACGATTCCTACTAAGCCTATTACTGATAGAGGTACTGCGATTTTACTTTTAAATAATAACATTACACAAGCTAAGAAGCTTACAATGGTTGCAATACCATAATTGATCATGAACCACCAAGGCCTGTTTTCAACATATTCCATTACTTCATCGGTAAAGTCGGCATACATGATATCCGGTTTAAGGAGTTCTCCCATGAAGAATCCAACTCCTATTAAGTTCCATAATAAAAAGATGATTGCTAAAATCCAGAACCATAATTTAGGTTTTGCACTGTACGACATAATTGGTAAAGTTTTTTGGGTTGAGGTATAAAAATAAACAAAAGCCTTAAATCTTTGTTAACGTGTAAGAAAATATTTTCAAAAGCTATCATGGCACTATATCGTTATAGTTGAGAATTTTGTTACATTTAGCCACTATTTTTAAACAGCCTACAACCATGAATAAATCTATGAAACCAGAAAGTTTAATGATGTCATATGGCTACAAACCAGAACTTTCTGAAGGAGCTATAAAATGTCCCATTTTTCTTACTTCAACCTTTGTTTTCAAAAGCGCAGAAGAAGGTAAAGCCTATTTTGAATTGGCTTATGGAAAAAGAGAAAAGCTACCTGGTGAAGAAATGGGGCTTATTTACAGCCGTATAAATAATCCTGATCTTGAAATACTAGAAAATCGCTTGAGATTGTGGGATGGTGCCGATGATTGTGCAGTCTTTGAAAGTGGTATGAGTGCTATTTCAACTGTTTTATTAGAGTTTTTAAAACCAGGAGACCTATTAGTACATAGTTCACCAACTTATGGAGGAACAGATCATTTTATTAATCATTTCTTGCCAAAAATTGGTGTGCATACTTTAGGATTTACTTCCGAAATGAGTGAAGAAGATCTTGTAAAAGCGATTGAAGAAACAGGTCACGCATCGACTTTTGCCCACATGCATCTTGAAACTCCGGCAAATCCTACTAATTCATTGATTGATATAGAAATGTGTCGTAGAGTAGCCGATCGTTTTGTGACCGATGAGAAACCTGTTACTATTGCTGTGGATAATACCTATATGGGACCTTTATGGCAGCACCCATTAAAACATGGAGCAGATCTTGTAATGTATAGTGCTACTAAGTACATAGGCGGACACAGTGATTTAATTGCTGGTGCTGTTTTGGGTAATGCTGAAAATATGGTGAGAGTTAAAACCTTGCGTACCTTTTTAGGGAATATGGCCTCACCACATACTGGATGGATGTTGTTACGTAGTTTAGAAACACTTAAAATCCGGATGGAGGCAATGCAGGAAAATGCAATTAAAGTAGCAGAATTCCTTTCTCAACATGATAAAGTAGCAAGTATTAAGTATCTAGGACTGCTAGAGGAAGGAACGGAAAATCATCGTATTTACAAGCAACAATGTTCTGGTCCTGGTGCCATGGTAAGTTTTAAAATTAAAGGTGGTGAAAAAGAGGCTTTTAAATTTCTAAATTCCTTGCAGCTAGTAAAATTGGCTGTTTCCTTAGGTGGTACAGAGAGTCTTGCAGAACACCCAAAAACGATGACTCATGCTGGGGTAGATGAAGCGCATTTAGAAGCTATAGGTGTAACTGATGCATTAATTCGAATCTCTGTAGGTGTTGAAAATTATGAAGATCTTATTTGGGATATTGGTCAAGCTCTTGACCAGGTTACCATAAATGTTATTGAAACTGCTTAATTAAGTTTCATTTTGGCATCTATTTTGCCTTGTAATATGCGAACTTTGCAACTTGTATCGTTATCATATTATGAGGCATCTTTTTTTTACCCTTTTCATTACATTATTTACTACGTCGTTCATAACTGCTCAAGACACTAATTCTCAAGCACAATGTGAGTTAGATTTTCTAGATGATAAACTTACTTTTTTATCAGATGGGACGTTTCAAAATGAGCAAGTAGTAAAAGACGCTATAATCAAGCTAGAGCCATGTGGGATTGATGGATTTGATGCACAGTTCTTTGGGACTCTTAGAAATTTTTCAAAATTACTTTCTAAGATGACTGTAGGTGGTAAAAATGTTGAATCTCTTACTTATAAAGATTTGCTAGAAGAGCTTAAAAAGGTAAAGTCAACTACTGGTTATAAAAAAATTAGAGCCTTTTCAGAATTATCAGGTCAATTATCTACTCGTGTAGGTAATTACGAGAATTGGGAAAATGATAAGCAGTTGTTCATTGAATTAGGGTCCTCAAATCAAATAATGGATAAAGTTGAGGAATATCTTAAAAAGAACCGAAACAATACACTTACCTATAAAGAAATTTTAGAAAAATTACAGAAGTAGGTTATTTGTTCTTTTGACGTTTTTCCCAGTTTTTACGTGCTAATTGTTGCATGTCCTCTATGTTGTCACTTTCATCCATAATTTCTAGACCCAACATAGTCTCGATAACATCTTCCATAGTGGCTAGACCTTGAACACTACCATAATCATCTACCACAAGAGCTATGTGCTCTTTAGTGGCTATCATTTTTTCAAATAATTGAGGAATAGGCAAAGAGGCTGGTACCATAGCGATTTCTCTTTTCAAATCTCCTAGAGTTTCAGCAGGTTTGTCGTGAATAATATCAGCGAGTATGTGATCTTTTAACACGTAACCAATTATATCATCTCTATTTTTATTGAATATAGGAATACGCGAAAATCTTAGATCTTGGTTTTTTTCAAAAAACTCTTTGATAGGAGTGCTTTGTGCCGCCATAAACATAACTGACCTAGGTGTCATGATGTCTTTAACCTCGATTTGATTAAAGTTCATTAAACTCTTGATGTATTGTCCTTCGGTCTTTTCAAAAACACCTTCTTGTTCAGCTGTTTCTGTAAGTGCTACAAACTCTTCTCTTGTCATGGTGCTTATATGAGCACTTTTACCAATGGCTTTTGTAGTAAGTTGTAACATCCATAATATCCCTGTATACTTTAAGATGGCTACCATTATTTTTAAAGTACGAGTTGTAAAACCCGTCAGTCCTTGCCAGTAAGTAGCACCTATCGTTTTAGGTATAATTTCAGACAGCACAAGTATAAGAACCGTCATTAATGCCGATATAACACCTACAAGTGGAATTCCCAGAACATTGTCTCTATATCCTTCATCGACAAGAGCCTCAGCTTGTACACCAACCATAATAGCACCAACTGTGTGTGCTAATGTATTTAAGGTTAAAATAGCAATCAAAGGTTTGTCCACATCATCTTTAAGCTGCTTAAGATCTTTTACAAAAGCTGCACCTTCTTGTTCTTTAACCTTAATAAAGGTAGGTGAAATACTTAATAAAACAGCCTCTAGTATTGAGCATAAGAAGGAGAATAGTATTGAACCTATTGCATATATGATAAGCAGTGTCATGAAAATAGTTTATTTGTAAAGGTACTTTTTAAAAAAGGAAAAATAAGAAAGATTTAATCAACAAATCTAGGATCTGTAGGCATGGTAGTACCGCAATTGTTACAAGTACGCATTTCTTCACTACCATAAAATTGTTTGAATCTAGGTAAAAAATCTTTTTCTATATCATCTAATTTAAAGTAGGTTTCATGAAGCTTGTGATTACAATTGTCACAAAACCATAATAACCCATCGACTGCATCTTCACTTACCCTTTTGCGCTCGATGACCAGTCCTAAAGAATTTTCATGTCGTACGGGTGAATGAGGAACCTTTGCAGGATGTAAATACATATCACCTGGTCCTAATTTCATTGTTCTTTTCTTACCGTCTTCCTGAATATGAACTTCTATTTGGCCTTCCAATTGATAAAAAAGTTCCTCAGTTTCATTGTAATGATAATCTTTTCTAGCGTTGGGTCCAGCTACAATCATGACTATGTAATCACCAGATTCAGTATATAGATTTTTATTTCCTACTGGTGGTTTGAGTAAATCGCGATTATCTTCTATCCAATTATTCAGGTTGAAAGGTGGTGCTATGGCCATTACTTTTAATACTTAAATATTTTGATTAAAAATACCACTTATTTCAATTCTTTCTTAATTTCTGCCATTAAGGATGCTCCACCGTTTTCAAGAATTTTTTGTGATTGCGCTTTCGCGAAAGCGATATAATCCTCATGATTCATTTCCGATTTTAAATCTATCGAAGTATTTGTATCAAATCGAGTGCGTCCATCTAGACTTAATAGACAGCCTTTAAAAGTTAATGTGTTGTCAGAAATATGCGCGAGTGCACCAATAGGAGCGGAACAACCGCCTTCTAGTTCTCTAAGAAATGCGCGCTCTACATCTACACAGTATTGAGTGTTTTTATCATTAAGTCGCGCCGATGCTTCAACAGCATAAGTGTTCTTGGACATGGCTGCTACCATCATCGCTCCTTGTGCAGGTGCTGGAATAAAGCTGTCTAAATCTGTGTATTCAAAACCATAGTTAGCCTTTATCTTTTTAAGTAACCCGATTCTGTCTAAACCGGCTTTGGCAAATATTGCTGCACTCCAATCTTTATTAGTGTAAAGTTTTTCTAATCTGGTATTAACGTTACCTCTTAAGTCAACGACATTATGATGAGAATACATGTCTAGCCATTGTGATTTGCGTCTTAAACTTCCTGTAGCAATGGTGATAGAATCGTCTGGATTGAAATTTTCTTTATAGACTAGTATATCCTTGTGAGATGCTCGTGGCAGCACAGCTGCCTGTATCATGCCTTTAGGTAATTGGGTAGGAACATCTTTTAAACTGTGAACAGCAATATCAATCTCTCCATTAACAAGAGCGATATCTAATGTTTTTGTAAAGATGCCTGTGATTCCCATTTCATACAAAGGTTCACTCAAATTGAGATCACCTTGAGATTTAACTGGTCGCAACTCGGTTTGATAGCCTAAATTTTCTAATTCCTTTTGGACTGTAGTAGCTTGCCATAAGGCAAGCTCGCTATCTCGTGTTCCTATGATGATGGTTTGTGACATGCGACTGGTTTAATGTTGATGTAAAAGAAAGTTACAGGTATGTGTTTTTAAGAAGCTACTTTGTCAGAAAGCTTAAAGACTTTATTAAGCATGTCTATGGCTTCATCTGTGCTTTCATTCTCATCCCGCAGGTGATTGGCAAAATGTCCGGCAATTTTTTGAATAATTTTATCTGCGATAAAATCTACTTGATCCTGATCAAAGTTATTTATTTTACTGCGATTGCTTTTAATTTCGGCTTCCTTCATTTTAGTGAGCTTAGCCTTAAGCGCTTGCATGGTAGGAGCAAATTTTCTTGATTCTTGCCAGATTTTGAATTCGGTATGAATTTCTTCAATAATGGCTAGCGCTTGTGGAATGAATTTCTCACGTCTGGCTAGGGTTTGATTAGTCATTTGTGATAATTCATCTAGGTGCACTAGTTGTACGTTTTCTAATTCCTTCACGTCCTCATTCACATTTTTAGGAATAGATAGGTCCATGATAAGTAAGGGTCTCGTCGTACAAATCAGATTTTTAGAAACGGTTGGGTTTTGTGCGCCGGTTGCCACTATAAGAATGTCTGATTGCGCAATCTCTTCTTCAAGTTGAGCATAATCCTTAACAATTAGATCAAATTTACCAGCTATTTTTTCTGCTTTTTCCTTAGTTCTATTGATTAAGGTAATCTTTTTATTTGAGGTGTGTTTAACGAGATTCTCACATGTATTACGACCTATTTTTCCAGTACCGAATAGCAAGATGTTCTTCTCATTATTAACTTGATAATTTTCTAGGATGTACTGTACGCTAGCAAAACTTACCGATGTTGCACCACTGCTTATTTGCGTCTCGGTCTTAATACGTTTACTAGCTTGTATCACTGCGTTAACCAATCTTTCCATATACGGGTTAACCAGTTTGATAGCTTTTGATTTTTTAAAGGCAATTTTGAGCTGGCCTATAATTTCAAAATCTCCTAGAATTTGACTGTCCAATCCAGTTCCTACATTAAACAGATGCTCACAAGCTTTTTCGTTTTTGTGAACATAGGCAATCTTTTGAAAGTCTTCTACAGTTCCATGACTGTGCTCACATAACAATCTTATAAGTTGAAAAGGATGTTGGGCAAATCCATACAACTCGGTCCTGTTACATGTGGATATTACCACTAGCGATGGGATACCATCTCTTTTTGCCTCATTAAGAAGATTGCTAGTTGCATCTTCTGATAATGAGAATGTTCCACGCATTTCAGCATCAGCTTTTTTATAGCTAATTCCAATTGCGTAAAAAGAAAAATGTTTGTTGTTACCTGAATGCATACCCTTGTTAAGGAAGTGTCGCAAAGTTATTGTGGTCCTTAAAAGAAAAATAACGCTACAAGTTCGTTTTTCTACGCTATATGTTATTTTTGCTAAAATCTTGCTTCTTGTATAGGCAAGTACTGTTATGAGTACGCTTTCGCGAAAGCGTATCATCTATTATTTAGAGTGAATATAAATAAGCTATTATGGAAAATATCGCCATAGGTGCCCGCGAGGTTACAAGAATTGAAGACGGATTTAATGTAATTAGAATCAAAAATGATACTGATAACAACACAGGTTTCAATTATGAGGTTGATCAAAGCTTTTTACAATTTCATTTTTGCCTAAAGGGTAAGGTAGAAATGGCTTTTAATAATGGTAGTTATAAGCTTAATTTGTTGGAGCAAAATTCATACATGCTCTATAATCCTTCACGAGGATTACCTATGGATCTTAAAATAGCTCCTTCTAGTTGGTTCATTTCTGTATTAGTTTCTATTAAAAAATTTCACTCATTATTTTCTCCAGATGCTGAACACGTAAGCTTTTTGAGTCCCGAAAACGCAGATAAGAAGTATTACGTTGATGATAAAATAAGTCCTTCAATGGCGGTTGTACTTCATCAACTCATGAATTACAATCTTAACGACGCTATCAAAAAATTATATTTCAAGGGTAAGGCTTATGAATTGTTGTCTCTTTATTTTAATAGGGAAGAAGATGCCAATGTTGACGCTTGTCCTTTTCTGGCAGATGAGGAGAACATGAAAAAGATTAAAAAGGCCAAAGATATTGTTCTAGAGCGCATGACTGATTTGCCATCCTTACAAGACCTGGCACTTGAAATAGGTTTATCTCTTAAGAAATTAAAGGAAGGATTTAAAGAGGTTTATGGTGAAACTGTTTATGGATTTGCCCTGGATCATAAAATGGAGTACGCCAGACAATTGCTTGATAGTGGGCAGTATAATGTAAATGAAGTAGGACTCAAGGTTGGGTATTCTACTGCGAGTCACTTTATAAGTGCTTTTAAAAAGAAATACGGTACTACTCCAAAGAAGTATTTATCCAATTAGAATTGATGTAAGCAACCTTTTTTTTAATCAGTCGGGATTCTTCATAGCTTATGCAATAAACTTTTAAAGGTATTTTCATTTGTTGATGATTTGTTGCAAGGCATAAGGAAGAATCTATAGGGTTGTAGGATAAAGCCTTTATACTAGAGAATCTTTTCTGAAAGATGAATTATCATTGTAGGTACAGATACACTGGTTTTTCGTTATTAAAATATGATCGGTTGGTTCGTACGATTTTTTTAAAAACAAGGATAACCATCCCATAATGTGGTAGAATAAAAAATGTCTTGAACTGTTGTTGTTTGATTTCTCAAGAAGAATTTCTCCTGATTCCTGCTTGGATAAAGAAATGATCTTGCCTCTATTCATAATCTATACTCCATTTGATTAATTTTCTTAAATTTTTAGTTAAGTCTAAAAATTTATTTATACGTAACAAATATTATGTTTAATTTTGAATCATGCATTCAGTAAGCGAAGAAAATTATATTAAAGCTATCTATCATTTACAGAAAGGTAAGGACCTCGTTGCAACTAATGATATTGCGGCACGCATGGATACTAAGGCATCCTCTGTAACTGATATGCTTAAAAAGTTAGCCGATAAAAACCTAGCACAGTATGTTCCCTACAAGGGATCTAGACTTACCGAGGATGGTTTTAAGTGTGCTATTCAAATTATAAGGAAACACCGTTTATGGGAATTGTTTTTAGTTGAAAAGCTCAATTTTAACTGGGATGAAGTACACGAAATAGCAGAACAACTCGAACATATTCAATCTCAAAAATTGATTAATCAACTAGATGCTCATTTAGGTTTTCCTAAGCACGATCCACATGGCGATCCTATTCCAGATTCCAATGGTGTAATGGAACATAGGGAACAAATTCCTTTGTCCCAGCTAGCTTTAAATAAGAATTCTAGACTCACAGGTATAAGAGATTCGTCAACTGAATTTCTTCAATACCTAGATAAACATCATATAAAACTAGGAAGTGTGCTTAAGGTTGTTGATAGAGAGGTTTTTGATTTATCCTGTAGTTTGTTGGCAGATGATAAGGAACTTCATATCTCAAAACAAATAGCAGATAAATTACTGGTCAAAACAGAAGGATGAAGCAAATAATTTTGAGCCTTTTACTAATATGTGCTTTACCAGTTTTAGCACAAGAAACAGTCTCAGTATCAGAAACCTTGATCACTGACAGACCAGATGCTACAGAATCACCTTACACTGTAGGTAAGGGTAATTTTCAAATAGAAACAGGTGCTTTATTTACTGAAAATGGTGATGATGATTTTAATGTAAAGCGATTTGTCTTTAACACAGGTCTATTACGTTATGGACTTAGTGATAATTTTGAATTGCGATTGGGTTGGGATTATCAAAATGAACGCCTTATTTCACAAGGTATAGAACTGTCTGATGCTACTGGTTTCACTCCTTTATTGATAGGAGGGAAAATTGAAATTACCGATGAAAACGGTTGGATTCCTCAAATAGGTTTGATGACTCACCTTCGGCTGCCCTTTACAGCAGTAACCGAATTTAAACCGGAACAAACTGGGATGGAAATGATTTTTTCTTTTGATCATACACTTTCTAACAGCACTAGCATAGCCTATAATTTAGGAGCTAGGGTGGCAGATAATCGGTCTATAGAATATTTATATACTGTCGCTTATGGATTTGATATTACACAAAAATTTGGAGCTTATATAGAATTATATGGTGCTTTTCCAGAAGACACTACAGCATATCACTTATGGGATGCTGGTTGTACTTATTTAGTGAATAATAATTTACAGCTAGATGTTACGGTAGGAACAGGATTCAACTCAACCGCAGCCGATCAAAATATTTTACTAAGTGCTGGTTTCAGTTATAGAATACTAAAGAAGTAATCATGAAAAAAACATTATTCATTTTATTAATAATTCTGATTTCGGCTTGTAAACAGCAGCCTAAAGAACAACCATCGGGTAAACTGAAGGTAGTGACCACAACTACTATGATTACTGACTTAGTTCAGGAAATTGGAGGTGATGTAATAGAATTAGAAGGTCTTATGGGAAGCGGTATCGATCCACACTTATATAAAGCAAGCCAAGGCGACGTGCGCAAGCTTTCTCAGGCCGATGTCATATTTTATAATGGATTACATCTAGAAGGTAAGTTAGTAGAAGTATTTGAGAAAATGAATCAACAAGGTAAACGTACTGTTGCAGTGAGTGATGCCTTAGATAAAAGTACTCTTATAGGCAGTGATTATTTTGCAAGTAGTTATGATCCACATATTTGGTTTAATCTGGAGTACTGGGAACAAATCACCAGTTTTGTTACTAAAGAATTAATCAAGCTAGATCAAAATAATGAGTCGGTTTATAAGGCTAATGAAGAAATCTATCTAAAGAAATTATCTAATTTGAAAGAGGAGCTGGATAAAAATATTAATACTCTTCCATCAGAGCAACGTATTCTAGTAACAGCACACGATGCATTCAATTATTTTGGACGCAGTTTCAATTTTGAAGTAGTAGGTCTACAAGGGCTTTCAACCGCGACTGAAGCTGGTGTAAAAGATGTACAACGACTTACTGACTTTATTATAGAAAACAATATCAAAGCAATCTTTATTGAAAGCAGTGTGCCACGTCGTACGGTCGAAGCTTTACAAAAAGCAGTTCAAGCACGTAATCATGAGGTTAATATAGGTGGCGAATTATTTAGCGATGCACTTGGAAGTGCAGGAACAGCTGAAGGAACTTATATAGGAATGTATAAGCATAACGTGGCAACAATAGTTAATGCACTTAAATAATGGCAGATAAAATTGCAGTAGCTGTAGATGATTTAACAGTAGCTTACAACTACAAACCAGTCCTTTGGGATATTGACCTGTCTATTCCAGAAGGAGTACTTATGGCTATTGTTGGACCCAACGGCGCTGGAAAATCTACTTTGATAAAATCCATTTTAGGAATTATTGATCCCATTGCAGGTTCTGTTCAAATTTATGATAAACCTTATCACAAACAACGCCATCAAGTAGCATATGTTCCTCAAAAGGGTAGTGTAGATTGGGATTTTCCTACTACTGCTCTAGATGTAGTCATGATGGGAACCTATGGTGCCTTAGGTTGGATTAAAAGACCTGGTAATAAACAGAAAAAACAGTCCCTAGAAGCGCTTGAAAAAGTAGGAATGCTTCCTTTTAAGAACAGGCAAATCAATCAGCTTTCTGGTGGACAACAGCAGCGTGTTTTTTTAGCCCGAGCATTAGTTCAAAATGCGTCAATTTATTTTATGGATGAACCTTTCCAAGGTGTTGATGCAACTACCGAAATTGCTATAATAAATATCTTAAAAGAGCTTAGAAAAGCAGGTAAGACCGTAATTGTCGTTCACCACGATTTACAAACGGTACCCGAGTATTTTGATTGGGTAACTTTCTTAAATGTAAAACACATTGCTACTGGTCCGGTTAAAGATATTTTTAATGATGACAATTTAACCAAAACCTATGGGATTAATTACAAGGTTGCTGTACAGCAATAATGAGTTGTAAGTGATGCTTTCGCGAAAGCGTAATACAAATTATCCATGATGGACATAACAAGTTTTTTTACGGACTATACACTGCGCACCATAACACTGGGAACGGCTGTTCTGGGAGCTATTTGTGGTATGTTAGGAAGTTTTGCGGTTCTAAGAAAACAAAGTTTGCTGGGTGATGCTATTTCTCATGCAGCCCTGCCTGGAATAGCGCTTGCCTTCCTTTTTACTGGTCTTAAAGATTCTAATGTTTTACTGTTAGGAGCACTTGTGAGCGGATTTATAGGTACGGTTTGGATAAGAGGAATAGTAACAAAAACGCACCTTAAAACAGATACTGCTTTAGGGTTAATTTTGAGTTTGTTTTTTGGTTTTGGAGAGTTAGTTCTTAGTTACTTAAAAAAACAACCTGACGCTAATCAAGCAGGTTTGGATAAATATTTATTTGGTCAAGCTGCGACACTTGTAGAGAGTGATGTTATCTTAATGATTATAGTAACAGGTATAAGTCTGGTTATAATGCTTCTGTTTTGGAAAGAATTTAAACTGTTGCTTTTTGATAAAAATTATGCTCTCACCTTAGGATTTAATACCAGAATTATTGATGGGCTTATTAGTTTTTTTATAGTTCTAGCTATTGTAATTGGGTTGCAAACCGTAGGAGTAGTTTTAATGAGTGCCATGCTGCTGGCTCCAGCTGCTGCTGCTAGACAATGGACAAATAGTCTAGGTGTAATGGTGTTGTTAGCAGCTGTTTTTGGAGCTGTTGCAGGTGTTGTTGGTACAGGAATAAGTGCTAGTTACAATAATTTATCTACGGGTCCTGTTATTGTTTTGGTAGCATCAGTATTTGTTGGGTTCTCCTTTGTTTTTTCACCTTCAAGAGGTTTGCTTTTTAAACAAATTAGACTAGTGCGTAATCGCAGGGATTTACACCTTAAAAAAACACTACAATTTATGTACTCTATCGTTGAGAAACATGACGATATAAGTAGACCACACGCAATACGCATCCTTAATCAGTTTCAAGGTTACTCTAAAGGAACGCTAAGACAGTTAGAAGAAAAAAACTGGATTGAAATTAAAGGCGATACATGGTCCTTGACTACAACGGGATTTCATACTGCACAAAATTTGTATAACAACAACGTACCTCAATCATGAATCCAGAAATAGCAATCCTTTTAATTTCATGTCTTACCGCGGTAGCTTGTGCTATACCAGGTGTGTTTTTGGTACTTCGTAAAATGGCCTTGATAAGCGATGCGATCTCTCACTCTATTCTTCCAGGAATAGTAATTGGTTTTTTTATTACTCATGATCTAGCATCACCGTGGCTTATATTATTGGCTGCAATCAGTGGAATTGTAACAGTATGGTTGGTAGAGGCTATCCAAAAAACTGGACTTGTTAAAGAGGATACTGCTATTGGATTAGTTTTTCCTGCATTGTTTAGCATCGGAGTTTTATTAATAGCTATTTATGCAAACGATGTACATCTAGATACAGATGCTGTGCTAGTTGGGAAATTAGAATACGCTCCATTTGATAATTGGATAATAAATTCAAGTAGTAGTCAGGAAGGAATTACCAATCCAGAAGATTTTATTAATATGGGCCCTAAAAGCTTATGGACTACGGGATCTGTTTTGTTGGTTACTTTAGTGTTGTTAGGACTTTTTTATAAAGAATTAAAGCTAAGTACTTTTGATATTGGCTTAACTAGTGCATTAGGTTTTTCACCAGTGATTCTTCATTATGGATTAATGAGTGTCGCATCTGTTACCACTGTGGTTTCCTTTGATGCAGTAGGCGCCATTCTAGTAGTTGCATTAATGATCGCGCCGGCAGCGACCGCTTATTTACTTACTAATGATTTGAAAAAAATGTTGCTGCTCTCTGTAGTTTTTGGAATTCTTGCGGCCTTTGGAGGATACTACTTATCCATGTTGTTAGATGCGTCTATATCAGGATCGATTACAACCGTTCTAGGTTTAATTTTTCTTCTCGTTTATTTATTTGCTCCTTCAAGAGGATTACTAGCAGTATTGTTTAGACAACGCAGGCAACGTACCGAGGTTTCTCTTCTCACGTTCTTGCTGCACTTAAACAATCACGACAGTATCGAGGAGCGTAGTGTAACACATTTACAAGAGCATATTAATTGGGGTAAAGTACGTGCCAAAAAAGTATTGAAACTGGCACTAGAGAATAACATGATATCAAAAAATGGTGATGTAGTCACATTATCCAATAAGGGTAAAGAGTTTACTGAAAAAGCTCTGGATTACATCATTACTAACAAGGATGAGAAGATCGAAGATATGAAGGACGATTTCTTCTTGTTTAGAGGTTAAAAGTGCAATAAAAAAAGGACAGTAAAAACTGTCCTTTTTTGATTTTAATGGTAATCTCTCAGTTTAAAATTGAGCCTTTCTCTTCTCTAAAAAGGCGGTTGTACCTTCTTTAAAGTCGTCCGTTCCAAAACTCGCTCCGAAACAGTCAATCTCAGTTTGATAACCGTTTATTCCATCTACATAACCAGCATTTACAGCGTCAATGGCAGCTCCTATAGCTACTGGGCTATTTTTCATTATTTTGCCAGCTATTTTTTCACAAGTAGGTATTAATTCTTCACTTGTTACCACGTGATTCACAAGACCATAAGAGTGAGCCGTCGCTGCATCAATCATTCCAGCTGTCATTATCATTTCCATAGCACGACCTTTACCAATTAATTGGGGTAGACGTTGTGTACCACCGTATCCAGGAATTACTCCTAGAGACACTTCAGGCAAACCTACTCGTGCATTGTCGCTAGCTATTCTAAAATGAGCTGCCATCGCAAGTTCTAATCCACCACCTAGTGCAAAACCATTAACGGCTGCAATGATGGGTTTACTACAGTTTTCTACCTTATCAAATAGTGATTCTTGACCTAATCTCGCAAGCTCTTTTCCTTGTTCAGGAGAAAAATCGGCAAATTCTGAAATATCGGCACCGGCTACAAAGGCTTTTTCGCCACTACCTGTTAGAATGACAACTCTAACCTCTTGATTATTTTCAACATCATCTATCGCTTGACTTAACTCGGCGATTGTAGCTTTATTCAAAGCGTTTAATTTACTTGGTCGGTTTATAGTGATGGTTGCGATTCTGTTTTCTACAGCAATTAGAATGTTTTCCATGTTTAATATTTTCTTGTAAAAATAAGGTATCTATATCTTTTGTTTCAGCACAGCAGTGTGATGTTTGAGAGATGATTGTGGTTGTTACGCTTTCGCGAAAGCGTAAACTTATATATAACCTAGTTTCAAGTTCAAGTAGGATCATTTACAAACGTTTAATTTTTCTACGTAACTTGCTGCAATGAAAGTAACTAAACAGTGTCCTGAATGTGGTGATGAGGTACGAGGTCGAGCAGATAAACGATTTTGTAGTGATTATTGCAGGAATGTTGCCAATAACAAGCTCAACAAAGATAGTACAGCTCTCATGCGTAATATTAATAATCGATTGAGGAAAAACTGGCGTGTTCTTAAAAGTATTAATGTAAATGATAAAACCAAAACTACTCGTAACAAACTGCTAGCAGAAGGTTTTGACTTTAATTTTTTTACTAGTATTTACACCACTAAAAAAGGGACGATTTACTATTTTGTCTATGATCAAGGTTATCTTCCTATGGATGACGATTATTATTTAATTGTTAAACGGGAATAATAAGACGGCTGTAATAAAGTTATAGGCATATCTATGAATATCACAGAAGATAAAAATGTATTGAGATGGGTGATCATTGGTTTTTCAGTAGTCACGGTGAGTATTATACTTTGGAACACCTATGTGTTTTTTCAAGGAGTAAAAGAAATGGAACGTAAAAATATTGCGGAATATGCTACAGCTGTAAAAGACCTACAAAACGCTCCTAAAAATGCTTACATAGGGGATTTGGGTTTTACTGTTGCTCAAAACATGACAAGTATACCCTTAATAAGGGTAACTTATAAAGGTGAAATAAGTACTAGAAATTTACCTGCTAACATTGAAGAGACAGATACTGTACGAATAAAACAGCTTATTGAAATATATAAATCACAAAATGAGCCCTACATCATTAATTACGAAGGAAAACCCATAAGCACCATATATTATGGTAATAGTGATGTGATAAATAAAATTAAGTATTATCCACTGGCGCTGGTTGTGGTTATGGTGTTATTTAGTTTTGTTATTTGGTTTTTTTACAGATCAACTAAGGCCAGCGAACAAAATAAGTTGTGGGCTGGTATGGCTAAAGAAAGTGCTCATCAAATAGGTACTCCTTTATCATCACTGGTAGGATGGACACACATTTTGAGAGACTCTAAAGTAGAGCCTTCTTACATTGATGAGATGGAAAAGGATATTAATAGATTGAAAACTATTACAGACCGTTTTTCAAAAATAGGATCGGTTCCTAAACTAGTAAAAGCTGATGTTGTAGAAGAAACTAGGCAAGCTACTGATTATCTTAAAAATCGCGTCTCTAAACTAGTTGAGATAACTATGGATTTACCTGAACAACCTATTCCTGTTTTACTTAATAAAGAGTTATACGCTTGGGTAATAGAAAACCTAATTAAAAATGGTATTGATGCCATGAAAGGGAAAGGTGCTTTACATGTGTTTGTTAAAGCAGAGGTTAGGCAGGTTTCAATTCAAATTTCAGATACTGGTAAAGGAATTTCTAAGAATGACTGGAAGCGTATTTTCACTCCTGGGTTTACCACCAAAAAACGAGGATGGGGTCTTGGTTTATCTCTAGCAAAAAGAATTATTCATGACTACCACAAGGGTAAAATAAAAGTCATGGATAGTAAAAAAAATGTAGGTACTACCTTTGAAATAACCATCGATAGAATTTAATAGCAAAAAAAAATGTCCATTTAAATTTTTAAATGGACATTTATATAGTGTAGTTATTTTCTTTTAAATGACAGCCTTGAGCTGTTTTTGTAAGCCGCTATTGTTAAGTTTTGATTCGGCATAGGATTTAGTGATTTTAAGTTCTTTTTCATCACTACCAGGAAGCTCAAACATGGCATCCGTTAGAATAGCCTCGCATAAAGACCTTAATCCACGAGCACCCAATTTGTATTCAATAGCTTTTTCTACGATATAATCTAGTGCTCCATCGGTAATACTAAAACTAATATCATCCATAGCAAAAAGCTTTTCATACTGTTTGATGATAGCGTTTTTAGGCTCAGTAAGAATAGCTCTCAAAGTTCCTTTATCCAATGGATTCATGTGAGTAAGAACAGGTAATCTACCTATGATTTCTGGGATCATACCAAAATCCTTAACATCTTTAGGGATGATGTACTTAAGTAAGTTTTCTCTATCTAAAACATCGTCATTACTTTTGGCCGCACTGAATCCGACAGCTTGCATGTTCAGACGTTTCCTTATTACTCGCTCAATACCGTCAAAGGCACCACCAGCAATGAAAAGGATGTTTTCTGTATTTACTTCAATAAATTTTTGGTCAGGATGTTTACGTCCACCTTTAGGTGGTACATTAACAACGGTTCCTTCTAATAATTTAAGAAGTGCCTGTTGAACACCTTCTCCAGATACATCTCTCGTGATTGATGGATTGTCGCTTTTACGAGCAATTTTATCAATCTCGTCTATAAAAACTATTCCTGTTTGTGCTTTTTCTAGATTGTAATCAGCCGCTTGTAATAACCTTGTAAGAATGCTTTCAACATCTTCTCCTACGTAACCAGCTTCTGTAAGTACTGTCGCATCAACAATGGCTAAAGGTACATTAAGCATTTTGGCAACCGTTTTTGCGATAAGCGTTTTTCCAGTTCCCGTTTGACCTACCATCAAAATGTTTGACTTTTGAATCTCGATATCGTCATCACTTTGTGGTTGTAATAACCTTTTGTAATGGTTATATACGGCTACAGACATTACCTTTTTTGTATGCTCTTGACCTATAATATAAGTGTCTAAAAAAGCTTTTATGTCTTGTGGTTTCCTTAATTTAAGATCATCACTTGTTACACCAGTGTCGCTTGTTTTTGTGTCTTCTAAAACGATACCATAAGCTTGTTCAATACAACGATCACATATGTGTGCATCTAAACCTGCAATCAGTAAATTGGTTTCGGACTTACTGCGTCCACAAAAACTACATTCTAATTCTTCCTTACTCATATTTCTAATTCTTAAGATCCTATGGGATCTCTAGTATTCATTTTTTGAAGTAAAATAATGAACTATTCAAAGATGAATTACCAAAATGCTTTTTATGGCGTGAGTAAAACCCTTTAAACATTCTATTAATTATTCTTGATCGTGAAATTAATCGCGATTAAGCACTTCATCAATCATACCGTATTCTTTTGCTTTATCTGCCTTCATCCAATAATCTCTATCTGAATCTTCGTATACTTTATCGTAAGATTGTCCAGAATGTTTTGCAATAATTGTATAAAGCTCTTCTTTAAGGGTTACAATTTCTCTTGCTGTAATTTCAATATCGCTTGCTTGTCCTTGGGCTCCACCTAAAGGTTGGTGAATCATTACTCTACTGTGTGGTAAGGCACTTCTCTTGCCTTTTTCACCAGCACATAGAAGCACTGCTCCCATACTAGCAGCCATACCAGTACAAATTGTTGCTACGTCTGGTTTAATGAATTGCATGGTGTCATAGATTCCTAAACCGGCGTAAACGCTTCCTCCTGGAGAATTTAAGTAAATCTGAATGTCTTTATTAGCATCTGCACTTTCTAAAAACAGTAATTGCGCTTGCACAATATTTGCTACTTGATCATTTATTCCAGTTCCTAAAAAGATAATTCGATCCATCATAAGACGTGAAAAAACATCAAAGATGGCGATGTTCATTTGACGCTCCTCGATAATATTTGGAGTTAAATTTGTTGGGTACATGCTACTCATAATTTTTGAGTAGTAGTTACTGTTTATTCCCTGATCCTTGATGGCAAATTTTTCAAATTCTTTAGCTATATCCATAGTGTAATATTACTTCAACTTGTACGAAAAAGGCGTTAACATTTCGGTAAAATGATAACGCCTAAAGATATGAATTTATACGGTGTATTAAGCTTGGTAAGCTTCTTTTATAAAGTCCTCGTAAGTAAGCTCTTTAGACTTAGCTTTAACGTTGTCCTTAAAGTATTGGAGCATTTTTTCGTTCTGTAATTGCTCACTCATACGTTTCACCTCTTCTTGATTGCTCATTACTCGTGCAACGATTTGCTCAACTTCTTCATCAGTAGCGTCTGTATGACCAAATTGTGCCATTTGCATTTTTATCTGTGTTCCGGCATATTCTTTTAAGTCTTCAAACTTTAATTGAAGATCTTCATTTTTTTGCAGGATAGCACTCTCAATGAGTTGATAACGTAATCCTTTTTCAGATTTGTTATATTCTTCTTCAGCTTCCTCAGCCGTTAAAGTGTTTTCTCCATTGTTTGCAATCCATCTTTTAAGAAAATCTGCTGGAAGATCAAATTTTGTTTTTTCAATAAGTTCTTCAGTAACATCTGTCAAAAACTTTTGATCAGTTTGTTGAGAAAATTGTTTCTTAGCGTCTTCTCTTAAACGTTCTCTTAGCTCGTCTTCACTTGTGATGATTCCTTCACCAAACAATTTATCAAAGAACTCTTGGTTAAGCTCTGCTTTTTCCCTGGTGTTAACTTCAGTTACTTCAAATGTAACAGGTACATTTAATTCATCTTTCTTTTCAAAATCAATTTTAAGGTGATGAGCTAAATCGCTGTTGTCCTCAAAAAGATTTTTAGTTTTTAATTCGATTGAATCTCCAACTTTAGACCCAACAAACTTTTTAAGGTTTGTTTTTCCTTTAATTTTTGAAATCGGGAAAGTTGCGTCAGTGTTGATTTCTTCCTCATCATTTCTAAAAACACCAGTAACTTCGTCACCTTCAGAAACCTCATCTTTAGAAACTAACTTTCCGTATTGTTCTCTAATACGATCTATTTGATCGTTGATGGTTTTGTCGTCTGTTTTTATTTCATAAGCCGTGATTCCCTTAATCTTTGAAGGTTCTACTTCAAATTCTGGAGCAAGGCCTATTTCAAAGTCAAATGTAAAGTTATCACCATTCCAGTCTATATCAGCTTGTTCTTTAGGTAATGGATTTCCTAAAAGATTAAGTTTTTCTTCAGTGATATATTCGTTTAGTTTTTGCTGGATCAGTTTATTTACCTCATCAACCAATACAGGAATTCTGTACTTCTTGTTTATTAATGATGCAGGAACTTTACCTTTTCTAAATCCTGGAATAGAAGCAGTCTTACGATAATCCTTTAGGATTTTTTCTACCTGCTCTTGATAATCACTCTTCTCTATCTCTAGAGTAAGCACCGCATTAAGTGCGTCTACGTCAGTACGTTTTAAATTCATTTAAAGACTTTTAAGTGCTGTTAAAATTGGGGTGCAAAATTAGTCTTTATTTAGTTGTAAAACAAAGTCTTTATACCTTTGAATTTCAATTACTTTGAAACTTTAATAAAACTTAAAGAATTTGAGAGATTAATCCTCGTCTCTATCAAGTAGTTTAAATAATAATGAACGTCCTATTGCAAGTAACAATGAAAAAATAATTGCCCACCAAAGCCCATCAACATTAAAGCCTCCTACTAACCAATCAGCGAGTAAAATGATGATAGCATTTATTATTAGTAGAAATAAACCTAAAGTTACTATCGTAATTGGAAAGGTTAATATTTGAAGAATTGGTTTTACTGTAAAGTTCAATAAAGATAATACTACTGCTACAAGAATAGCACTCCACCATCCAGTGGTGCTTGCTCCTGGTAAAATTTTGGATAAAAGGATTACTAACGCAGCTGTTATTAATAGTTTAAGTAAAAATTTCATAAGGATTAATTTTAATAAAAATAAAAAAACCTGCTTGATTTAATCAAGCAGGTTTCTTATTTATTATAATCTATTTCTAGTTAACGTTATCACTAGCTGTAACAGACGGATAGTTACCTATGTCAACAGTTGGAATAGTTGAACCATATTGTTCATTGATTGCTTGAATAATGGTGTTTGCTGTGTAAGCATAACCTCTAGCAGTTGGGTGTACGGCATCTAGAGAGAATGCTCCACCACTAGCATAGGTGCTTGATAGTAAACCACCGTTAAAAGCTACACCGCCATTTGCAACATCAGCAAGAACTGCTCTTGCGTCTACATAAGCTAAGCCATTTGCTTGTGCTAATGCTTCAATTGTAGCATTGTAAGAAGCCTGTGCAGTGCTTATTCTTTGTTGTTCATTTTCAGTTAAAACAAGGTTGTCGCCAGCTGGTACACCAACACCTATTACTGAAGCTGGGTTGCTAGGATCTGCAAGTGTTCCTAGTACTGTAGATGCTGTAAAAACAACTAAATCATTAGGGGTTGCTTGTCTCAATTTTGGTAAAAATTGTCCCGGTTGTGTAGGATCCGGCAAATCAGTCAAATCTTCATCAAGTATTACGATAGCATTTTGACCTTGGGCAAAACTTATAGTTCTTGCAGTAGCCTCTTCTTGAGAAAGAAGTGGCGTTTGTGCATAAGCAGCCATAGCACCATTGTACTGTGCATAGTTTTGATTAACAAATGCTGCTGTTTGCGCATCTAGTGGAATTGCGTTATAAGGTACAGTTGTAAAAAATGGAATTGAAGTTACATCCGGTATGTTTACTAGTGCTCCTTGAGCTCCATTTGCGGTTAGACCTTGAACAAGTTGTTGGTACACACCTGCAAATACATTGTTGTTAGTAATATCATTTCCTCCATATGTTGAAGGGTCAATGTTACCTGTTTCATTGTGATCTTCTCCATCACCACCATTAGTAGCGTACCCTAGAATATCGTTGTTTCCTATCCAAAGAACAAAGAAAGAACCATCAGCAGCAATAGCATCACCGATTACAGTTGAACTTTCTGAGCTAGAAAAACGTGCATAGTATGGATTTGCTGTTCCAGCAGGAACTCCAGCAAGACTTCCATATCCAGGAGCACCTAAATGATAACTCTTTGCACCAGGTACACCAAAGTTGTTTAATGGTCCTGTTACCTTATTTGCAATGTCTGTTGTAGGAGTTCCTGCTAATGGAGCAGGACCTACTGGAGTTCCCATGTTTGAGGTAAGAACAAAACGGTTGTTTGTGATCTGTGTTCCGTTTAAAAGTAGTCCTCCTAAGTTGTCGTTTACTAATGGCTGATTAAATTCATTACCACCTACAAATTGCATTTGTCCTGCGAGAATATTAGGGTAAGAATACGTTTGACCATCTAAATAAAGAGCGCCATCTGCAAAACCTGCAGTTAACGAGTTACCTACGGTTACTAATTTAGAAAAATCTGCATCACCAGCGGTATAAACACCACCTTCTTCAATTGCATTGTCTAATTCTGGCTCACAAGCTGTAAGTGCTAGTGCAGCTGCAGCAAGTAGAGATATATTTTTGATATTAATTCTTTTCATCATTTAATGTTTTACATGTTATAAGTGATACCTATACCTGGGATGATTGCTTGTGACTTATAAGTTCCGGCAAATGGAGCATTAACTGGAGCTCCTGGGTCTGAATAAAAGTCATAAGACTCATTAATTTCCTTAAATCTTAAGTAAAGAAGCGATGCATCTATAGCAAACTTAGATGATACTTGGTAAGTAAAACCAAATGTATATCCTTGTGAATCGTTACGTGGAGTTTCTGGTGCAAAATATCCAGACTGTACTGGTGACTCATCATAGTACCATCCTGCTCTTACTACAAACTTGTCTGTTGCAGTATACTGTGCTCCTAATCTATATGTGCTAGAATCTTTGTAGTTTCTAGGGTTTATACTTGAAGAACCATCTGCAAACTCTATGTCTAGGTTCTCGTACTCACTCCAGAATGCACGATTATAATCAAAAGCAAACAACCATTTGTCGTTTAATTTATAAGATAAACCAACTGTTGCTTCAGCAGGTAACGGTAGTGTAGCCGTAAAGCCTTGTGTACCGTTTGAAGGAACAAGTGTGCTATTAGGGAAGTTGCTGAAGGTTGCTGTACCTTCTGTACTCTCAATATTTATTAAACTACGGTAGTTAAAACCTAAAGAGAAATTATCTGTAGGAGTGAATAATAAACCTGCAGTCCAACCCCAACCGGTAACACCCGAATCCTCAATGGATACGTTAGATCTTGTACCTTCTTCATCAACTAGTGATCTAGATGCATTTCTATTAAATTCTACACCACCTATAGCTAGGATAGGTCCACCACCTATACTTACACTGTCAAATAATTGGTATGATAAGGTAGGTTGAATAAAAATTGCCTGTAATTCAATCTCATTGACTAAGTGCGATCCAGACCAATCAGTAGGCCACGTAACGTTACTACCGTATGGTGTGTAAACACCTATTCCGGCAGAAAATTTATCGGTTACTTTGTAAGTTGCATACAAGTAAATAGGTGTTCCTGTTGGACTATCTGTATCTGCAAATGTTCCAAATTCTGCATTTTGATAAGCTACGTCACTAAATACGCCAAAGCCACCTGCACTTACACTTAATTTACTTTCTAAATGAACTAATCCAGCTGGGTTGAAGAACAGAATATCTGCACTGTTAACTACAGCTACACCAGTATGTCCCATTGCGAGCTGCTTGTTACTTTGTGTACTTACTCGGTATCCACCGGCGTATGCCATTGCTGAAACCAAACCTAGTACAAGAAAAAGTTTTAATTTGTTCATAGTCAAATGTTTGAGAAAAAATCTAATTTGTTAATGAGTCAAATTTAATATTAAATTAATGTTACGCAAGCGTTTTCGTTATTATTATGCTTGCATAACGTAATTTATTTTACGAATTCGTTAACAAATTGGTAGAAAAGTTGAGGTTGTTCTGCATGTAGCCAGTGTCCAGCGTTTGGGATTGTTTTTAATTCCGCTTTCGCGAAAGCGTGATCAATAAGCATTTTATCGGTATCTAATATATACCCTGAATTGCCTCCTTTAATAAATAAGGTTGGAATTTGTACAGCTATGTCGGTGGATTCGTGAACTCCGATCATGGATTGGCTATTGCCTAAAACTTCTAAATTGAAACGCCATCCATAGGTATCCTTATTTACACGGTACAAACTTTTTAATAAAAATTGACGTGTACCAAAATCTGTAATACGTTGAGATAATACTTGATCGGCTTCTTTACGGCTAGAGATTTTGGAGAAATCTACGCTTTGTAAGGCATTGATAATGTCACTATGATGTGGAGCATAGGTTTTTGGAGCAATGTCGGCAATGATAAGTTTTTCTATAAGTTCTGGAAAAAGTTGAGCAGCTTTCATAGCGACCTTACCACCCATGCTATGTCCCAATAAGTAAATGTTATTCAATCTATGGTGATCACAATAATCTTTTAAATCTTGCGCCATTAACTCATAGGAAAATTCTTCACTATGAAAACTGCGTCCATGATTGCGCTGGTCTAGAATGTGTACTTGGAGTCCATCCTCATTCCACTGACGGCCTAATGTTTTCCAATTATCTGCCATCCCTAAGAACCCGTGTAAAATCACGAAGGGTTGTCCCGTTTCTCCTAATTGTAAGCTGTGTAATATCATTATGCTAATCGTGACTTATACATGTTGACAACATTTTCTAGGCCCAGATAAATACTCTCAGAAATTAATGCGTGTCCTATTGAAACCTCGATTAAATTAGGAACATTTTCTTTAAAATATTTGATATTCTCAAGAGAGAGGTCGTGACCTGCATTAATGCCTAGGCCAAGTTCATGGGCTTTTAAAGCTGCATCTCTATAGGGCTGCACTCCTTTTTCTGGATTACCTTTTGAAAATTGTACAGCGTATTCTTCGGTGTACAATTCTATTCTATCTACTCCCGTTTTTGCGGCACCTTCTATCATTTCAATCACTGGATCTACAAAAATACTAGTCCTTATGCCTTGATTTTTAAAGTGTTTAACAATTTCAGATAAATAGGAGTTGTGTTCAATGGTGTCCCAACCAGCGCTTGAGGTAATTGCATCTGGTGCATCGGGAACTAACGTAACCTGGTGAGGTTGCACTTCGTCTACTAATTGAACAAAACTATCAATAGGATTTCCCTCGATGTTTAATTCAGTAGTTACAATTTTTTTTAAGTCTCGAGCATCTTGATACCTTATATGACGTTCATCTGGTCTCGGGTGAATCGTAATACCTTGTCCACCAAAACGCTCAATGTCTTGAGCTACTTTTATAAGATTAGGGACGTTTCCTCCACGAGCATTACGTAATGTCGCTATTTTATTAACGTTTACACTTAAAACAGTCATAGAAATAATTTTAAATCAAAAGTACAAAGGATTCACACGAGCTTAACCCTTAGAAACTCTAATTAATTGTTATTTTGCATAAAAAATAAGCAGTAATGAATCTTCAACAACTTGTTATAAATGATGTTTCTCCTATCTCAATGACGGATAGCGTTAAGGAAGTTCAGCATATTTTCTCACAACTTACTTACTCTCACATACCTGTTATGGATGAAAATGGAGTTTATGTGGGATGTTTGTCTGAAAACGATGCATTGTGTTTTGAAAAACATCAAACAGTTGAAGAAATAAAGTATTCACTAGATGCTTTTCATGTAACGGTAGAGACTCATTGGCTTGATGTATTAGAGGCTATTGCACAACATCAATGTAATATCATGCCCGTGCTCAACGAGAAAAATCAATATATAGGTTACTACGAGCTTAAGGATGTTATGGAGATTTTTAATGATGCTCCTTTTATGTATGAGGCTGGTGCTGTGATTGTGGTTGAAAAAGGAAAAAGTGATTATAGTTTTAGTGAGATTTCACAAATTGTAGAAACAAACGATTCCAAAATACAAGGTATGTTTGTAAGTGGCTATCGTGATCATTTTACAGAGATTACCTTGAAAGTGAGTCCACAGAACTTAAACGCTATTCTTCAAACATTTAGAAGATATAGTTATGAAATAAAATCGGCCGCAGAGGAAGATACCTACTTAGATGCTCTTAAAGAGCGTTCTGATTATTTAGACAAATACTTGAATATCTAACAATGATTAATAAGGTAGCTATATACGGGCAGTATTTACATGCCGATACAATTGCAATTTATAAGCAGCTTATTAATTTGCTAGATCAATCTGGGATTTCTTTTTCTGTCGAAAATCAATTTAAACAATTGCTTCAAGAGCATGGAGTGGTAGAGCAATCACATGGCTTTAAATCGCTTGATGATTCCTATGATTTGTTATTAAGTATAGGTGGTGATGGAACAATTTTAAGAGCGGTAGTATACATAGGAGGCTTAGATATACCTGTGATCGGTATTAATTCTGGTAGACTGGGTTTTCTGGCAACGGTGCAAAAAGACTCACTAGAGCAGGCTATAGAACGTTTAGTAAATGGTGAATATACATTGTCCAAGCGCTCCTTGCTTACTGCTACCCCAATGGGTCACGATGATTTAAATCCAAACTTTGCACTTAATGAAGTTACAGTAAGTCGATACAATACGACTAGTATGATCCAAATAGAAACTCATCTTAACAATGAATTATTGACTAGCTATTGGGCCGATGGGTTAATCATTTCTACACCTACTGGCTCAACGGGTTATAGTTTAAGTTGTGGTGGACCTGTTATCTCACCAAGTACTGGTGCGCTGGTTCTCACGCCAATTGCTCCACACAATCTAAACGCAAGACCATTAGTAATTCCAGATACTACCGAAATAAAAATCAAAGTGATAGGTAGAGAAGAGTCCTTCTTAACTTCATTGGATAATCGTATTTCTAGTTTCCCTAATGAGACCGAGGTTATTGTCAAAAAAGCTAGCTTCACGATTGATCTCGTTTCATTTAAAGATCAAAGCTTTATAAAAACAATTAGACACAAGCTACTTTGGGGCGAGGACAAGCGCAATTAATTCATAGAACTTCCGTTAAATTCACTGTTAACCTTCATTAGCAGTAAATAAGCCTTGTAGGCATGTAGAATTGTTATATTTGCACGTTTTATGATTAAAATGAGATTCATTTTCACGACACTTTTTTTACTTGTTTTCGCTTTCGCGAAAGCGCAAACCTATGAGCTAGGAGTCATGTTTGGTGGTGCCAGTGTTATAGGAGATGTCGGTAGTACACAATACATCGATCCTAGTGATGGTGCCTTTGGTTTAATCGCCAAATGGAACCGAAGTGATAGACACAGTTTTAGAGCTAGTTTTCTATATACTAACATGATAGGAGATGACAATGATAGTGATGATATTTCTAGAGATTTAAGAGGACTTAATTATAATTACAATTTAATTGAGGCTAGTGTAGGTCTGGAGTATACCTTTTGGGAATGGGATTTATACTCAGGTAAATGGCAATGGACACCGTATTTGTACACTGGATTAACAGCCTTTCAATACGATTTGTTTGCCTTAGAAAATGGTGAGTTGGAAAAGTATGGTAGCACCATTGATGCTGCTATTCCAATCATTTTTGGTGCAAAAATGACTTTGACCAGAAATTTGATTTTGGCTGCCGAAATAGGCGCTAGATATACTTTTACGGATAACCTGGATGGAAGTAATCCAGTACGTAGTAAAGATTTTGATGAATTAAGATTTGGAAATGTGAATAACAACGACTGGTATGTCTTTTCAGGTATAACGCTTACGTATACCTTTGGGCGACAACCGTGTTATTGTAATTTTTAATGTTGTATGAGTAAAAATCTACTGGACCATTCAAATATACCACAGCACATTGCAGTCATAATGGACGGTAATGGACGCTGGGCAAAAAAGCAAGGCCTCATGCGAGTGAGAGGTCACGAAAAAGGAGCCAAAGCTGTGCGTCAAACGGTAGAAACCTGTGCAGAATTAGGTGTAAAAAATCTTACTCTGTACGCTTTTAGTACTGAAAATTGGAAACGTCCTAAATTAGAAGTAGATGCGCTCATGAAACTTTTAGTTTCTAGTCTTAAAAAGGAGCTTAAAACACTTCAAAAAAATAACATCTCTCTTAAAGCTGTTGGAGCGTTGGAATTGTTACCTAGTAGTGCTCAAAAAGAACTTAAAGAAGTAATTGAGGCTACAACAGAAAACTCACATATGAATTTAACTCTGGCCTTATCGTATGGCTCTCGTGAAGAGTTGATCAATGTGATTAAAAAAGTTGCGGGCAAGGTGAAGGATGGTGAACTAGAGATAGATCAAATTAATACAGATGTGATTAACAATCATTTGTATACCAGTTTTATGCCAGATGTTGATCTACTTATAAGAACGAGTGGTGAACAGCGTATAAGCAATTTTTTACTTTGGCAAATTGCCTATGCCGAATTGTACTTCACCGAGGTGCTATGGCCAGACTTTAGAAAAGAGCATCTTGTAGATGCAATACTTAATTATCAAGACCGAGAAAGAAGATTCGGTAAAACCAGTGAACAATTATAATAGAATGAATTTTAAAATAGCACAAAAGCTCTTTCTAGCTATTGCCTTATTATCAAGTGCCTTTTCATTTGCACAAAAGGTAGATATTCCGATTGGAGACGCTACCAAATACGTAGTAGGAGAAATAAATGTAGTAGGAAGTCAAAGTTATAATGAGAACACTGTAATTGCTTTTACAGGATTACGTAAAGGTGAAGAAATATACGTTCCTGGTGAAAAATTAAGTGGAGTAGTAAAAAAAATGTGGGATCTTAAATTATTTAGTGATATCCGTATTTATGCTACCGAGGTCATAGGTAATCCTAATGATGATATCGTCGATACGATTAATCTAGAAATTAATATTACTGAAGTCCCTAATCTAAATGAAGTTCGTGTAACAGGATTGCGTAAAGGTCAAATAGAAGACTTGCGTACTGAACTTAAACTTCAAAAAGGTAAAAAGGCGACAGAAAACTTTGTTACCAATACTCGTAATTATATAGAGAATAAATACAAAGAGAAAGGTTTTTTAAATGCCGACGCTAAAATTAAACTTAGAGAAAATAAAGATACTACCGTACAAGGTGCAAACCTTGTTAATATGAGTATTGATATAGATAAAGGGAACAAAGTAAAAATTGCTCAAATCAACTTTGAAGGTAATGAACTTATTACTGATAAGAAGCTAAGAGCAGCCATGAAAAACACTAAAAAGAAAAACATTTTTAGAGTTTTCAAAAGATCTAAATATGTAGAGTCTGGTTTTCAAGAAGACTTAGAGTCTGTTGTAGATAAATACAAGGAAAACGGTTTTAGAGACGCACGTGTCGTTTCAGATAGCTTATATGTTATAGATGATAAAACCATCGGTCTTAATATTAAGGTTGAAGAAGGGAATAAGTATTACTTTGGTGATATTGAATTTGTAGGTAACACGGTTTATACCGATGCACAATTACAACGAATCTTAAAGGTTGAAAAAGGTGATGTATATAATGGAGTTGCCTTTGATGAACGTATTAGTAATCCGCAAGATCCAGATTCTGATGATATTTCAAACTTGTATCAAAATAACGGTTATCTATTCTCGTCAGTTAACGCGGTTGAAACTAGAGTAGCTAATGATACAATAGACTTTGAAATTAGAATCGTAGAAGGTAAAGAAGCTTATTTCAACAACATCTCGGTTTCAGGAAATGTTAGAACAAATGATCATGTACTTTATCGTGCGCTGCAAACTAATCCTGGTGAGAAATACAGCAGACAAAAAATCATCAATTCCATTCGAGAATTAGGAGCCCTGGGTTATATAGATGCACAAAATATTAATCCACAATTAAATAACGTAGATCAACAAGAAGGAACAGTTGATGTAAATTTTGATATTAAGGAAGCAGGAGCAAGTCAAATCGAGCTACAAGGTGGTTATGGTGGTGGTGGTTTTGTTGGAACTTTAGGATTGCGTTTCAATAACTTTAGTCTACGTAATATTTTTAAGAAAGATGCCTACCAACCAGTGCCTATGGGTGATGGACAAACATTAGCAATACGAGCACAAGCAAGTACTATCTTTAGAACCTACAGTCTTAATTTTACCGAACCATGGTTAGGTGGTAAAAAGCCAGTGTCCTTCAATGTTTCATTTTCTCATAGTGAGCAGTTTAGGGTAAATCAACAAAATTTTAGAGAAGTAGATCGCAACCAGAGATTTTTAATTACCGGTGGTACAGTAGGTCTTGCAAAAAGACTTGAGTGGCCAGACCCATATTTTCAAATTTCACATGCAGTGTCATTCCAGCATTATAACTTGAAGAATTTCCAAAGTAATTTATTTAATTTCCCTAATGGTTTTTCTAACAACCTTTCCTATACAATTGGTTTAAGTCGTAACAATGTAGGTGTAAACCCTATTTATCCTACCTACGGAAGTTCATTTTCTATCACGGGTAAATTTACGCTGCCTTATTCATTATGGAATGGTGTAGATTATGCTAATCTTGAAGATGATCCTAGATATCAAACAAATGGTCAAGCCGATCTTAGAAAAATTGATCAAGAGCGATTTAAATTCCTAGAATACTATAAGGTTAAATTTAAGGGAACTTGGTATACTCAATTAGCCAAAAAACTGGTGCTTCAAACAAATACTGAATTTGGTTTCCTAGGAGCCTATAATCAGGATCGTGGATTGGTGCCATTTGAGAGATTCTTTGTCGGTGGTGATGGTTTAGGAGCCTTTTCTTTAGATGGTCGTGACATTATTAGAATGCGTGGTTATGATAACAGTTCCTTGACCACAAATTCAGATGGTGATACGGTTTACAATAAATACTCACTAGAATTGCGTTATCCAATTTCACTGGAGCAAGCTGCATCAATTTATGTCTTAACATTTGCTGAGGCTGCTGGATCATACAGTAGGTTCAATGATTACAATCCATTTGAAGTACAACGATCTGCTGGTGCAGGATTACGTATATTTATGCCAGCCTTTGGTTTATTAGGAGTTGATTTTGGGTATGGATTTGATAAAGTTCCTACACTTCCAAGCAATGAACCTAGTGGTTGGAACGTTCACTTTATAATTGGGCAACAATTCTAATTGTGGCACGGTTATTTTATAAAAGTAGAAGATCATGAAAATTAAGTTTTTAGTAGTCGTATTTGTTGGTTTAAGTTTCGCTTTCGCGAAAGCGCAAAGAGCAGGAGCTCGTGTTGCTTATGTGAATATGGAGTATATTCTAGAAAGCGTTCCAGAGTACCAAGAAGCCTCACGACAACTAGATACTAAAATGCAAAAATGGAAGCGAGAAATCGATGCCATGCAACGAGAGATCAATCAAATGAAAGAATCTCTTGAAAATGAAAAGGTCTTACTTACAAAAGAATTAATAGAGGAGAAGGAAGAAGACATTAGATTAAAAGAGCAAGATCTAGCAGACTATCAAAACAAGCGTTTTAATGCTGAAAATGGTGATTTCATTCTTCAAAAACAACAGTTGATTCAACCAGTTCAAGATCAAGTGTTCAATGAGGTACAGAAGATAGGTTTGTCTAAAAAGTATGATTATATAATTGATAGTTCAGACACACCTTTACTTTTTAGTGCAGAGCGTCACGATATAAGCGACCTAGTACTAAAAGCAATAGGTAGAACTGGTAAAAAGAAAGAACGTGAAAAAAGGCTAAGGAACTAGAAAAACGTAGAGAAGAGCCTTATTTAAATGTTCAAGAAGCCGAGGAAATTGAAGAGAGAGAAGAGGCTAAGGAAAAACTAATAGAGCAGAAGGAAATGGAACGAGCTGAAAGGTTAAGAGAAAGAGATTCTATTAAAGCTGCTAAAGCAGCAGCCTTTCAAAAACGTAGAGATTCCCTACTGGCATTACGTAAACAAAAACGTGACAGTGTTATGGCAGCGCGAGCAGCAGCACGAGAAAAACGTCAAGAAGAGCTTAGAAAAAAGAGAGAAGAAGCACAAAAGAAAAAGGAAGGCGGTGAGTAAGCAGCAACTTATTATATTTGCAGCCGCTTCAATAAAAATTCATCAATAAATTAAAGCAATAGAAATGAAACAATTGAAAACTATAATAGCCATTGCAGCTTTTATATTTAGTGTAGGTCTACAAGCGCAAGATAGTAGAGTATGTCACGTAGCATCACAGGATATCGTAGAGTCTATGCCAGAAGCAAAACAGGCAGAAAAAACACTACGTAACCTAGAGAAAACTTATTTAGCACGTTTAGACGAGATGGATAAGGAGCTTAAAACAAAGTACCAAAATGCTCAACAAGCTGCCCCTAGCCGCAGTAAAGAAGAAAATGAGCGTGTATTGCAAGAACTTGCAGAAGGTCAAAAGAAATTAGAGGAATACTATTCTCAGTCTCAACAAGCTATCGGTCAGAAGCGTGTTGATATACTTAAGCCATTACTTGAAAAAGTAAGAAATGCTATTCAAAAAGTAGCTAGAGAAAAGAATTTTCAGTACGTACTAGATTCAACTACAGGTACTGGTTTAATCCTAGCAGATGGTTATGACATCACTGCTGATGTTAAAAAGGAATTAGGAATACAATAGTATATCTAACGACACAAAAAAAGAGCCGCTTTTAATAGCGGCTCTTTTTTTGTCTTTCATTTAAAGTATTCTAATCTAATAAGATACCTTCCTGGTCCATTAGAGGAATATCTTTAAAGTTAGATTCACTTATTGAATTAGGGTTTGCAATAAAAGTTTTGTCATATAAAGTGTCTCCTTTGAAATAACTAACAATGAATTCGTTTTCAAAAGGAAACACCTCTTCCATCATGAGTTCTATTTTCTCATAACTACGTGCTTTAATTACCTTAAATGCATGTCGCATTGTGCTGGTTTTGCGTCCGTCCTTATGTTTTCCTCTGGTCATTATCATACAGGTCTCTAGTGGTTCTCTTGTATTATTGATGATGTAACTGTTCCAGTCATTGGATGAAAAATCATCGTTCCATTCTTTGACTATGGCAACATATACATCTTTAACCACCGGTATTATAATATCTTTTTTCATAATTCTATATTATGCTCTTTTAATCTTGATTCGATCAATGAAATGAGGTCTTTGGTCTCCTTGCATTCTGATAGTTCTAGACTAGATGCTAGTACCTCGATCTCTTGTCCTTGGTTTGTAGTTAATATTATTGGATAGCTGTATTTAGGTAGCCACTTAGATTTATAGTTTTTTTCAAACTCGTCCTTGTGCAAAAACTCAAAAGATAGATTTGAAAGTTTATCTACGCTTTCGCGAAAGCGTAACCATTCCTCTTTCTCATTAAAAATACCATGGGTAAGATTACAAAGAGCACAATTATAGGTTTTCGGGCTCAATATCTTGTGAGCACTATCCAAGGCTGCGTTTATTGCGCCAGAATTTGCATTATACACAAATATGACGCGTGAACCTGACATTACAATGAATTACTAAATTGTTTTAAGAAACGTACATCATTTTCAAAAAACATGCGTATATCACCTATTTGATACAACAACATCGCTATTCTCTCAATACCCATTCCAAAAGCAAAACCGCTGTATTCATTAGGGTCTATACCGCAATTCTGTAGCACTGCTGGATCTACCATTCCGCAGCCCATAATTTCCAACCATCCGGTACCTTTTGTTATTCTATAATCAGTTTCAGTTTCAAGACCCCAGTAAATATCAACTTCGGCACTAGGTTCTGTAAACGGGAAGTAAGATGGTCTTAAACGTATTTCTGATTTACCAAACATCTCTTTAGTGAAGTAAAGTAAGGTTTGTTTTAAGTCTGCAAAGCTTACGTTTTTATCTATGTACAATCCTTCAACTTGATGAAAAATACAGTGAGCTCTTGCACTTATGGCCTCGTTTCTAAAAACTCTACCTGGAGAAATAGTACGTATAGGTGGTTGATTATTTTCCATATAACGCACTTGCACACTTGATGTATGTGTGCGCAGTAATACGTCGGGATCAGTTTGAATAAAAAAGGTGTCTTGCATGTCACGAGCTGGGTGATGTGCAGGAAGATTAAGGGCAGTAAAATTGTGCCAGTCATCTTCAATTTCTGGACCTTCGCTCACATTAAAACCTATTCTAGAGAAAACATCAATAATTTGATTTTTCACCACATTTATTGGATGACGTGCTCCTACTGGGGTAGGGTAACCGCTACGAGTAAGATCACCGTAAATTCCAGCTTCTTCTTGTTTATCTTCTAACGATGCTTTTAATTGAGCTACCTTATCAGTGGCCTTTTGTTTCAATTCATTAATGGCCTGGCCAAAATCTTTTTTCTGATCATTAGGTACTTCTTTGAACTTTGTAAAAAGTTCTTTGAGAATTCCCTTACTACCTAAATACTCTATTCTAAAAGCTTCAATTGCTTCCTTAGATTGAGCTTCAAAATTTTGGACTTTATTAATGTGTTCTTTTACTTGATCAAGCATCCTTATTCAAATTGGGTTGCAAATTTACTTCTTTTTAATGAGCTGTTATAACTCAGGATTACATTAAATGATTCAAAAAATGATTGAAATAAGTCAAATTTTTAAGTGGTATATTTCTAAAAATGAATGATTCACGAGATTTTGATATCAATTCTTAATAACTAGTGTACAAAAGACCTTGATTCTTGAGGATTAAATTTTATGTTTGTATTATGCAATTAGTAGCTTACATATCTGATTTACTATATAGACATGATTGTGTAGTGGTGCCTGAATTTGGTGCTTTTTTAACTCGTCGAGTATCTGCACAATATTTTGAATCTAGCAACAGTTTTTATCCACCCAAAAAAGGGATTTCCTTCAATAGTCAAATCCTTCAAAATGATGGATTACTTATTAATTATGTTTCTAGCGTTGAGAAAGTTCCTTATGCTGATGCGCAACAACTGGTTCGTAACGAGGTTAGAAGACTAGATTTAGAACTAGAAAATAGTAAATCGATAACGTTACCAAAGATTGGTAGAATAGCACTTAATGAAGAAGGTGTTAAGGTATTTACACCGATGTATTTAGTGAATTACCTGCCAGAAGCATTTGGTCTATCATCACAAGAATTATATCAAGTAGATCGTGCTATAATCGATCAAGAGAACGACAGTACCGCTGTTGAAACACCTGTTATCGCTATTAACGAGGTGAGAAAAGCTGAAGCTCAAAACGAAGGTTCTAATAATTCTCAATGGTGGAAATACGCCGCGGTAGGTGCTTTGCTGCTAGGATTAAGTTATGTAGGTTACAATCAATATGAAGTAACTTCAATAAAAAATCAGGATTTAGTACAGCAAATGGCTGAACAAAAACTAGATCAACAAATTGAACAAGCTAGTTTCTTAATAACAGATCCCATTCCTCAAGTAGCCGTTAAAGTCGCACAACCTAAAAAGAATTACCATATTGTTGCTGGTGCATTTAGAGATCCTAAAAATGCTGATAAGCGAGTAGTTCAATTAAAAAATGCAGGTCACGACGCTAAAAGAATAGGAATAAATAAGTATGGACTGCACAATGTGGCATTTTCTAGTTTTCACGAAAAAAATGACGCCATTAATGAACTGTACCGTTTAAGAAAGCTAGGGTTTGATCAAGCATGGTTATTAACTGGTCAGTTAAATAACTAACAATTAAAGCTTACTATGAATTCCTATTTGCTTCACGGTGAACAAACTGATCGCCTGAGGTTACGCAAACTCGTTTATGAAGATTTTGATTCCTGGCTACCACTTTTTGAGAAAGTTCAGGTAGCTGCTTATTTTGCAATGAGTGATGAATTAACTCCTTTTCAGCAATGTGAGAAATGGTTTGAAAAGTCGATGAGTCGTTACAAGGAAGAAAAAGGTGGCATGAACGTTATTCTGGACAAAGAGTCTGGGAATTTTATAGGACAAGCAGGATTGCTTGTTCAGGAATTTGGAGGAAACACTCATCTAGAAATTGGCTATTCATTACTTCCTGACTATTGGGGCAAAGGATATGCTACTGAAATTGCTCGATTTTTGAAAAATGAGGCTTTTAGAGCAAAATGGGATCAAGATTTTGGAAACAGATTAATATCTGTAATTCATAACGATAATAAAAGTTCTATCAATGTTGCGTTGCGCAACGGTATGCAACCTGCAGAAATTTATCCTCAAAAGGGGCAAGAATCCTTCACTGTTTACGAGATTACTAGACAACGATATAGTAAACTTCCATAATTTTAATTCTAAGTTGTCTGTTTTATTTGCATTTAAGCTAATTTGTAAGACCTTTCACTCAAATTAATTTTTCTTAAGAGTGACTTATACTAATTTACTAGCATGCGGTTTACTTATTTTATAATAGGAGTATTAGTCTTGCTGTTTATTTTTTTACTCTATTCATATAGGGTGCTCAAAAAAATAAAAACAGCTAGATATAAAGGAGTTATACTAGTTGACAAAAAGCCGCATTACAAGTGGATTCAACGTATTTTTATAGGAAAGACGATTTAAAATAATCCTATTACTATGGCTTAATATTTGCTATTTTTACTTTAATGAGATTATTCACCAGCAGTCTGCGAAATAGGATATTTATATCCATGATGTTACTTATGGTTATTACTAGTGTTCTAATTGCTGGTATGTCCATTTATCAATTCAAGGAACAGGCAAAAGATTATCACGAGAGCCGTCTAGAGCGCAAAGAGGCTTCAGTGCTTAAGAGTACCGCAAATGTTTTACGTAGAACTGATTTTGAAATCAAAACGGAAAATCTTCCATTCATTTTTAAAGAACGCATTCAAGAAATAAGTTCTGTTTTAGGAATGGAAATTAATATCTATGATCTGGAAGGAAAGCTTTTAATAAGCTCTAGAGCCAATTTTTCTACAGATAGTATTAAAGAGACTATTCCTATAGCAACTATCAAAAATTTAAAAAATGCCGAAGGAAATAGGTACATAAGAAAATTTGAGGAAAACGGAGAAAAGTATAGAAGTAGCTATTCTTATTTGACAGATAATAAGTTTAAAAACATTGGGATTTTAAACTTACCGTATTTGGAAAACGATGATTTTATGAATTATGAACTCGAGGAGTTTCTTAAAAGACTCTCCTTAGTGTACATAATAATGTTTTTGATATCATTAGTATTAGGTTATTTTTTGTCTAATTACATTACTCAATCTATCAATAAAATAAGCAATCAACTTAAAATAATAAACATTGCCACCCGTAATAAAAAACTACCTATTGATTATAAAGGAAGTGAAGAAATCAACATGCTTGTAAATTCCTATAACAACATGGTAGATCAACTGGAAGAAAGTGCTGTAAAACTTGCTACCAGTGAACGTGAACAAGCCTGGCGCGAAATGGCAAAGCAAGTAGCTCATGAGATTAAAAATCCATTAACACCTATGAGGCTTACTGTGCAAAGTTTTGAAATGCGTTTTGATCCTAGTGATAGTAATGCCAAAGAGAAATTAAAAGAGTTTAGCGCTAGTTTAATAGAACAAATTGATGTCATGAGCAATATTGCTAGTGCATTCTCTACTTATGCATCAATGCCAGCCCAAAAAAATGAAGAGATAGATGTCAATAGAGTCACCCAACTAGCACTGGATATATTCAATGAGAATTATATTGAATATACCCAAAATGAAAGCTCTCTAAAAACCATATTTGACCGCACACAATTAATTAGGGTAGTGACTAATCTTGTGAAAAATGCAACCCAAGCTTTGTCAGGGCAGGAGAATCCCATTATCAAAGTAAGTGTGAATAGGCATGATGATAAAATAAAAATAGTTGTTTGGGATAATGGTACAGGAGTAGCTCCAGAGAATGTAAACAAAATATTTGAGCCCAAATTTACAACTAAGAACAGTGGTATGGGATTAGGTCTCGCTATGGTAAAGCAAATAGTAGAAAGTTATGACGGCTCTATAGAAATGGAAACAGAATATGGGAAGTGGACTCAGTTCACAGTGACCATGCCGTTGCATTCATAGTCAAAAACTCAATTACAATCATTCTTTATTATAGTATAAATAATGTGGTAGCTAATTAACCTATTATCTTTGTAAAAAAATAAATTATGTATCCAGCAGAATTAGTACAACCTATGCGTGATGATTTAGGTAACGCAGGTTTTGAACACTTATATACAGCTCAAGAAGTAAATGATGCGCTAGCAAAAGAAGGTACAACATTAGTTGTTGTAAACTCTGTTTGTGGTTGTGCCGCAGCTAATGCTAGACCAGGAGCAAAGTACTCGTTAGAAAACGATAAGAAGCCAGACAATTTAGTAACAGTTTTTGCAGGTGTTGATAGAGAAGCTGTGGACGCTGCACGTTCTCAAATGATTCCTTTTCCACCTAGTTCACCATCTATGGCATTGTTTAAGAATGGAGAATTGGTGCACATGTTAGAGCGTCATCATATAGAAGGTAGACCAGCAGAAATGATTGCCGAAAATCTAAAAGAAGCTTACAACGAGCACTGTTAATCAGTATTTAATACAACTTACTATGCGTGCATACCGATTGATGGTTTAATCATATCGTATGCACGCATTGAATTTTATATTTGCACATGCAAAAAATCATTTCTTATCCTTTGACGGTAATACACTTTTTGTTGTTCTTTCTGTCATTAGTTATTTTTCATCCTATTCAACTAATAGCGCACAGGATAGGTGGACATGATTTGCATCAAAAATCAGTTGCTATTCTCAATTGGTTTTTGATGATGACCCAACTGCCATTATTTAATACTTTTAGCGCAAAATTTGAACACGATTTACCCGTAGGACCCAGTTATATTTTTGTGTGTAATCATCAAAGTATGTTTGATATACCACCACTTATTTTTTACCTAAGAAAGTATTTCCCAAAATTTGTGGCAAAAATAGAGCTAGCTAAAGGGATTCCTAGCATATCCTTGAATCTGAGAATAGGTGAAAATTGCGCCATTGACCGCAAGGATCGCAGGCAGGCAATCACTGCTCTTACTAGATTTGCTAAAAACGCTCACGAGAAAAAAAGATCTGTAGTCATATTTGCTGAAGGAACTCGTTCAAGAACAGGAGTTCCTAAACCATTTCAAAAAAATGGATTACTCACTCTATTTAAATATATGCCCGATGCTATTGTAGTTCCAGTAAGCGTGAACAACAGTTGGAAAATTGATCGATATGGAAAATTTCCTTACGGTATAGGTAATCACATTTATTTTACCACACATCAACCCATACCTATTAAAGGTCAGGATCACGAGCAAGTTATACTACAAGCACAGCAAATTGTTCACAATAATATATCAAGCACAGCTGTTTAAATAGATATGAGCTATTTTTATAGCGCTTTCGCGAAAGCGTAATAGCAATAATTTCCCCAACAAAAAGAAATATGAAAACTCTAAAAAATATCAGAATTGAAGTGATGCAGTCCTTAGAGAGTAAGGTAGAATCCTTCATGGATCAATTTTTAATCCCGGTAGAAAAAATCTGGCAACCTACAGATTTTCTTCCTGATCTTACTAAAGATAATTGGCAGGAAGATGTAAAAGAACTGCGTGAGCTAGCTAAAGAATTGCCTTATGATTTCTGGGTATGTTTAGTGGGTGATACTATTACAGAAGAAGCCTTGCCAACTTACGAATCTTGGTTGATGGATGTAGAAGGCGTTAATCAAGTAGAAGGTAAGGGAAATATTTGGTCAAAATGGGTGCGTCAATGGACTGGCGAGGAAAATCGTCATGGTGATGTGCTTAATAAATACTTATACCTATCAGGACGTGTAAATATGCGTGAGGTAGAAATTACCACACACCATTTGATTAATGATGGATTTGATATAGGAACTGATAGAGATCCTTATAAAAACTTTATTTACACAAGTTTTCAAGAACTTGCTACTTACATCTCGCATAACCGAGTGGCAAAGCTTGCTAGGGAATATGGAAATAAGGCCCTATCAAAGATGTGTCGTGTAATTTCTGGAGATGAGATGAGACACCATCAAGCCTATTGTACGTTTGTAGATGAGATCTTTAAAGTAGATCCATCAAACATGATGATTGCTTTTAAGGATATGATGGTAAATAAGATCATCATGCCAGCTCACTTTTTGAGAGAATCTGGTCAAGGAATCGGACAAGCGTTTGAGGATTTTTCTATGAGTGCTCAACGTATAGGTGTCTATACTGCACAAGATTATGTTGATATTATGAGAAAGCTTATCGATAAATGGGACATTCCTAATATCGAAGGTTTAAATGAAGAAGCAGAAAAAGCTCGTGATTATTTAATGAAGCTACCAGCTCGTATGGAACGCATAGGGCAACGAATGAAAATTTCACAAGACATAACAAAATTTAAATGGGTTCTAGAACCTAAATTGGTTTAAAGTTTAGGTATGAAGTTCGTTTGTTTAATCTTAGCGTTATTTAGCCTCCAATTGATTAATTCGCAGTCTAACAGTGTAAAAGGCTTTAAGTATATAGTAATTCAAAGTCAATATGGTTTTCAAAATGAGGTTAATGAATATCGATTAAACGAACTTATCCAATTTGAATTGGAAAAATATGACTTGGCTTCATATATGAATACTAGTGTATTGCCTATAGATGTTAATAAAGGCTCGTGTAACACATTGTTTTTAGAAGTAATCAAGAGCGGAACTTTGAAACAAACTCTTACATTTAATTTTAATGATTGTTCTCAGGAAGTAATAGCAAGTGTTAGTGCTTCAAGTCGTATTAAAAAGTTTGATAAGGCTTACTTTGAAGCTACACGAAGGGCAATGGTACAGCTTGCTGATTTTGTTGAACCTTATCAAGACTCGAAACCTGATTTGGAAGACGAATTCATAGAAAGTACACAAAAAGAAGAGTCGGAAAAAATTATTGAAAGAAGAATATCTGAAAGTGTACAAATTGATAATGATTCAGTTAAACTAACCTATAAAAGAAAGGACGGAAAACTGGAGTTACTTAAGGATGATGAGTTGTATGCTGTTGCAAGGTTAACTAGATCAGGCAGTTATATTGTACAAGGCGAAACGATGTCTGGGGTAGGTTTTTTTGAAGGAGAAGTTTTTATAGTAGAGTATTTTGAAAATAATCAAAGTAAATTATTAAGATTTACATCTTATCAATAATTGTTGAAGGTTCTTAAATATCTAGGAGATTTATTTTTAATCGTAGTCCTTACACTGATTACCCAAATAGGTGGATTGCTTTACCTTTTTTCTAGAGTCCTTTTTAGAAACACAAAATCTTATAAAGCGATAAAAACAACTGTATTGTTTTTATCGCTTTACGTTTTTAGTACGTTTTTGATAATACCTTTCCTTGCTCCACAATTTGGCAGAGAAAGAGTCTTAGAATCTGATCACGTAAAAAATGTTTCTTGGTTTTATATATTATGTAACCGTAACTACGTTACGCCACAATTAAATCAAATTGTTCTAGAAAGCTCAGAAGAACTAGCAAAAAAATATCCAGGAATTAAAATTAATCTACTTGATGCTAATTTTCCTTTTTGGCATGGCTTTCCTCTTTTTCCTCACTTAAGCCATAATGATGGTAAAAAATTAGATTTATCCTTTATTTATTCAAAGGATAACCGTTTTGTTAATAAGGTTCCTACCTTATCAGGTTATGGTTTTTTTGTAAAACCTAAATCACATGAGCATGACCAACCTATGGCTTGTAAGGAACAAGGGTATTTTCAATACGATTATGCTAGATTCTTAACTTTTGGAACGGTTAATAATGGCTTACAACTGAATGAAACTGCTACAAGAGATCTAATTAATTCATTGACAAAAAATGCCCAGGTTACGAAGATTTTTATAGAACCGCACCTTGTAAAAAGATTGGATTTAAAAAATAGTAAAATCAGATATCACGGTTGTCATGCAGTTAGACACGATGATCATATACACATTCAGATTAGATAGTTAGACATGCTTACCTACCTCAAAACCATGTTTACCTAAATACTGATTGCCAGAGTCGATAGCATCTTGTTCCAGGGTAGTTCCCATAGAATCATTCCACCTGTTCAAATAACCAAAGAGAGAAATCACTCCTAACATTTCTACTATCTCACCGTCATTCCAATGCTCGTGTAGGCGCTTTTTTATAGTTTCATCGACTGCATTAGGAACCTGACTGGCGGCTAGACTAAAATCCAGTGCTGCGCGCTCGGCTTCATTAAATGCGGGATGTGTACGATATTCCCAAATATTGTCCAGCTTTTCTTGTTCGGCACCGTAGCGTTCTGCGGCACGTATTGCATGCGCTTGACAGTAGCGGCAACCAGTTGCATTACTACTTACCCAGGCAATCATTCTTTTTAATGCACTAGTCACTCGTCCTTCATTTGCCATTACGGCTTTGTTTAGATGAATAAATGCTTTGGAAATTGCTGGTCTACGCTGCATAGTAAGAACGGAATTTGGGCAAAAACCTAGTGTCTCATTAAAAAACGTTGCGAGTTCTTTGGTTTCGGGATCGTGATTAGCATCTAGTGGTGTGACTAATGGCATAGAATTAAAATTTTGTTTCCTTAAAAATAGAGAATTTATATGTGTAAGGCATGATGATTTTTTCATGTAGCGATTATATTTGAGGTTATGCGTTGGACTTTATCACCACAACCTGATGCTGTTCTAGTCGAGCAGCTTTCAAAAGAACTTAATGTAGACACTATTCTTGCTAGTTTATTAGTAGGACGTGGTATTGACGCTTTCGCGAAAGCGAAATCCTTTTTTAGACCTAGTCTAGAGGAGTTACATGACCCTTTTTTAATGAAAGGAATGAATGAGGCTGTTCATCGTATTCAAAAAGCCGTCGGGAACAATGAAACTATAATGGTCTATGGTGATTATGATGTAGATGGGACTACAGCAGTTGCTTTAATGTCTTCCTTTTTAAGTAGTTTCTATGATAAGGTTACTACCTACATACCAGATAGATATAAGGAAGGTTACGGGATAAGCTATGCGGGAATTGATTATGCCCACGATAATGATATTTCATTAATCATAGCTTTGGATTGTGGAATAAAAGCTATCGACAAGGTAAAATATGCCAAAGAAAAAGGAATAGACTTTATAATCTGCGACCATCATAGACCAGGTAAATTTGTTCCTGATGCAGTCGCTGTACTCGATCCTAAACAGCATGATTGTTCTTACCCGTATGATGAACTGTGCGGTTGTGGAGTTGGGTTCAAGCTTTGTCAAGCGCTAGTGCAACACAACGATTGGGAATTTGAAATACTTATACCTTATCTAGATTTGGTGGCAACTGCTATAGCTGCAGATATTGTCCCTATTACTGGCGAAAATAGAATTTTGTGTTACCATGGTCTCAATGTTATAAACACATCACCTCGAGCTGGTTTTAAATCCATAATTGAACAGGTTAAAAAAAATATTTTAGACATTACCGATGTTGTATTCATTATAGCACCACGTATAAACGCAGCTGGTAGAATGAAGCATGGTTTGTATGCTGTTGACCTTTTAGTGGAACAGGATCTCGATCAGGCCCGATTAAAGGCAAAAGAAATTGATAGATACAATCAAGATCGTCGCGAGCTAGATCAACTTATTACTGAAGAAGCCTTGCAACAAATTCACGACAACAAGGAAGAAAAACTTTTTACTAGTGTTGTTTTTAAGGAAGACTGGCACAAAGGTGTTATAGGCATAGTGGCGTCGCGACTAACTGAGACGCATTACCGGCCTACACTGGTTTTTACTAAAAATGGAGATAAGCTTGCAGCTAGTGCTCGCAGTGTTTCAGGTTACGATGTTTATAATGCTCTAGAACAGTGCAGTGAGTTCATAGAGCAATTTGGAGGACATAAATATGCAGCTGGACTTACCATGCAACCAGAGCAATTTTTAAATTTTAAAAAGAGATTTGAAGAGGTGGTTTGTGCCACTATAGATAAAAAACTACTTACTAAAGAATTAAAAATTGATGCCTTACTTCCTTTAGAAAGAATTACAGGTAAATTGTATCGAATTTTAAAACAAATGGCACCCTTTGGTCCCAGAAATATGAGACCGGTATTTTTGAGCAGAGCGGTCTATGACTCTGGATATGCAAAGCGTATAGGAGAAAACGGAAAGCATTTAAAACTTGCTATCAAACCCCATGTAAACTCATCTATCCAAATACCTGCCATAGGTTTTAATTTAGGAGATTGTATTTCCATAATACAGAACAACAAGCCATTTGATGTGGTTTATGTCCTTGAGGAGAATAGCTGGCAAGGTGTAACGAGTTTGCAGCTACGTATCAAGGACCTTAAACCACATTAAAGTACAGATGGTAATTGATCTAATTTATAGTTCAAAGTAAGTTTTTGAGCTTGATTATAGAGTAACCTCCATTCCTTTTCAGTTAAAACCAGTTTCTTAGAAACTTGGGCTTTTAATGTGTTTTTGAATTGTTCTAAATTTCCTTTACTTAATCGTGCGCTTTTACGTAAAGTACTTCTTTTAAAGATGGTAGAGTTATACGTTTTGTCAGATGTTGCGGTGACTGTAATTTCAGGTAGACTATCTCTGTCTTTATAATCTTGTGAGTAGGATAAGTTGCTGTAAAGCAAAAGTATAATACTTATAAATTGTAAATATGATTTCATGATTGTGGTTATAAAAGTTTAATGGCACAAAGTTACTACCGGTTACCACTTAAATAACTATCTATTAATCCTTAGAAATGATAAATTATTCCCTAATATTTAACGGAAAATGCTCTAGTTGAAAATCATTACCATCAAAAACTCCGTAGGTGTAATGTGAAATCCAATCACCTAAATTATAATAAGTGCTTTTCTCACCAACTTTGATAGTCATGGGCATATGCCTGTGACCAAATATGAAAAAATCATAATGTTCCTTAGTAAGTTTTCTTTTAGCATATTGAGCAAGCCACTCATTTTCTTCACCTAAAAATTTAGCGTCTTCGTCCCCTGATATAAGTTTGTTTTTAACGGAAAGATAGGTTGCTAGTTTTACCCCAATATCCGGATGAATCCATTTAAAACACCACTGAAAAAACTTGTTGGTGAATACCTTTTTCATGCGTTTGTAACCTTTATCACCAGGACCTAAACCATCACCATGACCTATTAAAAATTTTTTGCCGTTAAATTCAAAAGATTTGGGTTTGTGAAATACAGGTATACCTAATTCTTCTTCAAAATAACCAAACATCCATAAATCGTGGTTTCCTACAAAAAAGTAAATAGGCAACCCATTATCTGCCATGGTAGCCAATTTACCTAAAACTCTTACATGATTTTTAGGAACCACTCTTTTGTATTCAAACCAAAAGTCAAACAAGTCTCCTAACAAGAAAAGTGCTGCGGCATCCTTTTCAATGGTGTCTAACCAATTCAAAAAATGTTGTTCTCGAGGTTTACTTAACTCTTGAGTAGGAGCGCCTAGATGGTTGTCGCTTGAAAAATATATTTTCTTTCCAGATGGAATTTGCATAGAGCAAATATAAATATACCCTAGCTTTTACGATATTTATGCCATGATTAATGAGGAAATAGAGCGTAAATTTTTAGTATCCAACACAGAATTTTTAAAAGAATATCAAGGTGTGCAATTGATTCAAGGTTATTTAACTACCGATCCTTGTCGCACTGTACGTGTAAGAATACAGGAACATAGTGGTTATTTAACGATCAAAGGACCTAGTACTGATGACGGTCTTAAGCGCCTGGAATGGGAAAAGGAAATTAGTATAAGTGAAGCAGAAGCTTTATTGGAACTGTGCTTACCGACGCCTATTCATAAAATTAGATATAAGATACCGATAGGTACCCATTTTTTTGAGGTGGATCTATTTCAAAAAGAGAACGCCGGTTTAATAATAGCCGAAATTGAGCTGAACTCAGAGTTAGATGAGTTTGATGTGCCGGAATGGTTAGGTGAAGAAGTAACAGGAAATAACAAATACTATAATTCATACATTAGTAAAAATCCCTTTTCAACATGGTAAAATATTGGATTAGCTTAATTTTAATTACTACAATTTTAAGCTGCAATACTTCAAACAAAACTTCAAAAATAGAAGACAATCTTCCAGATGAAGTAATTACGGATTCAATTCAATTGATTCAAAAATCTGATTCCTTGAAAAAGCTTGGTTATAATGTGTTTACTTATAAAGAAGCAAACAAACATTATTTAATGCAAGAGTATTTTATGGTTCAACTGCTATCTGGTGATAATGATAGTATTCCTAAGGAAGTGTTGTCTCAATTACAACAAGATCATTTGGCCTACCTTTCCAAAATGTATGACCTAGGTCATGCTTCTTTAATAGGACCAATGAATAACGGTAAGGAATGGAGAGGAATTGTTGTTTATAATACACCCAGTTTAAAAATGGCAGACAGTCTTGCCAATCAGGATCCGCTTGTAAAAAGTGGTGCCTTAAAAGTAAAGACCACCGGTTGGTGGACCGAAAAAGGTGGTAAGCTTAAGTAATTATTTAAACGTAAGTTGAATTTTAATTTGATAGCCACTTTCATCAACTGCGGTAATTAAATGCTTTCCTTTTTGTGCAGTGATTGGCATTTCATGGATTCCTTGAGTAACACCTATGTAATCATTATTCTTATACCAGTGCACTGTGTTGTTGTTACGTTTGTGAGCCAGTTGAAATATTACCGGATTTAGTTCTCCATTTACATTGATGGTATTAGTTATGATGCTATTATGTTGCGGAGTCATTATACTCATAATAGGTTCTAATTTTAAAGAACAATTTTCTAAGTAATCAGGTACAGCGGTAAAAGCAGGAGTGGACTTTTGGTAGAAATAAGATTCTATGGGTGGTAGAATTAGGTAAGTTTTTTGCTCCAGATCATTTACTTCTCTACAATCGGTTGTAGCTCTTTTTCCCGATTGTTTATCGATATTAATTTTTTTATGAAAAGGGCAAGCAGCAAAACGGGTACCATTGCTGGGAATATAGGATAAAGTTTGTGGGCAATCAGGGTTAGGCAAGTAACCGGTAACTGAACATGTGTTTATGTGCGCTAGATCGTCGTACGGAGGCTTGAACCAAGGCTCTTGCGGTAAACGATTAAATAAATCAAAAAGTACCGGCGCCGCACTGTCTATTCCTGTCATTGCTGCCCGACCTTCACCATCGGCGTTTCCTGTCCATACACCAATAACATACTTTGGTGTTACTCCTATAGCCCACGCATCTCGGTTACCGTAACTTGTTCCTGTTTTCCAGGCGATTTCTTTATCTGGATTAAAAAAATGCCAGATTTCTTCACCTTCAGGTCGATTTACCGTTTTCATTGCTTCAAAGGTTTGGTAAATACTGCCAGCTCCGTAAATCTCTGGTTCTAGATACCAGTTGGTTTCCTGTGAGTTTTTTGTTAATTCTGCTTTCGCGAAAGCGGAATCTCTATTATCTTTTTTGATGTAAGTAAGTTGCTCAAATAACCCATAATGATACTCACTGTTGTGAGCTTCGTAATCCTTAAGCTGTTTTGCAAGAACGGCATAGGCTTTACACATATCCCATAAACTACTTTCTGCACCGCCAATTACTAGGCTCAGCCCATACGTGTTTGCTCCTCTATTTACATCAGTTAATTGTAGTTGTTGTAACTTGTTATAAAACCTAGGAACAGTATGTTGTTGCAATAACCGTACAGCAGGGATGTTAAGTGATCGCGCCAGTGCTTTATCAGCAGGAATCATTCCTGTATAAGAACGATTAAAATTTTCAGTTCTAAAGCCGTCGATTAGGGTAGGGACATCTGGAACAAATGTTTTGGGCAGCAGTTCACCTTGATCCATCATGCTGGCATATAAGAAAGGTTTTAATACGCTTCCTGTACTGCGCGGTGCTGTAATAATGTCTACATCCTTACCATGCTCACTGGTAGTAGGTGAATTACCTACATAGGCTACCACTTCCATATTGTCAATATCCAGTACAAGCATTGAGAGATTGTGTACTCCATTAAGCTTTAGTTTTTGGTAATGATTATTTACGATACGATTTACCGTTTGCTGCATATCATGCTCAATAGTAGTGGTTACTCTAGCAGTACCATATTCCTTGTTAATTCTATTGAGCAAATGAGGTGCACTTCTAGGGATATTAAAATTCTTATCAGGAACTCTTTCAGCAATTGATAATTCGTAATCTGTTTGATCTATTATTCCTTTCTCCTTTAATTTAAACAATAGCTGATCGCGTTTTTGTTTTAATTGATTTTGTCGCTTACCTGGATAGATAAGACCAGGTGCATTGGGCAATACAGCTAGTGTGGCGCTTTCTGCCCAACTCAATTCATGCGGACTTCTTCCAAAATAACGGTATGATGCCATTTCTAGTCCGATTACATTACCGCCATAGGGTGCGTGTGAGGCATAGAGTTCTAGAATTTCATCTTTAGAAAGTTTTAATTCTAATCTGGTTGCCCATATTAATTCAACTAACTTTTCATAGTAGGAGCGTTCTTTTTTACGAGCTAATCTAATGACTTGTTGAGTAATAGTGCTTCCTCCTCGTACAACCTTACCAGCCTCAAAATTTTGTTGCATGGCGTTTAAAATTGAGATAGGATTAAATCCAGGATGGGAATAGAAGTGCTCGTCCTCGTAAAAAAGTACACTCTGTTTGTACTTATAAGGAACGCTATCTACTCGAGGAAAACGCCACTGTTCATCTTTAGCAATATGTGCCTCTAGTAAAATACCTTCTTTACTTTCAATGACTGTGGAATAAGGGACGTTAAAAAGTCTTTGCGGTAGACAGAAATAGTACCATATACTTAGTACGAGGAAAAAAATTATTTTCCATTTATGTTTAAGTATTAAATGCCCTAGTTTATTCTTCATTTTTCGCCTCTACATATAGCTCATATTACTTGCAACTAAGAATAAATAGAAGTGATTATTTTTCCCTCTTGTTTTGAAGAATCAAGGAATTCTGGTGGTACTAGATCGCGTTGTCGAGCAGCGTCTTGATAGTATTCTTTCCTACTAGTGTGCGGTTCACTTACTGCGTGTAATACTTTTGTTTTAATAGTTTCAATGATTAAACCAATGATTAATTTTATAACGTGGTTGCGATTAACCAAGTTAACTGGCATGTCGGGATTTTTTAAATCTGTTTTACCTTTTAAATGATTAATAGGATGCCTGTCGTCACCAATTAGACCACATGGCCTTAGTATTGTTGCATTGGGATACCAGTTTCTTAATTCTTCCTCGGCAGCAATAATCTTTTTGCCTGTATTGGATTGTGAGTTTGGTATATTGTTTTCCGAATATGTGGTAATAGGAAAAGTGTCTTGAAATACTGAAGTGCTAGAAACAAAAATAAAATCTGGTATTTTATATACCAAAGCAAACTTAGCAATCATCCTTACTTTATAGGCAAAATCACTATCTGGATTTTTGCGCAATCCTGGTGGAATTGCAACTACTAAAGTATTTAGACCTTCTAAAAAAGTTTTTAAATCGCCAAAAATTTTGTCTTCCTTAATGTCGATTATATAGCTTTTTATCCCAGACTGTTCTAAAGTTGCGACATCATCAGGTTGTCTCATAGTAGCTCTACATGTAAAATCTAGAGCTTTTAATTGGAATGCTAGCTCTTTTCCTAGCCATCCTGCACCTAAGATACCGATTGTCTTCTTGTTATTTTTCATCAGCAGTTTGTTCTTCAACTATTGTTTGCTGGTTTACTAGTTTAATACTTCGCTTTTTAAGGATAGCATCGTTAAGAACAAACGGCATAGACATTTGCTCGATAGGTCTTGCAGTTATTTCAAATTCGGACCGTTGCATTAAATCAAAACTCGCTCCATAAAAAATAAGCTCTGGATTGTCCTGGGCCGAAAAGGTTAATTCCATAACCAAAGGCTCATTATCTTTTATATAATAACTTAATAGACGATTTCCCCATCTATAGCCAAAGGGTGTCTCGCTCTTACCTGTTTTAGGAACTTGAAGGCCGTTTACCACCGCTTTTTTAAATAGAACCTCGTCTGTGGTAAATGCCTCTATACGATGCAGGGTTTCTGTGCTGCTCACTTTCAATTTGACCTTACGGTCTTCTCCTACAAGTGTATCGCTTAATATCTCTATATCAAGTGAAGCTAGTTTCTTGTATTCGGCTGGTGCTACATAACTAAAACCAGTTCCATACTTTGAGTCAATACTGTTTTTATTAAGTTCTTTAGCGTTTTGAGGATTGTTACCTAGTTTTTCTTTAACCCAATCGGTTAAGGTTGGGTCATAGGTCGCCCATTGAGCTTTGTCTTCATCTTGATTATGAATGTAAACTAGGCTGGTGGATTGGGGTTGGGATGGTGAGAATTCTGCTTTCGCGAAAGCGTAAACACCACAACCAATAGTTATAATCAAGGACATAAATGCTAGTAATCCTTTCTTTCTATAATGTCCTGTGATAGGAACTAACAAACCAAACAGTAACGTAGTAAGAACAGATGCTACAAATAAAATACTCATTCCTAATGCTACTGGAAAAGCTTTAATAAATGGTGAAAGAATAAAAATTGAGGGAACAGATAATAGGACTAGAAGGATGTAGCTAGGTCTTTTTTGCTGTATGTTGATGTATAGCATTATTAAACTACAAAAAACAGGAATGATTAAAAATCCTGCGCCTGGTAAAAAGATCGAACCTAGAATACCGCCATCGCCTACAGGAAACGCTACTAGTAAACAGATAAGCCATAAAATAAAAATGGGAGCAACGCTTAAACTAGGTATGCGATCACGGTGGTAATACTTGTGATATAAGAAAAAGCTAATGGTAAGAGCAATAAACGCAGCTGCCGCAATCAACCAGTATCCGTTATACGGGAATCCATGTAATTGATGTATGTAAAACTCAGATTCTTTAATCCCTATCCACGTGTAGTTAGTAATTAAGTAACTTATAATAAGTGCTCCTAGAAAGGGTACAAAACCACCCAATAAATAAGTAAGTTGAATACGCCTGCGTTTTATTCCGTAAACAATGAGTGTTATCATTAACACAAATGCTACTATTATTAAACCGCTTAACCAACTAAATGGAAATCGCACCATTTTTATCAATGGTAAGGGTACGTAAACTACATCATCATCTTTTTCAGTTTTAAGTCTATCAGTCAAATCAATGCTAGAAAAATAATCTAACTGCGGCATGAGATAGCTGCCTTGATGAGCAAGTGTGTTGCGATCTAGGCGTTCATATGAATCTAGTTCAGTATGATAGTCAAAATGATCACCTATAAAAGCAAAGTTTAATCCATTAATATCACCGTCTTCTCTAAAAATGGTAAGGTCGGTATCATTAGGTATCATTTTATAAATACTATAGGCTAGTGAATTAGCTACAGGATATTCAACTCCTGACTTGCTAAATGCCTCGATGATTTTTCTATTGCCACCGTTTGTTTCAACTAGCATATAGCTTGGGCCGCCACTACCGCGCGCTTCAAAGTTTAAAACAAATGCTACATCTTGTGCCCACTCATGTTTATTAACAAAAGTGCTTGCGCCATTTAAGCCTAGCTCTTCACCATCAGTAATGCAAATGATAATATCGTTTTCAGGTTGCTCATTTTTGGCAAGAAAAGCTCTTGTTGCTTCTAGTATAGTGGCTACACCGCTTGCAGCATCACTAGCTCCTTTACTACTGTGAGGATCACTGTCGTAATGAGAAAGTAATAATAGGGCATTTTTTGAGTCGGTGCGACCTTTAATACGTGCTAGAATATTCTCAGGTTTAGACATATTTCCATTCCAGCTAATATCATAAGCAGATTGCGTTGTAACATTAAGCCCATAAGATTTTAGTTGTTTAATGATGTAATCCCTTGCCTTATCGTGTGCCTTGCTTCCTAGATAATGCGGCTCGACTGAAAGTGCTTGTATGTGTTCAAGTGCTCTTGCTGTTGACCACTCAGTGGCTGGAACGTTTTCTTTAACCTCACTAGATGGTGTTTGAGAATAGAATGCGTAAAAAACAAGTAAAAGAATAATTACAAACGATATTGCAGATGAGAAGTGTGATTTAGGTCTCATGGTTGTGTGGTTTCTTGTCAGTAAGATGGTGAAATTAAATAAAAAATACTGCTTATTGTGTTTCTTATTAAATTAACCTTTTCTTACTTAATTAGGTTGCTAGATAAAGCAGACTGTAACATCATAATACCTATAGTTTCGTTTAAAAATAATACCTTTGAAAATTCATTAAAAGGTAAGCATTTTGACAGTAGATCCTAAAGAAATTTCTACAGCCCAGTTACATGGACTCATGCTAGGAGCAGTTCAACCGCGACCTATTGCATTTGCTAGTACAGTTGATGTTGATGGTAATGTGAATCTATCACCTTATTCTTTTTTCAATGTCTTTAGTGCAAATCCACCGATTATGATATTCTCATCGGCTAGGAGAGTGCGCAATAACACAGTTAAACATACCTTGCTTAATGCACAAGCTACCCAAGAAGTGGTAATTAATATTGTCAATTACGATATTGTACAGCAAATGTCATTGAGCAGCACCGAATATGATGCTGGTGTTGATGAGTTTGTAAAATCTGGATTAACAGCGGTAAAAAGTGATCTGGTACAACCACCTAGAGTTGAAGAAAGCCCAGCAGCTTTTGAATGTAAGGTAAAGGAAATAGTTGAACTAGGTCAAGAAGGTGGTGCAGGTAATTTAATTATTTGCGAGGTAGTAAAAGTGCACATTAAGGACGAAGTTCTAACTGACGATCAAAAAATCGATCCTTTTAAAATTGATACAGTAGCAAGAATGGGTGGTAATTGGTATTGTCGTTCAAAAGATGCTATGTTTGAGGTGCCTAAACCTTTAACCTCATTAGGTGTAGGAGTTGACGCATTACCAGAACACGCAAGAAACAGTCACGTGCTTACAGGTAATGATTTAGGTAAATTAGGTAATGTAGAACGTGTGCCAGAGCGTGATGAGGTGATCGCTTTTGCGAAAGCAGAACAATTACCAGCATTATCGATAGAAGAAAAACATAATAGGGCAAAAGAATATATAGCAGCTGGACAGTTGATGAATGCCTGGAACATTTTATTATTTTAACATGGAAGTACAAGGAAAAGTAAAGTTGATAGGTGAAACAAAAACCTATGGAAATAACGGATTTCAAAAACGCGAATTAGTAGTAACAACTGAAGAGCAATACCCACAACATTTGCTTATTGAATTTGTTCAAGACAAAACAAATTTATTGGATAGTTACCAAGTAGGAGATGCAGTGAAAGTAGGTATAAACTTAAGAGGTAGAGAATGGCAAACTCCACAGGGCGAGATTAAATATTTTAATTCTATCTCTGGTTGGCGTATAGAAAAAGTAGGAGCTCAAGCACCACAAGGTGCTCCTGAGGTTCCACCATTTGATGAATACGAGCCGGTATCAAATACAAATGCCGAAGATCACGACGATCTTCCATTTTAACAAATACTTACTTTTAAAGACTAGGCTTTCCTGTATTTTTATGGGAAAGCTTTTTTATTTTTATGATCGAATTTTTGAGCACATTGTTTTTTGTATTTGCGGTAATAGATCCTATAGGCTCAATTCCTGTTTATCTTGAAGCTACTAAACAATTTGATAAGAAACATAAAAAACTAATTGCTATAAAGGCTGCCGGTGTGGCTTTTCTTATTCTATTATTTTTTATTGTAATCGGTCAGATTATTTTGGAATCAATGTCTGTGTCTTTGGATGCCTTTCAAATTTCTGGCGGAGTAATTTTATTTCTTTTTGCGCTCACAATGATTTTTGGAGATGGTAAACCAGAAGGAGAAAAAAAAGGAATTACCGATTATAAACACGTCATTATATTTCCTATAGCGATACCGTCCATTGCATCACCAGGAGCTATAATGGCCGTGGTACTTATGACTGACAATCACTTATTTTCTATAGAACAACAAACCATGACCACTGCTATAGTGCTCGTGGTAATAGCACTTACTTGTCTTATACTTCTAGCAGCAAATAAATTACAGCAATATATAGGTAGTTATGGAATAACTGTAATAAGTAAAGTGATGGGGCTTATACTAGCATCTTATGCAGTACAAAATATACTCTCTGGTATTAATAGCTATTTCGTCATTTGATCATAAAAACAAAAATCCCGACTGGCTTTGTCGGGATTCTCTTTTTAAATAGTTTGGTCTTCAAAAAGAAACTCAAAAAAAGCAATGATGAAAATAAATTAGTTTTGAAGACCGTATCAAAGATTAACAAAATTAACAGTATTTCCAAACAAACATAGAAGTTTAACGTGAATATCTTACAGAACGAGCTTTATTTTCCTCCTGTTAATCAAGCACCTGACCATGGTTTGCTTGCTGTAGGTGGTGATTTAAAAGTAGACCGATTATTACTTGCTTACAACAATGGAATTTTTCCTTGGTACAACGATGGTGAGCCTATTTGCTGGTGGAGCCCAGATCCCAGAATGATATTTGATTTGCAATCGGAAAGACCTATGAGGATTACAAAATCACTCAAACAAAGTAGGAAGAATAAAGGTTATTTTATTAAAGAAAATACTTGTTTTGAACAGGTTATGAAAGCATGCGCACAAGTCTCTCGGCCTGATCAAGAAGGTACTTGGATTATGGATGAAATGATCGAGGCTTATTCAAAAATGCATCAACTAGGCCATGCGGTAAGTGTTGAAGTTTTTAAAAACGGTGAACTTGTAGGTGGATTATACGGTATCGATTTACCAGAAAAAAAGGTGTTTTGCGGTGAGAGCATGTTTGCTTTGCAGCCAGATGCCAGTAAAATTGCTTTGTGGCATTTAGTAGAAAAATTGCAATTAAAGGAATATAAAATTATTGATGCTCAAATTTATAACGATCATCTAGCAAGCTTAGGAGCAGTTGAGATTCCTAGGGAAAGTTTTATTGAATTACTTAATATTTAATTACTATACACTACAAGAATTTAATCGCTACAAACTCCAGTAACCTCCTAGATTTATAAACAGTAAGCGTTCTGTATTTTGGGTAAATGATTCCCATCGGTATTCGGTACTTAATTGTAATTTGAAGTTACGGCTAATTTGATTTCCTAGATTAAAAATGAGGCGTTGGTCCCAGAAGGGTTTCGTCCGATTTTCTGCAATAAATAAAGTTTCGATTGATGCACCTAGGTACCATTCATTTTTATCTGTTTGTATTCCATTGAGAGGTAATGCAATGGAATACCTATATCTCCATCGGTGCGTTATTCTATCACCACGGTATCGTTGATCCCACCGTATACGATGTGCCATTTTAAGTTGGTTATATTTTCTTGAATAAGCGTATTGTTCGGTAATCCTGAGCTCACTGGTATTTGAGTTTCTAAGATCACGATACATGATCCCTATACCTATTTGACCATAAAATCCTACTTCATAATTGGTGTAATGACTGGCTTGGATATGTAGTAGACCTGCGTTGTCACCTGTTAGGCTGCGTTGTTCTATTGCGCTTACAAATGACCATCGGTAATTATTGTCGTAAGAAATATTAAGGGCATTTTGAAATAAAGTATTATCGACAATTTGACTTACGGCAGTTTGTGATAATAAAAGGACGATTAAGATTCTAAAATAATAAGAAGTCATACTCTAATCGTTTAACATCTTTAACCTCTAGGATCATACCTCTTCTATCAAATAAATATTCCCTGCGATAAATCTTACGCTTATCCTTAAAAGCAACAATTATTTCATATCCATCAGGATTTGATTGCTGTAATTTTTGTTTTAAACTAAGAATTGAGCTAGGGCTGTAATGCTCTTGTATTTTCTCTATTTTAAACTTACGAGCAACGGTATCAAGTCTTTTATTGATCGAATCAATAACTATTTTTGACAGTTTGTTTTTCTTTATTTCAATTTCTGTTTCTTTTAAAGCTCCATTCTCAAAAAATTCTATGCTGTATTTCTTCCCCTTATATTTAAATTTTGCTTCGTAGCTGTTCGAATCACCGTCGGTTTCTTGATAATATTTCATTTTTACCCTAAGCGGAATCAGGCTATCCAATATTTGTTTGGATAGAGAAGGGAACTCACTACTTTTTATTCGTTCTTCATGCTCTATTTTAAGAGCGTTAGATTGAGCAATTACCACAGTGCTAACTAGAAAAAATAGTAAGTAGATGATGTGCTTAAATCTGGTCATATCTAAAACAGCTGGTTTCATGATCGTTAACTATTCCGCAGGCTTGCAAATAGGCATATACAATGGTGCTGCCTACAAATTTAAAACCTCGTTTTTTAAGATCTTTTGATATTTGGTCTGATAACTTGGTGTTAGCAGGAGCTTCTTTATAATCAGAAACTTCATTTTTAACAGGTTGATTATCAACAAATGACCATATATAATGGGAAAAACTTCCAAACTCTTGTTGTGTGTTTATAAATGCTTGAGCGTTGGTCACAATAGCATTTACTTTTAATTTGTTTCTTATGATTCCTGGATTTTGAAGTAGTTCTTGCTTTTTTTGATTATCATATTGAGCAATTTTGTGATAATCAAATTGATCTAGAGCTTGTCTATAGTTTTCTCGCTTTCTTAAAATAGTAATCCAGCTTAGACCAGCTTGCATACATTCCAGGATTAAGAACTCAAATAGGGTTTTATCATCATAAACAGGTACGCCCCATTCTGTATCGTGATATTGCTCATAAAGCTCATCGCCTATACACCAGCCGCATTTGTTTTTGTTCATGAAAAAAATTATAATAAAAACTTAAGCTAAAGATAAACCTTATTACCGGCTCAATAATAAATATATCTTTGTATGAAATAATCTATATGCTAGAACAAGAAAGTCACGAATACGAAAACGCCGTTTTAATAGGAATTGTAACTCAACAACAGTCAGAAGAAAAGTTAACTGAGTATCTTGATGAATTAGAGTTTCTCGCTTACACTGCTGGTGCTAGTGTAAAAGGTCGTTTTACTCAAAAAATGCAACATCCTAATCCAAAAACCTTTATAGGAACTGGAAAAATGGAAGAAGTGGCACAGTTTGTTGAAGCAAACGATATTGGGACAGTGATTTTTGATGATGAGTTAACGCCTACTCAACAACGTAATATTGAGAAAATCCTCAAGGCAAAGATCATAGATCGTACCTATTTGATTCTAGACATATTTGCACAACGAGCACAAACTAGTTATGCTCGTACTCAAGTTGAACTAGCCCAGTACGAGTACTTGTTACCTAGATTAGTTGGATTGTGGACTCACCTGGAGCGCCAGCGTGGTGGTATAGGTATGCGTGGTCCTGGTGAGACCGAGATTGAGACAGACCGTCGTATAGTACGCGATCGTATTTCATTACTCAAAAAGAAACTCACTACCATTGATAGGCAAATGAAAACCCAACGAGGAAATCGTGGTAAATTGGTGCGCGTTGCTCTTGTAGGTTACACTAACGTGGGTAAAAGCACACTTATGAATGTGGTTTCTAAAAGTGATGTTTTTGCAGAAAATAAATTATTCGCAACGCTAGATACAACGGTAAGAAAGGTAGTTGTTAAAAACCTACCTTTTCTATTAACTGATACGGTAGGTTTTATTAGAAAACTACCTACGCAGTTAGTAGAATCCTTTAAATCTACCCTAGATGAGGTTAGAGAATCGGACCTATTGTTACATGTAGTAGATATTTCGCACGAGAGCTTTGAAGATCATATTGATAGTGTAAATGCAATTTTACAAGATATTGAGGCGATTGATAAACCTACTATTATGGTTTTTAATAAAATCGATCAATACCAGCCGGAAGAGTATGATGATGAATTTGACGAACGCACCACGGCACACAACACACTAGAAGACTGGAAACGCACTTGGATGAACCGTGCAGGTGATGATGTGATTTTTATAAGTGCGATTGAAAAAGAAAACATGGAACAGTTTCGTAAAAAGGTATACGATAGAGTAAGAGAAATTCATGTGTCGCGCTTTCCTTACAATGCATTCCTGTATCCTGATTATAGTGAAGAAGAGTAGGTTCCTATTTTTTTTCTGTTAAAAAGTAAAACCGTTTTTGATTACTCTAGATTGATTTAGGGTTCGCTTTCGCGAAAGCGAATCCACAACTATCTATATTCTCTACCTAAATACATGACTGATCGTATTTATATACATGTAGTTAAGTAAAAAACCTACTTAATTTCATATTTTTAAGCCATAGCTTAATAGTTGCACATGAACCAATCAACTGAAACGCTTTTACAGCGTTCCCTACCCACATTCAACTATCATAAAAAAATCAGAGACTATTTTAAATCGAGGTCCAAAACCTGGCAGTGGTTTAAAGATGAAAAGGTAAAGTCACATCAAATAGATGCGTTAAAATCATCTTTATTAAAGAATACATACAGGCTAGATAGGGATTCACATTTTGACTTGTATAAGGTAAGCGATCAAGTATGTGAAAATTTAAACCTGACCGCTCAAGTCACCTTTTATCAAGAGCAAAATAGCATTCAAGATAATTGTGCTATTTCAATTATTGAAGATGAGGCTCATATAGTTTTTTCAGGGAATCTTTTAGAATTGTTGGATGAGCGGCAATTAACCGCATTGATAGCTCATGAATTAGGACATTTTTTATTTTTTAAAATAGAAAATGGTGAGTTTGAAATTACCCAACGTATTATTCTGGCCCTTGCCAATGATTCACAAAGTGATTCTGTTTTTGTAGAAACTGCTCGTAAATTTCAATTGTTTTTGGAACTTTTTTGTGATGCTTGTTCTTTTCAAGTATGCAGGGAACACTATTCTGTCATTCAATGTTTGGTCAAGGTTTCAACAGGACTAAAGCGAGTAAATGCTCAAAGCTATCTAGATCAAGCCAAAGAGATTTTACAAGGAGAAGAAAACAGCTCATTAAACACTACACATCCAGAAACATACATAAGAACCTATGCGCTAGATCAACTATCGAGAAGCGCTCATAATCTTGAAGAGGTCATTAAACCGCTTATCATAGGTAAGATAGATGTGAATAATTTAGACCTTTTTCAACAAAAGGAACTAAGTTCATTCACGTATCAATTTTTAGAATTTATTCTATTACCAGAATGGATGCGTACTTCTAGAAACATGACACACGCTTCAAGTTTCTTTTCTAAGTTTTATGTAAGTGATGAAAAGCAAGAAGTCAATAGTATCAAAAAGTTTATTAATGACGCAGCAATTGGCACACATAATTACCTATGCTATGTACTGCTAGATTTTAGTAAACTAGATGCAGATCTTGAGTTGTTACCTCTTGCTCACACACTTGAAATTGCGAATTTATTAGGAATAAAAGAGGAGTATGAACGTATTGTTAGAAAGGAATATCAACTAACTATTAGGGAGTTTAAATCTCTCAAGGATGAAGCAATGAAAGACTTGAATAAGTTGTCTCAAGAACAAAGAAGTATTTATGACCATGAATGATTACAGGAAAAGTTTTTTTAGCTTATTAGATGAGATAAAAGCTTCAAATGGAAATACTACGGTGGATTTTATTGCTCAGGTTTTACCGTTGCTTGAAAAAGCACTTTATGCTCATAATCAAGATAAAGTTTTAAAGATCACTAGCATAGATCAAGTTCTTTATAATGGTAGAATCTTAATCATTGAACAAGAAACTAGTAGTGCAGTAATCTCGACTGGTCTACCTCAAAAACCCAAAGAAGATGGAGCAGTCAAGGTGTCGGATACTATTTATCAAAATAGATCAAATAATGTCACCTCATTTGAAAATCAAAGTGATTACTTGCATTTGGATAATGCTAGTCCGGTAAAAAATCCTGCCTATGTTATGCATTATAAAGCATGGGATTATGAGATGGGAACTTACGATCCTTTAACAGAGGTGTTTTTACTAGGTATGTTAATGGCAAGCCTAGCTTATGGTCTAGATTTTCGCGATAAGGATGAACTGTTACGCTTTGTAGAAAATAGAGAACGGTTATACTTTTTGAATAAAGAGCTAGATCCTACCATTCATCATGTCATAAGAGAAATGACTCCGATTTACAGAGAAGATCGTATTCCAAATTTAGAAGAGGTTGTAGCAAAACTTAAAAATTACCAAGATTTTAATCCCGAAAATTATCAAGACCTAACCGAGACAATAGGATTCAAATCAATTAACATCAAGGAACGTGGAACATATATTTTAGATAAGTTACGACGACGCTTGTTTGACATATCTCGTAGAAATAAACTTCTTTACTTCAAATCAACAAGTAGTTTTTTAAACCTTACTGAAGCATCTATTCCTTTATTGCTAGATCACAAAAATATTACCGAGAAGGATATCATCTTTTGGGGACCAGTTATGGAAGGTAAATTATTGGGTAAAAAATCACTTCTGTTAAATAGGTATCTTGATATAACTAACAATAGGTTTTTAAATCCTATACTCAACAAGATAAGGTTGGAAGCAAGAAAGAGCCGTAACGAATACGGATTTGATCAACTGCGATTAGTTGTTGCTTTTTTACACTGGTATAATTTTAAAGAAAATAGGGAAGAACGTATTTCTTCTCCATTGCTGTTGCTTCCAGTTTCATTAGTAAAGAAAAAAGGAGTAGAAGATCGGTATCAACTAGAGGTTACAACTACTGATGCGGAGATCAACCCAGTTCTTAGTTACTATCTTAAAGATTTATATGATATAGAACTTCCCGATTTTATAGATTTAAAGGAAAGTTCACTTGAAGATTTAATAGGTAACATACGTAATCAAATTCTTAATTCAGGTAATGGAGTAGAACTTCAATGGAGAGAAAAACCCCAAATTCAACTTATTCATAAAGCTGCGCGACGAAACTTCAAACTCAAAAAACGTAAACTTAATCGCCGCACGAGTAATTTAAATTTAAGACAATTTGATTACTCCTATAAAGAGGATGATTTTAAACCTTTAGGAATTGAACTCTTCAAAACTTTGGTTCATAAAAAGATTAATGATCTTGAATATATAATTAATGAAGATATCAATCCTTACAGTGATCTTGCTGTTGCAGAAAAAGAGCGCAGCTTCTATCGTAATGATAATTATGGCGTTGTAAATCCACTGGTTTGGGAAGTGGATACCTGCAACATGACTTTAGGTAATTTCAATTATCGTAAAATGAGTATTGTTCGTGATTACAACGATATTATCAATGCTGATATTAAGGATGAAGTATTTGAAGAATTATTTAGTGAGAATCCTCGAAAGTTAATTGAAGAAGAAGGCATCAGTACTCAATTGAATGATTTATATCCCATAATTGCAGCTGATCCTACACAAACAAAAGCCGTTTATAAAGCACGCAGTGGTCGCAATTATATTATTCAAGGTCCACCAGGTACCGGTAAATCTCAAACGATAACCAATTTGATAGCAGATTATGTCGCCAGAGATCAGAAGGTACTTTTCGTTTGTGAAAAGCGCGCTGCACTTGATGTGGTTTACCATCGTTTAAAAAACAAACAACTGGACGAATTATGTTGTTTAATTCATGATTCACAGACCGACAAAAAATCTTTTATTATGAATTTAAAAGGGACCTATGAGTCCTTTTTAAAAGATAAGATGAAGTCTAATGCTATAGTTAAGGAAAGAAATGAGATAATCGATAAAATACAAACGCACATTAACCGACTAGAGAGCTTTCATAACATAATGCGATCTGGTGAGACTCCTATCTTTCAAGTTTATCAAGAGGTAATTAGTGATATTGACAAGTTTGAGAGACTTGCCAAGGCGGAATATTTTGTAATCCCTGATTTCGATGAGTGGAAATCAAATGAAAATTGGATCAAGGAGTTCTTAAATCAAATAAGGATCAACCATTATGGTGATAGCATCAAAAACTTTCCGTTAAACGGTATAAGTCCAGAACTATTATCAACATCTGACTATAAGACTACAATTCACAAAGAGTTAAGCAGTGCTCTTACCATATTGGAGCAGATTAATGAATGGATTGATGAAAATGATGGAGATACCACTATGGTATGGGATGATTGGATTAAGGAAGTCAATCTGATGGAAAAATCAAAAGAGATTATTGCAAAAGGAAACCTTGCTATTTTAACTCCTGATAATCCACAAGCTACAGCTTTACTGAACGATAATAGAAAGCTTGAAAAATCACGTAAGAAGTGGCAAGATAAGCAAGATGAAAATCGTTTTTGGAAAGTAAAGTGGAATGCAATTGACGCCTATGAGATAAAAAATCAATGGGACCGAGCTAATGCTAACATTCTAAAATTTTTGAACCCCAAATGGTATCGATTAAAAAAGCAAATCAAAGAAGCTTATGACTTTCAAAAACATAAAGTAAAACCAGAAATCGATTCAGTACTAAGCAGATTGGTAGACGAATATGACCTTCTTAATAGTTTTGAAAATGAAAAAAGAAAATTAGAAAATCGCTATGGTTTTACCAATTATGACGATGGTATTCAATGGTTAAAGCAATTACACAATACAGGTAGTCCGATTGTAGCCAAGTGGATAGAAATCGATAATAGAGATTATTTATCTGGACTTATTAGTGTTCTACCTTTGTTTAATAGTCTTAGAAATTCGTTGTCTAAAATCGCTAAGAGTTTCGGTAATTATTCAATAGCAACTCTAGAAGATAGAATTAGTGTTGCTTTGACGATGACTAATAGTTTATCCTTATTTAAGCCTCACATTGAAAAACTTAATAATGCCGATTTTAAATTGCAATCGCTTTTGAGAGATCGCAATTGGAGAGAAGATGAGATAAATTTTCACTGTGCTTACAAAACAATTCTGGATAATAGTGATAATAATCCTGTATTTGCCCAAATGAATGAGGATAGCCTGCAATTCTCTATCAGGGAAATTCAGAACTTATTAGATAAATACTATAATGCCAATGTAGCCTTTATACGTTCTAGAATAAGAGATCAATTTCTCAATAAAATTAGAATTACTGAAAGCACAGCCGCTCAATTAACAAATGAAGAAAAGAAACTCAAAAAGATATACAAATCATCTCGCAAAATATTAGAAAATGAGTTCAATAAAAAGATGAGGTATAAGTCTATCAGAGAGTTGGCAACTGGCGAGGCACAAGAAATTATGACAAGTTTAAAACCAGTCTGGTTGATGAGTCCATTGAGTGTAAGTGATTCAATGCCTATTGATACTTCCATTTTTGATGTTGTTATATACGATGAAGCCTCTCAAATAACAGTAGAAGAAGGCGTTCCTTCTCTATTTAGAACACACCAAACGATTATTGTAGGTGATGAAATGCAAATGCCTCCTACCAATTTTTTCAGTACAACAAGTGTTGATGTAGATGAGGATGAAGAAGAACAAGAGCAACGGATAGGTATCAACCTAGATGCCGATAGTCTATTGAATCAAGGAGCAAGAAAATTACCATCAGTAATGCTGGGATGGCATTATCGCAGCCGTAGAGAAAGTTTAATAAGCTATTCAAATGCTGCTTTTTACAAAAGAGAACTACTTACCATTCCAGATAATCAACTATCGATTCATGGAGCAGGTGAACTCACACATGTTTTAAATCCTGATCAAGAAATAGATATTAATGATGTGCTTCAACGTAGTATAAGTTACCACTACCTTGAAAACGCAGTTTATCATAAAAGATCAAATAAAGACGAGGCTACTTACATAGCTCACCTAGTAAGAAAACTACTTACTCAACAAGTTGATAAAAGCATAGGTGTAGTGGCTTTTTCTATGGAACAACAATCTGTTATCGAGTCTGCTCTAGAAGAGTTAGCACTATTGGATACCCGTTTCGGTAAACTTTTAGAGGAAGAATATAATCGTACCGAAGAAGATCAATTTACTGGGTTATTTGTAAAAAACCTTGAAAATGTTCAAGGAGATGAAAGAGATATTATCATCATGAGCGTGTGTTATGGTTTTAATACACAAGGTAAAATGTTGATGAATTTCGGCCCTATAAATAGACGTGGCGGAGAAAAAAGACTCAATGTCATATTCTCTAGAGCAAAGAGAAACATGATGATCGTCTCTAGCATTTTAGGAGAGCACATTAAAAACGATTATAACGAAGGAGCTAGGTATTTTAAACGCTTTCTACAGTACGCTAAACAAATTTCTGATGGTAATATACAGAATGCTTCTTCCATATTAGATAGTTTACATGTATCTCAAAACCTAGATTTAAAAGGCAAGGAAATACCGCTTAAATCCAAGTTAAAAGAGGTTCTAAAAGCAAAAGGATATGTGGTTTATAACGATATAGGGCAATCACATTTTAAGGTAGATATTGCTATTATTTCATCTAATGACACTCAATTTAAAATGGGTATCCTATTGGATTATAAAAGTCATTATCACGGTGATAATGTACTAGAGCAGTATTGTCAAAAAACAAGCGTGTTGGAAACTTTTGGTTGGAAAATACTACGCGTATATGTTAAGGATTGGGTGGAACAACCCAATCGAGTACTAGAAAGAATAAGACAAACGATAGAAAATGAAGAAAAATTATCTCCTGTAACAGCAACAAATCATGAACGAGAAATGCAAGAGATAGTTAGTGAAGAGGTGCAACAAGTTTCTGATAGTACTATAGAGTCACAATCATCACAAACTAGTGATGACTTTAAAAGGTATGAGTATGTACAAGGGAATAGCAATAAATTCTGGGAAATAAAAGTAATAGGTAATGAAGTACACACACGTTTTGGTAGAATAGGTAATAAACCTCAAACTAATGTGAAATCTCTGTCTACTCGTGCCGATGCGCTTAAGGAAGAAATGCGATTAACCGGAGTAAAGTTACGTAAAGGCTATCGCAGGTCTTAATGCACCTCAATATCAATGACAAACCCTTCATGACTGCGCAGGTTCATCACGTGACCATCATTAAAAATCAAGTATTGTCCTTTGATACCTTTAAGCACGCCGTTGTGTTCTGGTCTTTTGGTTAAATTCACGCTTTTTACCTTTTTTGGATATTCTAATACTGGGAATTCAATTTCCCATTCTTTAGCATTATCTAGCGTATAGGGTAAGGTCTCTTGAGGCAGGTGCTGTAGCAAGCTTTCGCGGAAGCGTAATAAATCAACATCCTCTACCTCATTAGTTAGCATTTTACGCCAATTGGTTTTGTCAGAAACATGTTCCTTAAGCGCAACTTCACTTATTCCAGCAAGATATCGATTAGGAGTTTCAAGTATAGCAATGGCCTCGTGGGCACCTTGATCAATCCATCTAGTTGGAATTTGTGATTTACGAGTAACACCTACTTTAATGTTGCTACTATTGGCCAAATAAACGATATGAGGTTGTAATTGTACCTTTTTTTCATACTCTAAATCGCGATCTTCTTCATCTAGATGAGCCTTGCTTAATTCTGGTTTCATAATCCAGTCACCAGCTTGTGGTATAGCAGTAAAACAATCATAACAAAATCCTTGTCGCCATATTTTTTTATCTAGTCCACAATTCAAACACTCGTTTGCCACATGTTTTATGGTAATAGATTTATCAAGTAACTGGTTCATATGAACAAATTGATCTGGAAAAACCAAATAATATTGAACTTGTTCTTGAATTTCAGTTTGCATTTTACGTACTGTACCTGTTACCTTCATTTTATGAATTTTATACTGTAGAGGTTATATCTTTACCATCACAAAAATACTCTAAGCCACTCAAATGGGTAACACAATACTTAATTCTGTCGTAAGCTGGTTTCTTAAGAAACGCATTCATGATATGGAGTTGTTTATTAAGCATCCTCAAGAGCTGCAAGATAATGTGTTGCAAGACCTTATTTATTTTGCACGTAATACAGAGTATGGTAAAAAATATGGATTTAAAGATATTAAGTCCTATAAAGATTTTGCTGCTATCATGCCAGTTGTGGAGTATAGTGATGTTCAAGCCGATATTGAGCGCTGTAAATCAGGAGAGAATAATATATTTTGGCCTACAGATATCAAGTGGTTTGCAATGAGTAGTGGAACCACGAGTGCTCGTAGCAAATTTATTCCTGTAAGTCAAGAGTCGCTAGAGGATTGTCATTATGCCGCTGCCAAAGATTTACTGTGCATGTATCTTAATAATAATCCAGAATCAAAACTGTTTACAGGGAAAGGGTTAAGACTAGGTGGTAGTAAAAAACTAGATAAAAAGGCTGGCACTGCTGCAGGCGATTTGAGCAGTATATTAATTGACAACATGCCTTTTTGGGCCGATTACAGTAGTACTCCAGGCAACGAAACAGCTTTACTTGCCGATTGGGAGACAAAACTACCTGCCATCGTAAATGAAACTATAAAAGAGAGAGTTACCAGTCTAGCAGGAGTGCCCAGCTGGATGATGGTTTTATTAAACAAAGTTTTAGAGACAACAGGAAAGGACAACATTCTTCAAGTGTGGCCTGATATGGAAGTGTTCTTTCATGGCGGCGTTAGTTTTGATCCATACATAGAAGAATACAGGAAATTACTTCCTAGCGATCGAGTAAAGTACTATGAAATTTACAATGCCAGTGAAGGATTCTTTGCCATTCAAGATAAAAACGATAGTAAAGAATTACTGCTCATGTTGGATTATGGAATTTTCTATGAGTTTATCCCTATGGATAATTACGGTACACCCGATGAAGAGATAATACCTCTTAACCAGGTCGAGCTAGGTAAAAATTATGCAGTTATTATAACCACCAATGCAGGATTGTGGCGTTATAAAATTGGCGACACAGTGCGTTTTACTAGTACTTCTCCATACCGCATTAAAGTGACAGGAAGAACTAAGCATCACATAAATGTTTTTGGTGAAGAACTGATTATTGAAAATGCTGAAGAAGCTCTTAAAAATACAATGATTAGCGTACCTTGTGCTATAAAGGAATATACGGTTGCTCCGGTTTTCATGCAAGGTAAGGAAAAGGGAGCGCATGAATGGATGATAGAATTTAATACAGCACCGGTTGATGAGCTCGCTTTCGCGAAAGCGCTAGATGAAAATCTACAAAAAGTAAATACCGATTACGAGGCAAAACGATACAACAATACAACCTTAACCGCACCTAGAATTCACCATGCAAAAGAAAATACGTTCTATAACTGGTTGAAGGATAAAAACAAGCTAGGCGGACAGCATAAAATTCCTAGATTAAGCAACAGCCGTGAGTACATGGAAGAACTTTTAAAAATCCATAACTCTCTTTAATTCTACAAAAAGTTAATGGGTGCAATTAGAAGATTATTATAACGTATTTTTGCACCAAAATTAAGAAGATGAGTAAACTGGTTGTGGTAGGAACAGTAGCTTTTGACGCTATTGAAACACCATTTGGTAAAACAGATAAAATTTTAGGTGGAGCAGCTACTTTTATTGGATTAAGTGCTTCTCATTTTAACACCGATGTTGCTCTAGTAAGCGTTGTAGGTGGTGATTTTCCTCAAGAATATCTAGAGATGATGAAAAATCGCGGTATGAATATCGACGGTATCGAGGTAGTAGAAGATGGAAAAACATTCTTTTGGTCAGGTCGTTATCACAACGATATGAACTCTAGAGATACACTAGTTACTGAATTAAACGTACTAGCAGATTTTAACCCTATAGTTCCTGAAGAATATAAGGATGCCGAGGTTGTGATGTTAGGTAACCTACACCCAGCAGTTCAAATGGGTGTGCTAGACCAAACTCCAAATGCTCAATTGGTAATTTTAGATACCATGAACTTCTGGATGGATATAGAATTAGAACTACTTAAAAAAGTAATTGAACGAGTAGATGTAATTACTATTAATGATGAAGAAGCAAGACAATTATCAGGAGAGTACTCACTTGTAAATGCTGCAAAAAAGATCCACGAAATGGGTCCTAAATATGTAGTGATTAAAAAAGGTGAGCATGGAGCGCTATTATTCCATAATGGAGATATTTTCTTTGCTCCAGCCTTACCATTAGAAGAAGTATTTGATCCTACTGGTGCTGGAGATACATTTGCTGGTGGATTTGCTGGTTTCCTAGCTGCAAGCGGTGACTACAGTTTTGAAAACATGAAGCGTGCTATTATATACGGATCAAATTTTGCTTCTTTTTGTGTAGAACGATTTGGTACAGAACGCATGCAGTCCATTACGAACGACGAAATTGAAACGCGCTTAAAACAATTTCAGGCGCTTACAAAATTTGAAATGAAAGCTTAAATATGAATAAAAAATGCCCGCCTAAACGCGGGCATTTTTACTACTTTTACCTTTTAGAATTCCCTCATGAGCGACGCGTTAAAACACGAGTGTGGTATAGCACTAATTAGACTACTTAAACCACTAGAATACTACAAACAAAAATACGGTACAGCATTTTATGGAATAAATAAAATGTACCTTATGATGGAAAAGCAGCACAATCGTGGACAAGATGGAGCTGGTTTTGCGAGTATTAAACTTGATGTGGATCCAGGGCAGCGATATATTTCAAGAGTACGCAGTAATCAACCACAACCTATTCAAGATATTTTTGGCCAAATTAACGATCGTATTAATACTGAATTGTATAACAGTCCAGAAATTAGAGAAGACGTCGCTGCTCAAAAATCTCAAATACCTTATTTAGGTGAAGTGATGATAGGTCACGTGAGATACGGGACTTTTGGTAAAAACAGTATTGAAAGTGTTCATCCATTCCTTAGACAAAATAACTGGATGCACCGTAATCTTATTATGGCTGGTAACTTTAACATGACAAATGTTAAACAGTTATTTGATAAATTAGTTTCTCTTGGACAGCAT